>JALCBY010000146.1 GCA_028066055.1 Hyphomicrobiaceae bacterium
GCGGCAAGTCGCCGATCCGCGGCACCAAGGGCCAGCGGCGCGTCCGCCCGATGCGTTCCAAAGGCCGCCGCTCGTACCCCGTCGGCGGATATGTGATATCGTGAACCGATGCCTGCTCCGATCCTTCCTCTCGTCGGGCTCGCCGTCAAGTTGCTCGGCAAGCGCGGCAAAACGACCGTCCAGCAAAAATGCTGGCGGTGCGTCCTGTGCGTCCTGCTGGCTGGCGCGGCTTTTGTGGGGATTCATATTTTCGATCCCGCTCTGGCGCGCGCTTTCCTGACCGCCCTGATCACGCTTGGATTCTGAAATGAAGCGCACCGCTTTTGACCTCAGCCACCTCTCGCACGAATGCGGCAAAATTGACCGCCTGAAAGTGCTGGACGTATTCACGGCCGCCGCCGGCGACTCCGTCCAAATTGACTTCCAGGGCGCGTTCCGCCTTTCGCCGTTGGAGCGCGCCCTGACGCTGGACGCGCGCATTGACATCGCCGCGTTCGCAATCCCGCACCGGCACATTTACGGCTTTGACACCTGGAGCGCGTTCATCCGCGACGGCGAAGCCGAGACGATCACCTTTCCGCACGTGGACAATTCCGCGACCGAGTCCGCTTCGCACGCGCCCAGCCTCGCCTATCTCGGCGTGGGCGACCTGACCAACATTCGCCAAATTCCGAAGTGGCTCGTGGAAGGCTACAATCGAATCCGCGGCCGCTTTTTCATCAACCCGGGCGCGTCTCATGCGGATGACCTGAACGCCGAGTTTTATACGGATGATTTACCCGGAAGCGCTGACGGCGATTTGTACGGCCGTGAAGTCTCGCCGCTCCGCACTCCCTGGACCACCGGTATGAATGGCACGCGCTCCCTGGAGACGGCGCAACAGCGTAATGTCCAGGGCGAAGTCGTTGCCGGCCAGGCTGACCGCATGGATGTGATTGACATCACCGCGGCGCGCGCCATGCTCGGCCGCATGACCACGCGCGAGTATTACGGCCGCCGCCACGTTGACCTGATCCGGCAAATTTGGGGCGGCAATGTTTCCGCGGACGCGGACGAACGCCCGATCATGCTCGGGCGCACCACCGCGATGATGAGCGGCTACGACATCAACGGTACCGACGAACACTCGTTGGGCTCGTACAAAGGCAAGGCTGACACCACCGCGCGCCTGTTTGTTCCGCTCCGGTTCTGCCCGGAGCATTGCTCCATTTTTGTTGTCGGCGTGATGCGTTTTCCGATTTGCCACAAGAGCGAGATTCAGTATCTCGCGCGCAATCCGAACCCGACTTATGACGAGCTTGCCGCCGACCCGATTTTGTTGCGCACCATGGCGCGCGCCGCGGTGATGTCAATGACGTCC
>JALCBY010000022.1:0-33463 GCA_028066055.1 Hyphomicrobiaceae bacterium
CTACACCCGCTCGTGGCGCCGCAGGTGTCGCATTTCAGGCAGGTGCCGTTGCGCACCAGCGTGAAGTTGCCGCAGTCGCCGCAGGCTTCGCCTTCATAGCCTTTCACGCGGGCCTCCATGATGAGGTCGGTTTCGCTGCGGTCGGCAAAACCGCCATCGGAGGTGGCGGCGGCCGGAGGGGAGAGAACCTCTTCGACCGCCGCCGCAGCACCAAGGCTGCGCGGCTGTGGTGACACAGTGTCGGACGCTAGGGAGGAACTCGTGTTTTGGGATACGTCCGACGATGCACCCCCCGCTGCCACCGCAGTTGCCCCGGCAGTCTGCCCCGCAACCACGACCAGCTTGTCTTTGAGCTGGCCGCGGGTGAACCCGTGAGAGACGAATTGCGCTGCCGTGTCGCTTTCGTCCCTGCCTTCGCTCACACCCGAGCCGAGCGCCGTCCCGCCGATTTCGGCTGGGTCGACATGGGCAAGTTCGTGCCGGCCGAGATAGGACACGGCCAGTTCACGGAAGATATAATCGAGGATGGATGTGGCATTCTTGATCGAGTCGTTGCCCTGCACGATGCCGGCAGGCTCGAACCGCGTGAAGGTGAAGGCGTCGACGAATTCCTCCAGCGGCACGCCATATTGCAGGCCGACCGAAACGGCGATGGCGAAGTTGTTCATCAGCGACCGGAAGGCAGCGCCTTCCTTGTGCATGTCGATGAAAATCTCACCGAGGCGTCCGTCGTCATATTCACCCGTGTGCAGGTAGACCTTGTGACCGCCGACGATGGCTTTCTGGGTATAGCTCTTGCGCCGGTCCGGCAGGCGCTCGCGCTCTGCTTTCTCGCGGACGCGTTCGACAACCCGCTCGACGATCTTCTCAGCGATCGCCTCCGCCCGCTGTGCCGCCGGTTGATCGCTGGCCACCGCCTCAAGCGCCTCGTCCTGTTCTTCGTCATCCTGCCCCAGCACTTGCGCGTTGAGCGGCTGGGAAAGCTTGGAACCGTCGCGATAGAGCGCGTTGGCCTTCAGCGCGAGACGCCAGGAGAGACTATAGGCCGCCTTGCATTCCTCGACCGTCGCGTCGTTCGGCATGTTGATGGTCTTGGAGATGGCGCCGGAGATGAAGGGCTGCGCCGCCGCCATCATGCGAATGTGGCTTTCCCAGGAGAGATAGCGTTTGCCGGTCTTGCCGCATGGATTGGCGCAGTCGAACACCGGCAGATGTTCCTCCTTGAGACCCGGTGCGCCCTCAAGCGTCATCGCGCCGCAACAATACAGATTGGCCTCTTCGATCTCCGACTTCGAGAACCCAATCTCCGAGAGGAGATCGAACTCCGCGGCATCAAGCTGCTCGGTGTCGAGACCAAGTGTGCCGGTGCAGAACTCCTCGCCCAGCGTCCACTTGTTGAAGGCGAACTTGATATCGAAGGCGCTCTTCAGCGCACCTTCGAGGGCCTGAAGCGTTTCATCGTTGAAGCCCTTGGCCTTCAGCGCTTCGTGGTTGACGCCGGGTGCGTCCTTGAGCGTGCCGTGACCGACCGCATAATCGATGATCTCGCCAATCGTGTCTTCATCGTAGCCGAGCGTCTGCAACGCTTCGGGAACCGTGCGGTTGATGATCTTGAAGTATCCGCCGCCGGCAAGCTTCTTGAACTTCACGAGCGCGAAGTCGGGCTCGATGCCGGTGGTGTCGCAATCCATGACCAGGCCAATGGTGCCGGTCGGTGCGATCACGCTCGATTGCGCGTTGCGGAAACCGTGTTCACGGCCGAGCTCCAGGGCGCAATCCCAGGCGGCGGCGGCGTGCGCGACGAGGCGCTTGTCGGGGCAGGCGCCGTGGTCGAGGGGTACGGGTGCGGTGGCGAGTTTCTCGTAGCCGTCCGCCTTGCCGTGGGCGGCGCGGCGGTGGTTGCGGATCACGCGCAGCATATGCTTGGCGTTCTTCTTATAGCCCTGGAAGGGACCGAGTTCGCCCGCCATCTGTGCTGAGGTCGCGTAGGAAATGCCGGTCATCAGCGCCGTGATGGCACCGCAGATGGCGCGCCCTTCCTCGGAGTCGTAGGGGATGCCGGCGGCCATCAGCAGGCCGCCGATATTGGCGTAGCCGAGGCCGAGCGTGCGGTACACGTAGGAGAGTTCGGCGATCTGGCGCGACGGGAACTGCGCCATCAGAACCGAGATCTCGAGGACGATGGTCCACAGCCGGACCGCGTGCTCGAACTTCTCGACATCGAATGTGCCGTCGTCCTGCCGGAACTGCATCAGATTGAGGGAGGCGAGATTGCAGGCCGTGTCATCCAGGAACATATATTCCGAACACGGGTTGGAGGCGCGGATCTCGCCGCTTGCCGGGCAGGTGTGCCAGTCGTTGACCGTGGTGTGGAACTGGATGCCCGGATCGGCGCACGCCCAGGCGGCATGGCCGATCGATTCCCACAATTCACGCGCGTTGATGGTATCCGCGACCTCGCCATCGGTGCGGCGGATGAGGTGCCAGTCTCCACCAGCCTCGACGGCTTGCAGAAACTCGTCCGTGACGCGCACGGAGTTGTTGGAGTTCTGGCCTGAAACCGTCAGATAGGCTTCCGAATCCCAGTCGGTATCGTAGGTGCGGAAATCAATCGCTTCATATCCCTGGCGTGCGAACTGGATCACGCGCTGGATATAGTTGTCCGGGACGTTCGCTTTCCGCGCCGTGCGGATTTCGCGTTTCAGCGCCGGATTCTTCTTCGGGTCAAAGCAGTCGTCACCGTCCGCATCGCAATTGATGCAGGCCTTCATGACCGCGGTCAGCCGTTCGGCGCAGATCTTGGAGCCAGTGACCAGCGCGGCGACCTTCTGTTCTTCGCGCACCTTCCAGTTGATGTAGTTCTCGATGTCCGGGTGATCGACATCCACGACGACCATCTTCGCCGCGCGTCGGGTGGTACCGCCCGACTTGATCGCGCCGGCCGCCCGGTCGCCGATGCGCAGGAAGCTCATCAGTCCGGAGGATTTCCCTCCGCCCGAAAGAGGCTCGTTTTCGCCGCGCAAGTGCGAAAAGTTGGAGCCGGTTCCCGAGCCGTATTTGAACAGGCGCGCCTCGCGGACCCACAGATCCATGATCCCGTTCTCGTTGACGAGGTCATCTTCTATCGACTGGATGAAGCAGGCATGCGGCTGGGGATGCTCATACGCGGTCTCGGAAAGGCGCAGTTCGCCCGTCTCGTAGTCGACGTAAAAGTGGCCCTGGCTGGGACCGTCGATGCCATAGGCCCAGTGCAGGCCGGTGTTGAACCATTGAGGGGAGTTGGGCGCCGCCATCTGCATGGCGAGCATGTAACGGTGTTCATCGAAAAAGGCCTGAGCGTCTTCTTCGCTCGAGAAGTAACCGCCTTTCCAGCCCCAGTAGGTCCAGGTGCCCGCGAGGCGGTCAAACACCTGGCGTGCGTCCGTCTCGCTTGTGAAACGCTCTTCTTCGGGAAGTTCGGCCAGGGCCTTCTCATCGGCCTCGTAACGCCACAACCAGGATGGAACCGTGTTTTCTTCGACACGCTTCAGCTTGGCCGGAACACCTGCCTTGCGGAAATATTTCTGCGCCAGAATGTCCGACGCGACCTGGCTCCAGTGTTTTGGAACCGCGAAACTTTCGAGCTGGAACACGACCGAACCGTCCGGATTGCGGATTTCGCTCGCCGCGTCCCGGAACTCAATTGCGTCATAAGGTGATTTTCCGTCTTCAGTAAACCGCCTCTCAATGCGCATCTCTTTATTAACCCCCAAATCCTGATGGAACGCGTTACTCACGCGCAATACCAACCGTTGAAAACAACGGCCCATGCCGTACTGTCTGACGCGATCCCCGCACGAGGCTTTTCGCCTCTTTTGATCTTCCCGAACGCCCGCTGCATCCCTGGGCCGTTCGAATTCGTCTTACTCACATGGAGACGATCGCCCGCCTCCTGTTACTTCGTGTCGCCACTCGCGCGCACGCCGTCATCCCTGCCGGTTCGAATTGAAAAAATCCTGGAGCACAACGGCTCCTGCGACCCGGAAGTGTGCAACGCGGTACAGCCCGTTCAGAGAACATCGGACAATCGCTTGCCCGAAGAACCCGCACCGTCGCGCGATTCTGATGCGGCGTCAAGATATAGTATGACGAAGGTTAAAATACGCTAAATGTTGTGGGCACGACAATAACAACCTGTGCAAGAAGCTCTGCACAAGCTGTGGAAATCATGGGGAAATTTCGGACTTAACTGTCGCTTGATGTCCCGACGGGTGCCGGGAAGCCACTTGTACTGGAAAACACGGGCGAGCTTACACCGATTCGATGTGTCGTACAGCCATTGCCACGCCGCATGGTTGCAGTGTTTTTGAATGTTTTCAGCCGAGCATTGCGGCCGGCTGCCGATCCTACGAAAAATGGGGAGCTCAAGAGCTCCCCAAGATGATTGTGACCGTAAGTCAGCCTCACTTCTTTTCTTGCCGGAATTCAGGATCGGCCTGAAATCCAGGACGTTGCATCAATCAGCTTTTGCCGCAGTGCGCCAAACTGGCATCGGAATGTGGCGTGTCGGGACATGTCCGGTGAGGCGGTCCCGAGCGCGGAACGGGCGATGACAAGATGGGAGAGCATGGTTCGTCATCCTTTATCTCTTGCGGGCCAACGGCGCCTGGCCCGGTTAAGCGAATCAAATGCACTCAGTGCACTTTTGTTGACAATATGCGCACTCAGTGCACATTTGTCAATGTTAAAAGCGCAACAAGTGCACCTCTTGAATTCTCATGTGTGCACTCAGTGCGTTTATTTCAAGAGCTGGAAGCGCAACCAGTGCACATTTGTATTTGGACATTGCGTAAGGCGTATGACAATGTGCGATCGGGGGAACACAATGAAGAGTTCTAAGCGCGAGACCATGAGTCCAAGACAGTTTCGGCAGTGGAGGAAGTCGCTCGGCCTCAAGCAGAAAGAGGCAGCGGAACTGCTTGGGCTGAAGAAGCGGATGATTCAGTATTACGAGAAGGGTGAGCGGGACGGCAAACCGATTACCATTCCGAAATATGTTCGCCTTGCCTGTTACGCGGTCGGCAAAGGGGTCCACGACTATGACGGCGAGAAGGTCGACGCGGCGAAGGCTGCATAGCGCCGGAATGGCACTTTTCACAAACGACTAGTGCAGGTTTTCAGAGCTAGTTTCCAACCGCTTCGTATATCTCGGTTTGCTCCGGCCAGGTTTGAAAAGGCCGGACCGCAAGGAGCGTATTCTGGTAATGCGGGATGCCGGTAATTTCCTTGCCAAGCCAGGGTGGCGTTTCGAAATTCTGTTGTTCGTTCCGCAACTCGATTTCCGCCACGACGAGGCCGCGATTGCGGCCCTGATAGTGGTCGATTTCCCAGATATGTCCGGCCCAGTCGATCTGGTGACGCGTCTTTTCGATGGTGTTGCCGTTGCACAGCTCCATGAGCGTCTGACCCTCTCGCAGGCAAATGTCCTGTTCGAATTCGAACCTGCTCAATCCGGATTTTGGCGATTTGACCGTCAGTGTTGCCGATGAATCATCGATGATCCGGACCCGGACACTGACGGCATCACCGTTCGTGAGATAGCCCTGGCGAATGAATCGCGATTGATTGACGGATTGCCGCCAGGAAGGATCAATCACAATAAACTTGCGCTCAATTTCGATTGCCACTCAATGATGCCCCGCTCGTTGCCGGCTGTTCGCGTTCCGAGGCGGGCCTGCGGTGATCAGAGCATGCCGCAGGACGCCGGCAAATATAAGCTCCCCTGATATGCCTCATCATTATCGTAGCGAAAATGTTTGCAGGGACAAGGCTGCCATTGACGGCAATTCGTCACAATCGTTCTTTCGATGTCCACAGCGCCGGTGTGGCGATCAACCCGTGTGCGGACCTACCACACGTCTGGACAGCGTGATGCGAAACAGTCATAGTCCGGCCCGCATCAGAGGCCTGAGGCGGCAAGCAGCAATGGGATTGTTCAAAGAGATATTTGCGTGGTGGACGGGCAATACTTACGGCACGCGTCTGTTCACGCTCCGCAAGGGCGTGTTCGTCGGCGAGGACGAGTTCGGCAACCGTTACTACCGTGAGCGCAAGGGAACGCGGCGCTGGGTCATCTACCGTGACCTCGCGGAGGCTTCCAAGGTGCCTCCGGACTGGCATGGCTGGCTCCACTACACGGTGGATGAACCGCCGACGGAGGAGGATTACAGGCCGAAAGCCTGGCAAAAGGCGCATCGCCCGAATATGACCGGATCACCGGGCGCGTATCGTCCGCAAGGAAGCACGCTTGTCTCCGGGGACAGGCCGCCCGCCACCGGCGACTATCAGCCTTGGACACCGGAGTAATTCGCCCTTGTCCGATCGATTTCTCCTTACCGTCTTTTAAGATGCAAGGATGCCTTTGTCTTGCCATCCTCCCGTCTGACACACGCAAACCGGGAGCCAGACCCAAAAGGATCAATCTCGGCTTTGAGTCATCGGCAAAGCTGTAATAAGACCATGGAAGAACATGCAGGCGAGGCCATGACGGACAAATGGATTTGCATGAGACTCTGCGCAGCGCTGCAGGCGCTGCTGATTGTCTGTGTCTTCGGCTCTGCGCCGTCGCACGCGCAGAAGATCGAAAACCCGATTGCGGTCTTCGCCGCGCTCGACAAGGTCACCGCGCGCATTTCGCCTCTTGAGATTCCAATCGGCGAAACCGTCAAGTTCGGCGCGCTGACCGTGACTCCAAGGGTTTGTTTCACCCGCCCGCCGACCGAAGCGCCGCTGACGTCCGCCTTCGTCGAGGTGGAGGAGATCAAGCTCTCCGGCGAAAAGCACCGCATTTTCACAGGCTGGATGTTTGCGCAGAGCCCGGGGCTTCACGCAGTCGAGCATCCGGTGTTCGATGTTTGGCTGACGAGCTGCAAGACGAACGCGCCACCGCAATCGGAAGGCAACTTGGAAAACTCGCCGCCGCCGAGCAATGCGCCGTCCAACTGACGCTGGAACGTTTCGCGGGAGACTTCTATCGCGCCGAAGCGCACCAGATGTTCGGTGAGAAACTGCGTGTCGAGCAGGCTGAATCCACCGTGCTTGAGCCGGGCCGCGAGATACACCAGTGCGATCTTGCTGGCGTCGCGCTCACGCGAAAACATGCTTTCTCCGAAGAACGCGCCGCCGAGGCGGACGCCGTACAGTCCTCCAAGCAGTTTGCCCTGGTTCCAGACCTCAATCGTATGGCAGTGGCCGAGGTCGAACAGTTCGCCGTAGAGGGAGCGAATGCGATTGTTGATCCAGGTTGTCTGACGCCCGGGCTGGGGTTCCGCGCAACCGTCAATCACCGCCTCGAAGTCATGATCAATGCGAACCTCGAATTGCTCCCGGCGAATCGTGCGGGCAAGGCGGCGCGGGACGTGGATGGAATCAAGCGGCAGGATGCCCCGGCGTTCGGGTTCGATCCAGTACAAGGCGCTGTCTTCGGCGCTCTCCGCCATGGGGAATATGCCGCATGCGTAGGCCTTGAGCAGCACCTGCGGCGTGATATCGACCATGATGTCGTTGATGGATGCCATGGCTCAGGTCGGGTCGTGAACGGTTCCGAATCTAAACTAGGATTTTTTCAGATAATTTTCGAGCCAGTGAATGTCATATGAGCCATTGACGATATCCGGCTCGGATATCAGTGCCGTGAACAACGGAATGGTCGTATCCACCCCTTCGATGACGAATTCACTCAGCGCGCGCTTCAAGCGCATCAGACATTCATTGCGGTTGCGTGCGTGGACAATGAGCTTGCCGATCAGGCTGTCATAATAGGGGGGGATCGTGTAGCCGGCATACGCACCGGAATCGACACGCACTCCCAATCCGCCTGGAGGATGGAACTGACGGATCAGGCCGGGTGAGGGAATGAACGTCTCGGGATGCTCCGCATTGACCCGGCATTCGATGGCGTGGCCGTCGAACTGTACGTCGTCCTGTTTGAAACTGAGCGGTGCGCCCGACGCAATCCGGATCTGCTCGATGACGAGATCTATACCCGTGATCATCTCAGTCACCGGGTGCTCGACCTGCAGGCGCGTATTCATCTCGATGAAATAGAACTCGCCGTCCTCATACAGGAATTCCACCGTGCCGGCGCCGCGATATTTCATTTCCTGCATCGCATGCGCGACCGTGTCGCCAATTTGCGCACGCTGGTCGTCATTGAGGGCAGGGGAGAGGGCTTCCTCCCACACTTTCTGATGACGGCGTTGCAGGGAGCAGTCGCGTTCCCCCAGATGTGCGGCATTGCCCTGCCCGTCGCCAATCACCTGAATTTCGATATGTCTCGGCTTGGCGAGATACTTCTCCATGTAGAGGGTATCGTCGCCGAAGGCGGCTTTGGATTCCGCGCGCGCAGTCGATATGGCGGAGGACAGTTCGTCGGCGCTTGCCGCGACTTTCATGCCGCGTCCTCCGCCACCGGCGGCGGCCTTTATCAGGACCGGATAGCCGATCTCCTTCGCGACCGACTGGGCATCGCTGTCCGAACCGACCGCGCCGTCCGATCCGGGAACGACGGGAAGGCCAAGCGCCTTCGCGGTGTTTTTCGCCTCGATCTTGTCGCCCATGACCCGGATATGTTCCGACGTCGGGCCGATGAAGGTGATCTGATGTTCTTCGAGTATTTCGGCAAATCGCGCATTCTCGGCCAGAAAACCGTATCCGGGATGCACCGCGTCGGCATTGGTGATCTCGCACGCAGCGACGATCTGCGGAACGTTCAGATAGCTGTCAGCCGGTCTCGGCGGGCCGATACAGACGCACTCGTCAGCAAGCTTGACGTGCATGGCATCGGCATCGGCGGTCGAGTGAATTGCGACCGTGGCAATTCCGAGTTCCTTGCATGCGCGCAGAATGCGCAAGGCGATTTCTCCGCGGTTTGCGATGAGAATCTTATCGAACATGGAGTTGGTCCATTACCGGTCCGTGACTGCCGTATGCCTACTCGATCACAACGAGTGGTTCTCCGAACTCAACGGGCTGGCCATCCTCGACAAGTATCTTTGTCACTTTGCCGGAGCGCGGAGACGGAATGTGATTCATGGTCTTCATGGCTTCCACGATCATGACGGTCTGACCTTCCGTCACGGTAGCGCCCACTTCGATAAAGGGAGACGCGCCGGGTTCAGGGGCCCGGTAAGCGGTGCCGACCATCGGCGAAATCACCGTGCCGGGATGATTGGCGAGAGCGGAGTCGCTACCCGATTCGCCCGTGCTGGGAGCAGGCGGGGGCGCTGCGGCCGGGGCCGGCGCGGAAACGACATTCGCAACCGCTCCAGGTGCGGCGCGTGCGACGCGAACCCGGAGGTCCTTGCGCTCGATCTCGATTTCAGTCAGCCCCGTCTCGCTCAGCAGGTCAGCAAGATCGCGAATTACGTCCGCATCTACGGCGGCGGCCTTTTCTGTCTTTTTCTTGTCCGTCATTCCCAGCTCCGCGCCTCGGTCGCAAAGACCGATTTCGTCAGCTCTTGTTTGCCTCAAGTCGTTCCGCCAGTGCCTCGACCGCCAACTCGTAACTTTTCACGCCGAAGCCGCAGATCACACCGAAGCAGGCGGAGGAAATATACGAATGATGGCGAAACTCTTCACGTTGAAAGATGTTTGACAGGTGCACTTCAACACAGGGGACATCTGCTGCCAGCAGCGCGTCAAGGATCGCGACCGATGTATGTGTATAAGCGCCGGCATTGATGATCACTCCGGAAGCTTTGGACCGTGCCTCCTGGATCCGGTCAACAAGCTCCCCTTCCTTGTTGGATTGGTGAAATTCGATTGAAAAGCCGTGTTTTCCAGCACGGGCGGCGACGCGTTCGCGGACATCGTCGAGCGTGGCGTGTCCATAAACCTCGGGCTCGCGTTGACCGAGGAGGTTCAGGTTCGGGCCATTCAGGACATAGATCGGTTTAGGCATGGCGCGCCGGCGGCAAGGACGAGGTTCAAATCGGCAGTCGCCGACCGGAAAAGTCGACGGTGTCTACCGGGCGCCCGTGTACCAGTTTTCTCGCGGTGTTGCAAAAACAGACTGGGGTGTTGGTCAACAGTTTGCCTTGCATCCATTCTTGCGGACGTCGGCGACGTTCTGCTGGAACACCTCCAAAAGGTTGTCGGGCGCACCGGGTATGGACCGGTCGCCGACAAGGTAAAAGGGCGTTCCCTGGATGCCGAGCTTGTTGCCGAGTTCCCGGGTTTCGCGAATGATTTTCTTCGTTTCGTCGGAGTTCATGTCCGCGCGAAGCTTCTCCATGTCGAGGCCGAGCCGTTCAGCCAGTTTGAGCGCCGTCTGCTCGTTGTTCTGGCCGCGGTTCTCCAACAGAGCCGTGTGCACTTCGAAATACTTGCCCTGGTTCTTTGCAGCGATGGCAACACGCGCTGCACCCTCCGATCGCTCGCCAAAGATCGGGAACTCTTTGAGAATCACGCGGACCTTTTTGTCGGAGTCGAGCAGTTTGGTCAGAGACTCGAACGCCCGCTTGCAGTACGGGCAGTTGTAGTCGGAGAACTCGACGATCGTGACGTCGCCCTCCGGATCTCCCGCTTCCAGACCGTAATTGTCACGGAAGATCATGTCGGCGTTGTCGGATATGGCCGTCTGGATCAGCTTTTCCCGCTCCTGAGCCTGATGCTGTTCAAGCGCCGCCGACATCTGGACGAGAATCTGCGGGTTCTTCAGCAGGTAGTCGCGGACGGTCTTTTCAACGTCAGCCCGCTGGGCCTCGCTCAACCCGGCGTCCCCGTCAGCCGGTTTGCCGACCGTTTCGGGTTTGGATGCGACGTCCTGCTCAGGAGCCGGTGATGTCGCTGGAGAAAGCGTGAGAAAAAGAGCGAACGCTGCGGCTGAAACGACGGCGCCGACAAGGGCCGGAACCACAAACTGCATTGCGCCGGAACTGCTCGAAGTCGAAGAGGGAGGGGATTTGCTCAAGGGATTTCCTGTCTTTAACAGCCGGAGGATTTCACTTTCAGAATGTCATCGGCTTTCAGCCAATTCCTGGAACCCGGCGAGAAGATTTTCTTGGCGTCCTGAGCCTGTCGTTTGGCGAGAGCGGTCTTGCCTTCATACTGATATGCATAGGCCGACGCCAGCATGGCGTTGGCCGTATCGCGTTTCATGCCGTATGCCGTTGCCAGTTGGCGATAACCGGACGCCGAGCAGGTCTCCTTCACGAGGGCGCGCCGCAAATGCGAGATGACTTCATCGACAAGTGCCGCGTTGGTCTGCTGCGCATTCTGTGCGGCGGCAAGTAAAGCTTGTGCTAACAGGAGCCGAATCAGGGGTTCGTCCGGCGCAAGCTGAACCGCCGTTCTCAACGAGGGTATCGCCCGGCGGGACTCACCGCTCTTGAAAAGGAACTGGCCTTTCAGCTCTTGGAAGTATGGGTTGTCCGGTTGTTGCTGTATCAAGGCATCGATCTGGGGAAGAAAGGCGCCGAGCCCGGACCGGCGATAACTTGCGATCGCGCGCGCATAGCGCGCAGGGGTGGACTGATCGCTGATCGGATATCTGTTCAGCACGGTTTGCGGATTGTCGAGAAATCCGGACAGCTTTGCACGCATCATATCGTGGCGGATCTGCAGGATGCCCGGATCGCGCTTTTCGAAATAGGGGCTGCTGCGGGCCTTTTCGCGAAGGTTCGCGATGCGCTGTTGCGGGAACGGATGGCTTTGAACGTAGGGGTCGGCATACTTCAGGGAGCTCAAATTCTGATCCGCAAGATACCTGAAGGTGGTGAGCATGCCCTTCGCCGATTGCCGCGTGGCGTTCAGGTAGCTGAGCGCCGCCTGGTCGGCAGATGCCTCCTCGGCCCGTCGATACGACAGAACGTGACGTTGCGTGAGGCCCTCGCCGCCGAGCAACGCACCGGCGCCCGCCGCGCCGACATTCGCACCGGCTGCTGCGCCCGCGGCCGTTGCCGCCAGGATCAACACGCGCAACATCAAGGACGTGGTCTGTGCGCTGCTGACCGCCTGGCGCAATCGCGACAGATGTCCACCGGCGATATGACCTGTTTCATGCGCGATGACGCCAATCACCTGGTTCGGCGTGTCGGACCGCATCAAGGTACCGACGTGGAAGAACATGTTACGGCCGTCGACGACGAAAGCATTGAAGCTGCGGGCGCCGATGAGATGAATTCGAACATTCTGACGGCTCAATCCGGCCACTTTGAAAATCGGCCGGGCATAGTCGCGCAAAAGGGATTCGATTTCCGCATCGCGTATGAGACCGGCCGCGCGCGCCGATGTTGCGGATGCTGTAAACAGGGAAACCGCGAGCACGATCGTCAGCACGCATCGCAAGCCCCGCGCGCACTGCGAATGCAGGCGGTGTTTTATTTCGGGTCCGCGATTTACGTTCGTTCCCGGCTCGGCCATCGCTCGTAATCTAAGCTTGATTCAAAAATCTTTTATATATAGATCAGATGCTTACAAGAATCTGCAAGGTGATCCATTTATCTCGCAACACTAGAAGGCCAGACCTGACGGGTCAATGTCACCCGCGCATTTGTAATGCGTCGTCAACGCCGAAGCATGACCGAAGCCACCTACGTGCCACAATTGCTCACCGCTGGCCTGTAATGCGCATTGATCGGGGGGAATAGGACGATACAGTGGCCAATGTATGAACTTCTCTTCATTTGCAAAGAAAGTTTGAGGTTTGGATCGCGGTGATGCGGACAATGGACTCACAAAGCGGACCCGATGACAAAAGCGGTCTGCCGCGCCAGCTTGCCGAGCGCGGTGCCATCGACCCGTTTATCGTCATGGACGTGTTGCGCGTCGCCAACGAGAAAATGGCGGCCGGCACCGATGTCATTCATATGGAGGTGGGGCAGCCGGGAACGCCTGCGCCTGCGCGCGCCGTGGAAGCGGCTCACCGTGCGCTCGACAATCACACACTCGGCTACACTGACGCGCTCGGAATTCCGGAACTGCGGGAATGCATCGCCGGACACTACAAAAGACAATATGGCATCGACGTTTCACCAAACCGGGTCGTCGTGACATCCGGATCGTCGGCGGCATTTACGCTCACCTTTCTGGCGATCCTCGATCCCGGTGCGCGCGTGGCGATTCCCAGTCCCGGCTATCCCTGCTACCGGCACATTCTGAAGGCACTTGGGGCAGAGGCGGTGGTCCTCGAAACCGGCCCTGAAACAAGGTGGATGCCTACGCCTGAAGCCCTTGCGGAATTGCACGGGCGTGTTTCGATTGACGCCCTTCTGCTGGCCAGTCCGGCGAATCCGACCGGAACGATGCTCGTCGGTGATGCATTGCGGCAGCTTGCTCATGCGTGCGACGAGCAGAAGCTCTGGTTCATTTCCGATGAAATCTATCACGGCCTCGATTTCGAGGAGGCGGCGAAGACGGCGCTTGCCTTTTCCGATTCCGCAATCGTCATCAACAGCTTCTCAAAATATTTTTCGATGACGGGCTGGCGTGTCGGCTGGATGGTGGTGCCGGATGAACTCGTGCGGCCACTGGAGCGGCTCAAACAGAACCTCTTCATCTGTGCTCCGGCGATATCGCAATATGCGGCACTCGCGGCCTTCGATGCATATGAGGAGCTCGAAGCGAACAAGGCGGTATACAGAGTCAACCGGGATCTACTTCTCGAAGAGCTTCCGCAGGCGGGCTTCACGAATATCCTGCCGGCCGATGGCGCATTCTACCTATATGCGGATGTACGCCACCTGACCGACGACAGCACGCAACTCGCCAGACGTATTCTTGAAGACTGCGGCGTCGCGGTGACGCCGGGAATGGACTTCGACGAAGCGCGCGGCAAGCACTATCTTCGGTTCTGCTACTCCGGCACAACCGAGCGAATGCGTGAAGCCGCGCGTCGTTTGCGGGACTGGTCGAGGCGGAACAGCTGACGTTGCGGTTGCGCAAAACGATCAGCCACTAAATCACCTGGGAGTATCCGCCCTCAGGCTCTTCGTTGCCACCAACCGGTTCGCCGCGGTCCTTCGGGAGCCTCGCCCCCCTCGGTCCTGTCGTCTTCACCGGGCGCTTTCGCAGCGGAAGAGCCTTCTTGTGTGGTGACGGGCTGCGGTCCGGATTCGCCGGTCCACTCCGCACTTCCATTGCCGTCGCTCGCGGGCGGTTCATCCTTCTTCTTGCGGCTGGCGGTTTTCTTGGCTTTCTTCTCGCCCTTGGCGTCGTCCTTGTCCTTGGCGGCGGCCTTCGCTTTCGAACGCGGCGCGCGTTTCTTCGGTTCGTCGTCTTCCTTGGCAGATTGGCTTTCGGACTTTTTCGACGCTGCGCGCCTGGGTTTGCGCTTGGGTTTTTCGTCCGCTTCCGGAACCGCTGTCATACTCGTTTCCGGTTCCACCGTCACGTTTGCTTCCGGTTCCGCCGCCACGGTTTCGGCTGTCTCCGCGGTCGCGGCCATCGCTTGAACGGACTTAGCGTCGCTGTCTTCATGCGTGTCGCCGGCGCCTTCCGGAGCCGCCTCTGCCGCATCCGGTGCTGAACGCGATCGCCCACGTGCACGTCGCCCGCCGCGCCGGCCTCGCCGGCGGGGACGTCGTGCGCCTTCCTCGCGTTCCTCCGAATCGGTGCCGGATGCCTCGGACGGTCCGTCGCCATCGCGCTGATCGCCGGTCTGTGCTTCGATGAACGCATCGTCGTGATCGCCTCGACCGCGCCGTCGTCGGCGGCGGCGGGAACGCTTCTGACCGCTCTCCTCCTGATTGGGGTCTGCACTGAACTGTGTCGTATCGTCGACCTGAATGGCGGTGGCTTGCACGGCCCGCTCGGCTCCGGCCGAGGTATCCTCTTCGACGCTGAAGTTGGCACCGTGCAGTTGATTGTTCGCCGCGAGTGAGATGTTTACGCCGTATCGGACCTCCATGTCCTTCAGATGCGGCCGCTTGTAATTCAGGATGTAGAGGGCTGCCTCGTAGCTGGATGTCGCCACGAGATGGCGGGCGCCGTTATTGAGCAGCGTATCCTCGATGGTACGAAGAATGTCGAGCGAAACGGACTCCGTCGAGCGCACGATACCGGTGCCCTGACAGACCTCGCAGCAGACCGTGCTGCCCTCCAGAAGGCCGGCGCGCAGTCTCTGGCGAGACATTTCGAGCAGCCCAAACGGACTGATGCGGCCGACCTGGATGCGCGCGCGATCCGATTTGAGGGCGTCCTTGAGGCGGCGCTCGACGGCCCGGTTGTTCCGCCGTTCCTCCATGTCGATAAAGTCGATGACAATGAGGCCGGCGAGATCGCGCAGGCGCAGCTGGCGGGCGATTTCCTCAGCAGCCTCCTGGTTGGTCCTAAGCGCGGTATCCTCGATGGAATGTTCGCGCGTGGACTTGCCCGAGTTCACGTCGATCGAAACCAGTGCCTCGGTTTGATTGATGACGATGTAACCGCCCGATCTCAAGGTCACATGCGGCAGGAAAATTGCGCTCAGCTGCCGTTCGATCTGGTGGCGGACGAATATTGGCTCGGGCTCCTTGTAGGGCTGCACATTCTTCGCGTGGCTCGGCATCAGAAGCTTCATGAAGCCCTTTGCTTCCTTGTAGGCCTCGTCGCCGGCCACCAGCACACCGTCGATCTCCTTGCCATACAGGTCGCGGATGGACCGCTTGATGAGATTGCCCTCTTCGTAGACCAGGGTAGGGGCCGTCGACTTCAGCGTCAGGTCGCGGATGTTTTCCCACATGCGCAACAGATATTCGAAGTCGCGCTTGATTTCCGCCTTGGTCCTCGAAGCGCCTGCGGTTCTGATAATGAGACCCATACCGCTCGGAACATCCAGATCGCCGGCGATCTTGCGGAGCCGTTTGCGGTCGGTCGGATTGGTGATCTTCCGTGAAATGCCGCCGCCTCTCGCGGTGTTCGGCATGAGCACGGTGTACCTGCCGGCGAGAGAGATATAGGTCGTCAGCGCAGCGCCCTTGTTGCCGCGTTCTTCCTTGACGACCTGCACCAGAATGATCTGGCGCCGCTTGATGACTTCCTGGATCTTGTAGTTGCGCCGCCGGCGCGTACGGCGGACCGGCAACTCCTCCAGCGCATCTTCCGAACCGACGGATTCGACGCCTGAACCATTGCCGTTTGCCGAGGCGTCCGCGTCACCCGCATCGTCCTCCGCTCCGCCATTGTCTTCTGAAACCGTTTCGGTAAGGTCCGCCGCCTCGAGAGCGACGGCATCGGCGTCTCCGGAACCGTTTGCCTTGCCTGTTTCCGCGGCCTTTTCCGACTTCCGACGGGACTTTCTTTTTCTTGATCCGCGCGCGGAAGACTGTGCGTCGTCATGCGCGGCTTCCTCGGCCTGCGCCTTGATCTGCTCTTCCGCCTCTTCTTCTAGGAGCGCCTGACGATCCGCGATCGGGATCTGATAGTAGTCGGGATGGATTTCATTGAAGGCCAAAAACCCGTGGCGGTTTCCGCCATAGTCGACGAATGCGGCCTGGAGCGATGGTTCAACACGGGTAACTTTGGCGAGATAGATATTTCCTCTTAGCTGCTTCCTTGTAGCGGATTCGAAATCAAAATCCTCGAGTTTGTTGCCGCGTACCACGACGACTCGCGTCTCTTCGGGGTGCGCAGCGTCGATAAGCATTTTGCTGCTCATAATTTGCAAGCTCCGGCACACAGGCGCGGCTAACGTGAACTCCGGGCAGGCGAATTCGCCCAGCCCAAGCCTTGCGTCCATGTGCGATGTTCTCAAGGGCCCCATTCGACCTTCCCGAACGTGCCGGGTATCGGCGCTCACTCAGCGCATCGCCAAAATACGCCGCGACGAAAGACGTCGGGCGGGGCACCGCGAGTGCAGAAGGTATGTTGGAGCCGGTTACTGTCATATTCCTCGGCCAGCCGGGGCTGGCTTGTTGTTTTGCCGCAGATACGGCCTCAAGACATGCAAGGTCATGCGTAGACGCGCCTTGCATCGTTAAACGCGCTCCCACCTTCGATACCTTGAAGAGAAAGGGCGGGTGCGTGAAACTCTCCGTTACAAGATGTATTTGGATTTACATGCCTCACGGTAACCATGTGGAGGTTCTTGGAGGCACTTTCAATCCTGGAACATCTTGGTTGCGCCCGATTCCGACCGTAAAGACACACATGTCCACCCGGTTGGCATCGTGCGGAAACTCCTTGTACGGGGAGATTGCGGGACTTGGCAAGAGGCGAGCGCATCGGCTGCCGGTCAATTCACAGTATTGAATTAACGGTTTGTCTTTAGCATGTTGACGAAAGGAGAGGGGCGGGCGATTCGGTGGCGCGGCAGCGGCCAACCCCGTTCAGATCGAACCTCGGCGGATCACGAACAGGGCCATATGTTTGTTGGCGCACCAGATGGACGATTGACCACTTGCCGATCGATCACGTTTTCGATCGCAGTTCTTGCGGGTGTTCTCCTTCTTTTCGCAGGTATGGGTGCGCCTGACGCATTTGCCTCCGAGCCGGTCGCGAAAGACGCGCGTCTCGGCGGTGACGCCAACCGTACGCGTTTCGTGACGGTGCTTTCGAAGAATGTGAAGTTCGGGATTCGAACCCTCGCCAATCCCTATCGCGTCATCATCGACATGTCTGACGTGAAGCTGAATTTTCCTGCGGGGCGCGGCAAGAAAGGGCGCGGGCTGGTTACCGGCTACAGGTATGGTCGCGTCGAACCCTACGGTGTGCGAATCATCCTCGATGTAAAGTCGCCGGTTCTGGTCGACAAGGCATCTATCTGGCCGGCATCCAACGGACAGCCGCCGAGATTGGTTGTGGAACTGGTCAAGACTGATCGCCGGACATTCATGTCGAAGCAGGCCGCACAGAGGAAGAAACGCGCCGCAGCCCGACCAAAGAACCGATCCAAGGCCCCGGCGATACCCACGCCCACACGACGAAAATCCGCGAGCGCAAAGAGGGTCATTGTGATTGATCCGGGACACGGAGGCATCGATCCCGGGGCCGTCGCAAAGTCCGGCCTGAAGGAGAAAGAGGTGGTCCTCGCCTTTTCAAAGACTTTGAAGAAAAAACTTGAAGATTCAGGACGTTACAAGGTTCTTCTGACCCGATCTCAGGACAGCTACATATCTCTGCGCAAGAGAGTGGAGTTCGGTCGTCAGAAAGGTGCCGATCTCTTCATATCCGTCCACGCGGACGCGATTCCGGGCCGCAACGCGAAAAAGGTGACGGGGGCCGGCGTGTATACCCTGTCCGAAGATGCGTCTGACGAGGAAGCCAAGGCGCTTGCGGCAAAGGAGAACCGGTCGGACATTATTGCCGGCATCGAGCTGCCGCCGGAATCGAACGATGTGACCAACATCCTCATCGATCTGGCGCAGCGAGAGACGAAAAATCTCTCGATCAGTTTCGCTGATACGTTGCTGAGCGGCATTTCCGGCAAGACGACGGTCCGGAAGAAGGCGCGGAGATTCGCCGGCTTCGTCGTGCTCAAGGCTCCCGACGTCCCCTCCGTCCTGCTGGAACTCGGCTTCATTACCAACCCGAGCGACGCACGGCGGCTCACATCTTCGGCATGGCGCGCCAAGGTAGCGACGGCGGTGGCAAACGCGGTGGATACGTATTTTGCAAGGCAAATGGCGCGGAAGCCGTTCTAGTATATTGATTTTAATGGATTAAATTGATTGTTGCAAGGTTCGGTAACAACTTGTGGACGCGCCCGTGCAGAATCGATTTCTCGCCATAATCCTTACTAGGGTTGCCATTAAAGTACTGGCGCAATAGGAAGTGGTTACTTAGCGTACGAGACGGCCTGAACCCGTCTGTTTTGAGACAGCGAGACAACACGGACGCTCATGGACATTACCGCCCCGATAAAGCCGCCGGAGGAAAAACCGCGCCGGCGCCGTCGCAACCCGGTTCTTCGTTTGATCGGATACCTGTTTGCCGTCGGCATGATTCTGTTCGTCGCAGCATCTGCGGCGGTTGCGTTTCTGCTATGGCACGTGTCGAAAGACCTGCCGGACTATGAGGTGCTCGCCAAATACGAGCCGCCGGTGATGACACGGATACATGCCAGTGACGGCAGCCTTATTGCGGAGTATGCAACCGAGCGGCGGATCTACGTTCCGATCAACGCAATCCCCGAGAAGCTCATCCAGGCTTTCATGGCGGCGGAAGACAAAAACTTCTTCCAGCATGGCGGCATCGATTTCCAGGGCATCGCCCGCGCCGCACTGACCAATCTCAACAATCTGAAAAGCGGCCGCAGGCTGGTCGGCGCATCGACCATCACCCAGCAGGTTGCAAAGAACTTCCTGCTCACGAGCGACGTAACCTTCGAACGCAAGATCAAGGAAGCCATTCTGGCGATTCGTATCGAAAGGGCGTTCACCAAGGAGCAGATTCTGGAGCTCTACCTGAACGAGATTTTCTTCGGGCTGAAATCCTATGGTGTCGCGGCGGCGGGCCTTAACTACTGGGGCAAGGCGCTTAACGAGTTGAACCTCTCTGACGTCGCTTATCTCGCCGCCTTGCCGAAGGCGCCGAACAACTATCATCCCTTCCGCCATACCAAGCGCGCGCTTGCCCGGCGCAACTGGGTCATCGATCGCATGGTCGAGAACGGCTATGTCACGCAGGAAGAAGCCGAGGCTGCCAAGGCCCAGCCGCTGAACGTGAACCCGCGGCCTCTCGGCGCACACATCTTCGCGGCCGAGTTCTTTGCCGAGGAAGTGCGCCGTGAGCTGGAAAACACCTATGGCCGGGACAGGCTTTATGGCGGTGGTCTTTCGGTCCGCGCCACTCTTGATCCCGTATTGCAGCGCGAAGCCCGCAAGGCGCTGGTTGACGGGCTGGTGGCCTATGACCGGCGGCACGGTTGGCGTGGTCCGGTGCAGACAATCGATCCGGCTGGCGACTGGGGCGTTACGCTGGGTAAGATTAAGGTTCCGAGCGATATCGGCGACTGGCGGCTGTCTGTGGTCCTGAAGTCGGAGAATGGTCAGGTGACGGTCGGGTTGCGACCGAACAAACTGTCGTCCGGCAAGCTCGAGGAAGCCCGCGAGGGCGGGATAATCACCTATGACAACCTCAAATGGATTCGCCCAAGGAGCAAGAAGGCGCCCTTGAAGGTAGGCGATGTGGTGTATGTCGCGCCGGCCGTCGACAAGGAAGGTAAGGCCATCACCGGGCAATGGCAGCTCATGCAGGTGCCTGCTGTCGAGGGTGCGCTGGTTGCTATGGACCCGCATACGGGTCGTGTTCTGGCCATTGCCGGCGGGTTCAGCTTCGATTCGAGCGAATTCGACCGCGCAACCCAGGCACAGAGGCAACCCGGTTCGTCTTTCAAGCCGATCGTCTACGCGGCGGCTCTCGACAACGGCTATACGCCCGCGAGCGTCGTGCTGGACGCGCCCTTCTGTCTGGAGGCCGCTCGCGGCCGTCCGAGGTGGTGCCCGGAAAACTACTCCAAGAAGTTTTACGGACCCTCCACATTGCGACGGGGAATTGAGAGTTCGCGCAATCTGATGACGGTGCGCCTTGCCCAGGATCTCGGCATGCCGCTTGTCGCGGAGTATGCGCGGCGTTTCGGTGTCTACGACAACCTGTTGCCGGTTCTGCCTATGGCACTCGGCGCTGGTGAGACAACGCTCATGAAAATGATCACGGCCTATTCTGTGTTCGCGAACGGTGGAAAGAAAGTCACCGCGACGCTGATCGACAGGATCCAGGACCGTTACGGGCGGACGATCTGGCGCCACGATACGCGCGACTGCCATGATTGCAGGACCCGCAGCTGGGACGGTCAGGAAGAGCCGGTGCTCACCGATGACCGCAATCATATCATCGATCCGCACACGGCCTACCAGATCACATCCATGATGGAAGGCGTGGTGCAACGCGGAACAGCGCAGAAAATCAAGGCGGTTGGCAAGCCGATGGCCGGTAAGACCGGCACGACCAACGACTACAAGGATGCCTGGTTTGTGGGCTTCGGTCCGGACCTCGCCGTCGGTGTCTTTATCGGATTCGACCAGCCGCGAAGGATGGGCAGGGACGCCACCGGTGGGGGCGTGGCGGCACCCGTGTTCCGGGATTTCATGATCGAAGCGACAAAGGGTCAGCCCGCGATCCCGTTCCGTATTCCGCCGGGTTTGCAACTTGTCCAGATCAGCCGTTCCACCGGTTTCCGTGCGCCGGCCAGCGATCCAAGGGCCATACTCGAGGCGTTCAAGCCGGGAACGGAACCGCCGCGCTTCGTGCGCGCACCGGCACCTCCACCACAGCCGCGGGGCGGCGGCGGAGGTGGCTGGTTTACGCGGCCGTCTGCGGGCGGACTTTACTAGTTCCGCCAGCTTCTCTGATAGAATGGTGCCGTCCTCGAACGTCGGCATGCGTTTCGTTCCAAACGCTCCTTCAGTATGGAAAACAAGACGCACAGGTGCAGTCATGCGTGCTGAAACTCAGGCAATCGTCGATCAGATAAAGCAGTCGTTGGATCTGCTGAGGAGGCATCTTTGACCCTGATCGGGCGCGCGGTCAGCTTGCGGAACTGAATCGCAAGGCGGAGGATCCGAACTTCTGGAACGATCCCGATGAAGCGCAAAAGATCATGCGGCAGCGGCAGGGGCTCGAGGGCGCGTTGTCCGGGTTTGACCGGCTTGCACAGGAACTCGAAGACAATGTTGAGCTGATTGAACTCGGCGAGTCCGAAGACGATGCGGAAGTGGTTGCCGAGGCCGAGAAGACTCTGGCGAAACTTCATAAGGAAGCCCAGAAGAAGGAAGTTGAGACGCTGCTGTCCGGCGAGGCGGACGCGAACGACTGCTACCTCGAGATTCATGCAGGGGCCGGCGGGACCGAAAGCCAGGACTGGGCGCAGATGCTCATGCGCATGTATATGCGCTGGGCCGAAGGCCGTGGCTACAAATGCACGCTGATCGGCTCGAGTCCGGGCGAAGAGGCGGGTGTGAAGTCGGCAACTTTGCTGGTTGAGGGGCACAACGCCTATGGCTGGACTAAGACCGAATCCGGCGTACACCGGCTTGTCCGGATATCGCCGTTCGATTCGAACGCGCGCCGGCATACGAGCTTTGCGTCGGCTTGGGTGTATCCGGTTATCGATCAATCCATCGAGATCGAAATCGAGGACAAGGACGTGCGGATCGATACCTACCGGGCGAGCGGCGCTGGCGGCCAGCACGTCAACACCACTGACAGCGCTGTGCGAATCACCCATCTGCCAACGGGTATCGTTGTGCAGTGTCAGAACGAGCGTTCGCAGCATAAAAACCGGGCGACCGCCTGGGACATGTTACGTGCACGGTTGTATGAGGCGGAGCTTCAGCGACAGGAGGAAGAAGCCCAGGCCCAGGCCGCCGCGAAGACGGAAATCGGATGGGGTCATCAAATCCGCTCTTACGTCTTGCAGCCTTATCAGATGGTGAAGGACCTGCGCACCGGCGTTGAGAGTTCCAGCCCGAACGCCGTTCTTGACGGCGATATCGATGCTTTCATCGAAGCCGCGCTGGCACAACGCGTTCACGGTGGCGACGGGGGCGCGGTTCAAGACCTGGAATAAGCCAGCCGTCCAGACTTTCGACCCTGCGCATACTCAGGATCCGGCCACCACGCCGGCATCATCCTCCGACCGTGGGGTGTCCGACTTCTATTCCGCAGCCCGCGTCGGCTTTTGGGAGTTGTCGCTGCCGCTCTTGTCGGAATGCGCGTCCGTCGAACGGGTCTCGGAACCGGTATCGGAGCGGGACCTGTCCTTGTCCTTGTTCTTCGCGGCAAGCTTCATATCCGCGAGCGGCTCTTCCGACCTGCGGGACTTGCCCTCGAAATATGCGCCCTGTTCGATCGCCAGAGACTGGTGAAACACGTCGCCTTCGACGTGGGAATTCGACTGCAGCGTCACCCGGTGTCCGCGGACCGAACCGATCACGCGCCCGCGCACAATGACATCGTCGGCCCCGAGATTCCCTTCCACCAGCGCCCTGTCGCCAATCACGAGCGAGGCGCAACGCACATCGCCCTTGATCTCTCCTTCGAGCTGTACTTCGCCCTTCGAGATGACATTACCTTCCACGGTAAGGTCCTCACCGATGATTGATGGGGCGACCTGGCTTGTGCCCTTAAGGGGCGTTGTAAGCTTCAGTGGTGCTGCGGACGAGGTGTCTGCAGGAAGCGCCTCGGCAGGTTTTTCCGGTTCGGCTCGTTCCAAAGGCGCCGGTTTTTCATCCTCGCGATCCGGTTTTCTTGTGAACATCCAACTTTTCCTCCAGCCGGCGGTATTAAGGACCGCAACGTCCATCGGGCTTCGGATGCTGCATCACCGCTCACATGCAACAACCAGACGAACAGGCCCGCACCGCTAGCCACGCGAACACAAATGCTTACTGGCGCTGGTAACAAACTCCCCAATCCGCCCCTAACCGCGCATCCTGAGAATAGCCAGTTGGCTCTTCGTTGTCATGGGGTTTCTGGATTGTGAGTAGCGGATGCGCAGGCCGTTTTTCCCATATGGCATCAATCGCCGGTAAGGGATTGAACGGACTGCAGAACTGCCTCTGCATGACCGGGCACTTTGACCTTTCGCCACACCTTGGACAGCGTTCCGTCCTTATCGACGAGGAAGGTTGATCGCTCGACTCCCATATACTTGCGGCCATACATGCTCTTGCTCACCCAAACGCCATAGGCCTGCGCAGTGGTTTTTTCGGTGTCGGCAGCCAGTTCAACGGTCAGGTTGTGCTTGGCCTTGAACTTCTGATGGCTTTTGACATCATCCGGCGAGATACCGATGACCCGGACGCCGAGTTTGGCGAACTCTGAGGCCAACCCGGTGAATGCGATAGCCTCCTTGGTGCAGCCGCTTGTGTCATCCTTCGGATAGAAATATACGACTACGGGCGCGCCTTTCAGGTCGCTGAGCCGGATCGTGCCATCGTCGTCACTTTCCAGTTCGAAGTCCGGTGCCTTATCTCCTTCATCAACCATGTGAATTCTGCCTTCCTTTTGTCGATATTTGGCGCTACGCGGGTTGGTACTTCTGACCTGCCATAGCCATTGCGTTTTGAAGTAATAGGATTAGAGAGACAGGTCGTAAAGTTCATACTCGTGTGGCATCGACATGTGCGAAAAATGAGCGGCAATCGGGGCGCTCTCGTGCTGTCGGGACGGCGCAACCAAGTCCGCGCGAGTGGAGAAGCTTTGCGACTGGCGGCGGGAACGCAGTGGCTTGGTCGCGCCGTGAACAAACAGACGTTCCGGATGTGATGGAATATGGCGCGTGATCTGATCAAACTGACCAAGAAGGGACGGGCGCTCGTCGAGCTGCACGCGCAGAAGGGGCGCGATCTCGTTCGCCATATCCCGGAACCGGTCCAGGTTGGGTTGAGCCATCTGTCCCGGCGCTCGCTGGTTCTGACACTCGAGATCTTTGCCGGGCTGTTTGTTGTCGGGTCGGTGGTCCTGGCGCTGGCGTATGGTCGTCTCAATCAGGGGCCGATGTCCCTGTCGTCCCTTGTTCCGGTTATGGAAGAGGCCATCAACCGCGAAATGGCGGATCTGGAAGTCAAGATCGACGATGCCATTATTCAGCGAGCCAAAGACGGGCCTGGCGTCAATTTCCGGTTACGCAACATCCGCCTCATCGACAAGCAGGGCGCCGTGGTCGCGCAGGCGCCTTTGGCGGCGATCGGATTGAGCGGACGGGCCTTGCTGTCCGGCCGAATTGCCCCGGGCAGCGTGGATTTCATTGGTCCCCGTCTGCTGCTGTTTCATACCGACGAAGGCGGCCTTTCGCTTTCATTCTCCCGGGCCGAGCCGGACAGGGCGGGGCAGGGTTTCGGGAGCGCCGACAGCGGCGCGCAAACACCAATGGTCAGTGGGTCTCGGGATGCCCCGGCGATGGTGAAACCCGGTATGCCGATTGTCGGTTCCGCCAAGGAGATCAACATAACGCGGACCGTGGCGGCGGCATTCGATCAGGCGCGCAAACGAAAAACGGCGAGTTCGTTTCTCACGCGGTTTGGTGTTCGCAATGCGGTCGTAGCGTTTGATCGTGATGGCGCTCAGAGCTTCTGGCAGGTGCCGGATTTCGCAATTGATCTCGATCACGGGAAGAAGCACAGCATCATTATGGGGCAGGGCGAGATCACATCCGCGAGCGGGCCCTGGACGTTCAATTTCCGAACTGAACAATCATCGAGGAAGCAACGGCTGACGTTTTCGGCGTTGATCGAGGATCTCGTGCCGTCGGGTATTGCGGCAAACTTTCCCGGGTTCAGCTTCCTGGAATCTCTCAACCTTCCCGTTTCCGCGAATACCAGTATCGAGCTTTCGACATCCGGTGATCTGCTCGGTGCGGAAGCAAAGCTCAATGTGGCTCCCGGCCAGATCGTTATGCCGTGGGACCGCAAGCGTCCTATGCAGATCGACAAGGGCGAACTGCATGTCCGCTACGATGCGGAAAAGAATGTTATCCAGATCTATCCGTCCAAACTCAGCTGGGGCGACAGCTACGCAACCCTTTCAGGCAGCGTCAGCGCGGTTGCCAACAAGGACGGAAAAACGGTCTGGGCGTTCGATCTGAAGGCTGACGATGCCGTTTTGAGCGCCACGGAATTCGGACTTGGACCGGCAAGCGTCAAGAGTTGGCTTGCGCGCGGCACTTACGATCGTGGCGCAGGCCGGACAATCCTGGAAAAGTTCGTGCTTCAAATGGATGAGGGATCCATCACTTTCGCCGGTTCTCTGCTTGATGCGCCGGGCTCCCCGGAAATCAAACTTGCAGGAAACGTTGGCGCGATGCCGCTTACGACCCTGAAACAGATTTGGCCGAAGTTTCTTGCCGGCGGCGCTCGTGAATGGGTCGGCGAAAGGGTTACGGCGGGGCACGTCTCTGGCGGTTCTTTTGAGATCGATCTCAACGCCGGAGAGTTGGCAAAGATCGAACAGGGCGGCGATATCGCCGATGCGGCAGTGTTGCTCGACCTTGCGGCGACCGGCCTGGAAATTCACTACATCCCGAAAATGCCCCCGGTCCAGACAAGCGATGCGACATTGAGAATCCGCGGCCGCCGGATGGAAATGGACGTGCCGGACGGCTGGGTGGTGCTTCCGACCGGCCGGAAAGTGTCATTGGGCGCTGGCAGTTTCACGATCGACGATCTGCGTCCGGATCCGCAAAAGGGAGAAGTCAGGTTTACCTCGAAGGGGGCTGCCGAAGCGGTTCTGGAACTGCTGGATCACGATCCGCTGGGCTACGTGAAGGAGGCCGGCCTGAAGACGGGTGATATTGGGGGAATCACAACCGGCAGTTTCAAGATTCAGATGCCCCTGATCAAGGATCTGGAGTTCGAGCATATTACGCTGCAGGGGCAGGCGAACCTGAACAGCGCGGTCGCAGAAGGCGTCTTCGGAGGCAAGAAGGTGAGCGATGGAGCAATCAGCTTCAACGTTTCAGAGAAAGCGATCGAAGCGCGCGGCGAGATGCGGGTAAACGGCGTTCCTGCCGTCCTGACCTGGCAGCGCTTCTTCGATGCATCTCCCGAAAGGCAGCCCGAGCTTCGCGTCAGCGCGGTTCTCGATGAGGATGGCCGGGAGAAACTGGGGCTCGACATAAATCACATGCTGCGCGGGCCGGTTCCGACTGTCGTATCCATCGAGCAGGCTCCGTCGAAGCCCGACAGACCCAAAAAAGTTCAGCTTCAGGCCGATCTGAGGAATGCGGAGCTTGTTCTCGCCAATGTCGGATGGAGCAAGCCGCGCGGCAAGGCCGCCGTGCTGAGCTTCGAGTTCGGGAAGGGGATCGAGGGCAACAAGGAGCTTCAGAATTTTCGGATTGTTGGCGACGACATTGCGATCGACGGCTGGATTTCGCTGGGCGCCGATGAAAAACCGAACGCATTTTTCTTCCCCGACTTTTCGTTCAACGTGATCACCCACCTGGAGGTCAAGGGCCGGCTCCGCGAGGATAAGGTCTGGGAAGTGCATGCCAACGGCCCGACGTATGACGGCCGTCAGTTCTTCCGCTCGCTGTTTTCAGCAGGTCAACTTTCGGAGGATCCGCAAGCTGGCGTGAGCAAGTTCGGTCTCGATCTGAAGGCCCGGATCGGCACGATCGTCGGCTTTTTTGACACGACCGCGAAGGACGTTTCCATAGACCTGGCGAAACGTAACGGTCGTCTCGTCAAACTGCAGACAAGGGGACAGCTCAACGGGACCTCTCCGATTGCAGTTCAGATGGTGGATGGCGGACAGAGAGAACGCGTCCTCCTTGCCGAAAGTCAGGATGCGGGCTCCGCATTTCGGCTAATCGGATTCTATCCGCGCATGGAGGGCGGGCAGGCGTCGCTCAGGGTCGCGCTGGATGCTCAGGGCCTGGCGGAAAAAAGCGGAACACTGTGGGCGCGCGATTTCACGATCCTGGGAGACAAGGTCGTGTCTGAAGTGATTTCCAATGCAGGCGACGATCCGGGCGTCTCGTTCAACAATCGGCGTGACAATCAGAGAGTGGCCCGCCGCCAGCGCATCCCTTTCAATCAGCTTGAAGTCCCGTTCTCCGTTGGCCGGGGCCAGTTTGTACTGCACGATTCCTACATCAACGGGCCCCAGCTTGGTGCAACCCTGCGGGGTACCGTGGATTACAAGACCAAGTTCGTTGATCTCGGCGGCACCTTCGTCCCACTCTATGGACTGAACTCTGCGTTCGGTTCCATCCCCATCCTCGGCAGCCTGCTTGTCGGACGGAGAGGTGAGGGCGTGCTGGGGATCACCTATGCGGTCAAGGGACCGGCGACCGATCCGCGGGTGCGCGTCAATCCGATGTCGATGGTGGCACCGGGCATCTTCCGGCAGATCTTCGAGTTTTCGAGGCGGTCACCGACGGAACTTGCACAACCGCCCCTGCCGGGAACGACCACTCAGCCCTCCGTCAGTCCATTCGACCCCGGCCGCTTCGATTCATCCAACTAAGCGTATGGTTGGGGGTCCGCCAATCGAATGCGGCCCCTTCAAGCGGGCCGGATAAGGACGTGACGCTTCTTTCCGAACGACAGCTTGATCGCTCCGTCCTGGACAAGATCGGACTCACCGACCGTGTGCTTGGGATCGGTAATGCGGATGTCGTTGACGGCGATCGCATTGTTTGAAATGGCGCGCCGGGCCTCGCCGTTGGTGGCGGCAAGGCCCGCTTCCACGGTGAGCGTGAGGATACCGACGCCGTTCTTGAGCTTGGCCGGATCGATATCGAGTGTCGGCAATCCGTCGGCAAGGGTTCCCTGCTCAAAGGTCTGACGAGCCGTTTCCGCGGCCTGCGCCGCCGCATCGTCGCCGTGGGCAAGCCGCGTCGCTTGCGTCGCAAGCGTCTTCTTGGCCTCGTTCAGTTCGGCCCCGTCCAGGCTTTCCAGCTTTTCGATTTCGTCGAGGGGCAGTTCGGTGAAGAGCCTCAGGAACCGCCCAACGTCCGCATCCTCCGTGTTGCGCCAATATTGCCAGTAGTCGTAGGGCGACAGCATATCGGCGTTGAGCCAGACCGCTCCTGCTGCAGTCTTGCCCATTTTGGCGCCTGACGACGTGGTCAGAAGCGCGGTCGTCAGGCCGTAGAGCTCGGCGCTGTCGACGCGGCGGGAAAGCTCGATGCCGTTGACGATGTTGCCCCACTGGTCGGAGCCCCCCATCTGCAGCGTACAGCCGTAGCGCCGGTGCAGTTCAAGGAAATCGTAGGCCTGGAGGATCATGTAGTTGAATTCCAGGAAGGTGAGGGGGTGCTCGCGCTCAAGCCGCAGTTTCACCGAGTCGAAACTTAACATGCGGTTGACCGTGAAATGCCGACCATAGTCGCGCAGGAAGCTGATGTAGTTGAGTTCGTCCAGCCAGTCCGCATTGTTCACCATCACCGCATCGGTCGGGCCGTCGCCGAATTCCAGAAACTTCGTGAAGACCTCGCGGATACCGGCCATGTTCGCGGAGATATCATCGTCAGTCAGGACTTTCCGGGACTCGTCTTTTCCCGATGGGTCGCCGACTTTGGTCGTGCCGCCGCCCATCAGGACGATCGGCTTGTGCCCGGACTGCTGCAGTTTGCGCAGCATCATGATGCCGAGCAGGCTTCCCGCGTGCAGGCTCGGTGCGGTGCAGTCAAATCCGATATAGGCGCAAATCGTGCCCTTGGAGGCGGCTGCGTCCAGGGCTTCGGCGTCGGTGCACTGATGAATGTAACCGCGTTCCGAAAGGGTTTTCAGCAGGTCTGACGTGTATGCGGTCATGGCCGGTGGCCCGTGGCTGATTCGTGTCGTGTCACAACGGTTCGCGATCCTCTGGCCATGTATCAGGTTTGCTCGGAAAATGCACTTGCCGCGACGAGGTCTTGGAGAACCGGACCGGCCGGACTGTCTCCCGGGGGCAAGGCGAACGAGGCAACGAACGGGCGGATCAGGCGGCGGAATCTTCGCGCTTGTTCAGACGGTCGTCGAGATAGGTGTCGACATAGGTCATCAGTTCCTCGACTTCGTTCTCGAAGAAGTGGTTCGCCTTGGGGACAACCTGATGATCGATAATGACGCCTTTCTGGGTTTTCAGCCGTTCGACCAGACTTGCGACCGCTTCGGTGGAAACGACACGGTCCTCCGCGCCGTTGATCATGAGACCGGAAGACGGGCAGGGGGCGAGGAAGCTGAAGTCGTAAAGATTGGCGGGCGGTGCCACGGAGATGAACCCTTCGATTTCCGGCCGGCGCATCAGAAGTTGCATCGAAATCCACGAGCCGAACGAAACGCCGGCGATCCAGCAGAATTTGGAATCCGGATTGTACCCCTGCATCCAGTCGAGCGCGGTCGCCGCATCGGACAGTTCTCCGGGCCCGTTGTCGAACAGACCCTGGCTGCGGCCGACGCCACGGAAATTGAAACGCAGGACCGAAAACTTTCGCCGAACGAACGTGTAGTAGAGCTGATACACGATCTGGTTGTTCATGGTCCCGCCGAACTGCGGGTGAGGATGCAGAATGATGGCTACGGGCGCGTCAGGTGCAGGCTCGTGATGATAGCGGGCCTCAATTCTTCCTGCCGGTCCGCTGATAATGACTTCAGGCATGGAACCCCGGTGACTTTAGACTCGTATTCATATGCGGCACTGGTGGCCGTTTCTGGATCAGGCGGTACGGACTGGATCAGATGTGACCACAAACCGCATTCCTTCCGCGCCGGAGAATAGTTGACTCCAGTACTCAGGAATTTTATATAACCACCTTAGAATTAGAATTGTTAAAAACAACAGACTCATAACCGCGGACACCTGCCTGCGACGGCGCTTCATAGCACAGGCATGGGGGGCGGACGCAAGGGGTCTGGTGCATAGGGTGAACGGTTAGCGTTCAGTAAGCAGATGCAACTGAGTTCGAAAGGCCGTTACGCCGTCATGGCGATGGCTGATCTGGCCCGACATTCGAATGGTAACGCGGTTCCGCTGGCGGCAATTTCCGGGCGTCAGCAGCTTTCCCTCGCTTATCTCGAACAGCTGTTCGTGAAGCTCAGGCGCGCGGGGCTCGTGGAGAGTATGCGCGGTCCGGGTGGCGGATACCGGCTTGCGCGCGACGCCCACGAGATTTCCATATCGGCAATCATGGAAGCGGTAGAGGAACCCGTGAAGATGACCCGCTGTCATGTCGAGGACAAGGGGGGATGCGTAGGCGATAGCCGCTGCCTGACCCACGACCTGTGGCGGGCGCTGGGCAATCATATCGTAGTGTTTCTCGGCGGTGTTTCGCTTGGCGACGTGATCGACAATGCGACCGCCAGGGAGATGGCGCAACAGGCGGCGAAGCGGGCATCTGACGAGGTCTCAGACGGGAGGCTGCAGAGCGCGGCTGGTAATCAATGAGTCCGCGCGTCTATCTCGACTACAACGCGACGGCGCTATTGCGTCCGGAAGTCCGTGCAGCGATGACGGAAGCTTTTTCCGTGTACGGAAACCCATCGTCCGTTCACGAGGAGGGCCGCAAGGCACGGGCAGCCGTCGAACGCGCCAGGGCGCAGGTTGCCGCACTTGCCGGATGCGAACCAGGCGAAGTGATCTTTACCAGTGGCGCCAGCGAAGCCAACCAGACAGTCATCAATGCCGGTTGGGACTTTATCGCGGTTTCGGCCATGGAGCATGAGTCGGTTCTTTCTGCTGCGTACAAGGCCGTGGGACTGAGCAGCGACCGGGTGAATGAGATTCCAGCCTTGATGGACGGCCAGGTTGCCTGCTCGGAGTTCGAACTCACCAGGGACAGTTACGCCCGTTCGGGATCGGAATTTTCAAACCCGCTCGTCTCGGTGCAACTGGCCAATGGAGAAATCGGTGTTGTCCAGCCTGTCGATCGTATCGTCGAGATCGCGTTCGAGCAGGGCTATCGCGTGCATACGGATGCCGTGCAGGCAGCCGGGCGTATTCCTCTCGATTTCGCGGAGCTGAACGTCGATTTCATGTCGCTTTCGGCACACAAGATCGGCGGTCCAAAAGGAAGCGGCGCACTCATTGTTCGGCGTGGCTGCAAGATGCCCTCCCTGATGCATGGCGGCGGGCAGGAGGCGGGCCGCCGCGCGGGGACTGAAAATGTTTCCGGGATCGTCGGCTTTGGAGCCGCTGCGGAATGCGCGTTGCGCGATCTGGAGCAAATGAGCGAGTTGCGCTCCATGCGTGACAGGCTGGAGCGCGAGGCGTCCGCCATGTCCAATACGGTCAACGTCTTTTCGGCAACGCCCGGGCGGCTGCCAAACACTTCGGCGATCGCGCTGTCGGGAAGCAAGGCCGAGACCCTGGTGATTTCGCTTGATCTTGCCGGCATTGCGGTAAGTGCGGGCTCTGCCTGTTCGTCGGGCAAGGTTTCGAGAAGCCATGTGCTTCAGGCGGTCAATGCGCCGCCGGAGGTAATCGACTCAACCATTCGGGTGAGTATGGGCTGGGACACGAAGGATAGCGATATCGACCGCTTCCTCGACGCCTGGGCCGGCATTGTGAAGCAGCATGACGAACGCCGGGATGTTGCGTGATCCAGAAGCAGTCACAGCGAGTAGAGATTTGAAAATGAGAGGCAGGACCAGCTAATGCCAGCAGTTCAAGAAACCGTCGAACAAGTCAAAGAAATCGACGTCGACAAATACAAGTACGGTTTTGAGACCGACATCGAGACGGTCAAGGCACCCAAGGGCCTGAACGAGGATATCGTCCGGTTCATTTCCGAGAAAAAGGGTGAGCCGGACTGGATGCTCGAATGGCGGATGGGGGCGTTCGAACGCTGGCTCACGATGGACGAGCCGAAGTGGTCGCGCGTGCACTATCCCAAGATCGACTTTCAGGATCTCTATTATTACGCCGCGCCGAAATCGACCGAAGGGCCGAAGAGCCTGGACGAGGTCGACCCGGAACTGTTGGAGACATATGCAAAACTTGGCATTCCGCTGAAAGAGCAGGAGATTCTGGCCGGCGTGCGCAAGCAGGGTGAACCGAGCCAGCTTGATGAAGATGCGGGCGTCGCCGGCGGCGAATACGGTTCCGGAAAGGTGGCTATCGATGCGGTGTTCGATTCCGTCTCGGTCGTCACGACCTTCAAGGAAGAGCTTGCCAAGGCAGGCGTCATCTTCTGCTCCATTTCCGAAGCGGTGCGTGAGCATCCCGAGTTGGTGAAGAAGTATCTGGGCTCCGTTGTCCCCACGTCGGATAATTTCTACGCCACGCTGAATTCAGCAGTCTTTTCCGACGGCAGCTTTGTCTACGTGCCGGAAGGCGTGCGCTGCCCGATGGAACTCTCCACCTACTTCCGCATCAACGAGAAGCAGACCGGGCAGTTCGAGCGCACCCTCATCATCGCCGACAAGGGCTCGTATGTGAGTTACCTCGAAGGCTGCACCGCGCCGATGCGCGACGAAAATCAGCTGCATGCCGCAGTCGTGGAACTGGTGGCGCTGGATGATGCTGAGATCAAATATTCGACGGTGCAGAACTGGTACCCGGGCGACAAGGAAGGCAAGGGCGGCGTTTACAACTTCGTGACGAAGCGCGGCGACTGCCGGGGCAGGAATTCCAAGATTTCCTGGACGCAGGTGGAGACCGGTTCGGCGATCACATGGAAGTATCCAAGTTGCATCCTGCGCGGCGACAACTCGGTGGGTGAGTTCTACTCGATCGCGATTTCAAACGGCTATCAGCAGGTCGACTCGGGAACCAAGATGATCCACCTGGGTAAGAACACGACCAGCCGGATCATTTCCAAGGGTATCGCCGCTGGACATTCCGACAACACCTATCGCGGACTTGTGTCTGCACACCGCAAGGCGACAGGCGCGCGCAATTTCACCGCGTGCGACTCGCTGCTGATTGGCGACAAGTGCGGTGCGCACACGATTCCCTACATCGAGGCGAAGAACTCCTCCGCGATGTTCGAGCATGAAGCAACGACATCGAAGATTTCGGAGGATCAGCTGTTCTATTGCCAGGCGCGCGGCATGAACGAGGAAGAAGCCGTGGCCCT
>JALCBY010000022.1:33563-57668 GCA_028066055.1 Hyphomicrobiaceae bacterium
ATAGCCGTGATTGCCGCCATAACGCTGGCGTTCATCCGGCTGTGCTGGATGAAGACGGATGGTGAATGGCACTGGCGCTGGGGCAAGCGCGGATAGTGCAGAGAGTGGTCGTTGGAAGTGAGTTCAAACGCAAAAATGTGGGTCCAGATCGTCGGCTCGGCGTTCTTTGTGGCTATTGCGCTCGCGGAAGCAACAGGTCTCAAGAGCCCCACATTCCGCATCGAATGGGGATGGATAATTTTTGCGCTTGCCGCAGGCGCGATGGGATTTGAAGCCTGGCGGACATGGCGCAAGGCGCAAGCCGACATCAAGGAATGAATGCGGGCGGTTGTGCCCGGAAGAGAAATCAGCAGCAAACGGAACAAATTGAAAATGCTCGAAATCAAGAACCTTCACGTCAAGATCGCCGAGGACAATGCGGAGATCCTTAACGGAATCGATCTGACGATTCCCAAAGGCGAAGTTCACGCAATCATGGGGCCCAATGGATCCGGCAAATCGACCTTGGCATACGTGCTCGCCGGCAAGGAAGATTACGAGATCACCGAAGGGTCCATTCACTGGAACGGCGAAGACATCACCGAGATGGACCCCGACGAGCGCGCGGCGGCCGGTGTCTTTCTTGCGTTTCAGTACCCGATCGAGATCCCTGGCGTGGCCACGATGACGTTTCTGCGTACGGCGATGAATGCGATCCGGAGGGTGCGCGACGAGGATGAGTTATCGACGCCGGACTTTATGCGTATCGTGAAGGAAAAGGCGAAAGAGCTTGGCATTGCCGACGACAAGCTCAAACGGCCCCTGAATGTCGGGTTTTCCGGGGGCGAGAAGAAGCGGCAGGAAATCCTGCAAATGTCGCTTCTGGAGCCAAGCCTGTGCGTGCTCGATGAAACGGATTCCGGGCTCGACATCGATGCGTTGAAGATCGTTGCAGACGGCGTGAACAGGCTGCGTGGTGAGGATCGTGCGATGCTGGTGATTACGCATTATCAACGCCTTCTGAACTATATCGTGCCGGATCAGGTGCATGTCCTGTCGCACGGCAAGATCGTGCGTTCCGGCGGCAAGGAACTGGCACTCGAACTCGAAGAGTCAGGCTATGCCGAATTCGGCGAAGCGGCAGCTTAAGGAACCGGATAACCGATCATGGCTAGCGAAGTATTGAAAACTAAGGCGGAACAGGAACTCGCCCAGCAGTTCGAGGCGGGAATGCCGAACCTGCCCGGGTCTGACGTCGCATGGACGAAGGCCATGCGCGATGCCGCTTGGCAGACCTACGCGGCGGTCGGGTTGCCCCACCGCCGGGTCGAGGAATGGAAGTACACGGATTTGCGTTCCTTGCTGAAAGACGCCTATCCGCCCGCACCGGCGCTCGGCGAGGCGCTGACAACCCAAGACGTCGATACGGCGCTTGGGCAGGGCGCCGCGCTTGATAGTTATCGCGTGGTTGTCGTGAATGGCCATTATCGCGAGGAGCTGTCAAATCTGGACGGCCTCGATGGTCAAGTTGTCGTGCAGTCCCTGTCGGATGCACTGACGACGCCGTCCGACTGGCTGCAGGCCACCCTTGGGCAGGTCGCGCCTCAGCCGGATGATGTCGTTGTTGCGCTGAATGCGGCATTGATGACCGGTGGCGTCATCGTCACGGTAGCCAAGGGCGCGCAAGTCGAAAAGCCTGTTCATCTGGTCCATGTCGCAGCCGTCAAGGATCCGGCGGGGCTCGCGACGCGGAATGTTGTCCACGTTGGTGAAGGAGCCGCTCTGACCCTGATCGAAAGTTACAACGATCATTCGGCGCTCGCGGTTCAGCGCAACGCGGTGACAGAGCTGATCGCCGACGACCGCGCCGAGGTCCATCACATCAAGTTTCAGAACGAGAATGCGGAGAGCACTCATCTCTCGACGTGGATGACGCGTCTTGGCGCAAATGTCACGTATCGGGCTTTCCAGTTTTCTGCCGGTGCGTCGGTGGCGCGCAACCAGGTGTTCGTTCGCTTCGCAGGTGAGGGAAGCTCATCGCATGTGAGCGGTGCGGTTCTGGGGCGGAACAGGCAGCACAACGACACCACCATGGTCATCGATCACGCCGTGCCGGAATGTGAGAGCCGCGAATTCTTCAAGCTCGTACTGGACGACGAGGCGCGCGGTATCGTGCAGTGCAAGGTCAATGTCCATCGCGATGCACAGAAATCTGATGGCCATCAGATCGCGCACGGACTGCTTCTGTCAGAAGCAGCGGAGTTCGATTCCAAACCGGAACTCGAGATCTTCGCGGACGACGTCGTATGCGGACATGGTTCAACGTCGGGCCAGGTTGACGAAGACCTGCTGTTCTATTTGCGCGCACGCGGTATACCCGAACCGGAAGCAAGAGCACTTCTGATCGAGGCGTTTGTCGGTGAGGCGCTCGAGAAGATCGAGCGAGAGGACGTGCGTAACATATTCTCCGCCACGACGTCGGCATGGCTTGGCGGAAAAGGAGCGTAGACATGGTCGATACCATGACGCGGAGCCGGACAAAGGACGGGCCGGCGGCCGATTTTGACGTGGAACGCATCCGCGCCGATTTTCCGATCCTGTCGCGTGAAATCCACGGCAAGCCACTCGTCTATCTCGACAATGCGGCCTCGGCACAAAAGCCGAAAGCCGTTCTGGACGCGATCCAGAATGCCTATGCGCACGAATATGCGAATGTCCACAGGGGATTGCACTATCTGTCCAACACAGCGACGGAGAATTACGAGAAGGCGCGTGAAACCGTTCGCAAGTATCTCAATGCGCGCTCGACGGATGAAATCATATTCACCCGCAACGCGACGGAAGCCGTCAATCTGGTTGCGCAATGCTTCGGCGGGATGGTGATCGGGGAGGGAGACGAGATCGTTCTCACGATCATGGAACATCATTCCAACATCGTTCCTTGGCATTTCCACCGCGAGCGCAATGGCGCGGTGATCAAATGGGCGCCGGTCTCGGATGAAGGCGATTTTCTGATCGAAGAATTCGAGAAGCTGCTGACGTCGCGCACGAAGATGGTTGCGGTGACCCATATGTCGAATGCGCTTGGAACCGTCGTTCCGGCAAAGGAAGTGGTCCGTCTCGCGCGGGAGCGTGGAATCCCCGTGTTGTTCGACGGCGCACAAAGCGCGGTTCACATGGCCGTGGACGTTCAGGATCTGGACTGCGATTTCTACGTGTTCACCGGACACAAGCTCTACGGGCCGACAGGCATCGGCGTGCTCTATGCCAAGAAGGAGCATCTGGAGGCGATGCCGCCCTATCAGGGGGGCGGCGAAATGATCGGGACGGTGACGACAGACAATGTCACCTATGCCAAACCGCCGCACCGCTTCGAGGCCGGGACCCCCGCAATCGTGCAGGCAATCGGTCTGGGTGCGGCGCTTGATTACGTCACGAACATCGGGCACGACCGGATCAAGGCACATGAAGGTCGTGTTCTCGCCTACGCGCAGCAGAGACTTGGCGAAATCAACTCCTTGCGCATGTTCGGAACGGCGAAAGAGAAGGGCAGCATCATCTCCTTTGCGATGGAGGGGGCCCACGCCCACGATATCAGCACGATCATCGACCGGTCGGGCATTGCGGTGCGCGCCGGGACCCATTGCGCGGAGCCGTTGCTGGCGCGTTTCGGCGTCACGTCGACCTGCCGGGCGTCATTCGCGATGTACAATACTGTTGATGAGGTCGACGCCTTGGCCGACGCTCTTATCAAGGCCCAGGATTTTTTCGCCTAAGGAAGCGATTGCGAGTTTGAAATGACAGAAGACCCTAAAGTCACGGATTACATCTCCGAGAACCACGAGATGCCGGAAGCCTGCGCCGAGACGCTTCAAACGGCGAAAGATAAAGCGCCGGACCAGGTGACATCGCTCACGCCGGAAGAGATCGAACGGCTGACCAACGACATGGTTGCGGCAATCAAGACCGTTTATGATCCCGAGATTCCGGTTGATATCTACGAACTGGGCTTGATCTACCGGATCGATGTGGATGACGATCGCAACGTCGTGGTCGATATGACGCTTACCGCACCCGGCTGTCCCGTGGCAGGGGAAATGCCGATCTGGGTCGAAAACGCGGTCTCATCGGTGTCCGGTATCGGCCACGTTAAGGTCAATCTGGTATTCGACCCTCCCTGGGACCCGAGCCGTATGTCGGAAGAAGCGCAGATTGCGTTGAACATGTTCTAGCATGGCGGACGTCTTGACGATCCGGTATCGCGATGCCATTTGATTCTTATGAGTAGCGTGCAAAACAAAATGAAGATTATGACGTTGACCGATGCGGCTGCGGATCGGATCAAGGAGATCGTCGCGGGTTCCGAAAAGCCGGTCGCGGGCGTGCGCGTTGGCGTGAAGAACGCCGGGTGCGTCGGCATGGAGTATACGCTGGACTTCGTCGAGACTGCGGACCCGGGTGATGACATGGTCGAAGACAAGGGCGCTACGCTGTTCGTCGACCCGAAGGCGATCCTGTTTTTGCTCGGATCGAAGATGGACTATCAGGTCGATAAGCTTTCTGCCGGCTTCGTTTTCGAGAACCCGAACCAAACCGATGCCTGCGGTTGTGGCCTGTCCGTCGCAATCGAGCCGGCGAGCGAAGAACAGCTCAAGGCGTTCGAGAAACCTGCGCAGTTGTCCTGAGCTCTGACGCACGGGGCCACAATCGGAGATCGTGACCGGTGTCCGTCAGCGACGAGTATAAATCCTTCCTCAATGATCTGTTTGCGGGGTTCAGTCCCGTGTCCATCCGCTCGATGTTCGGCGGTGCGGGCGTGTTCCATGACGATGTGATGTTCGCGCTGATCGCCGATGACACGCTTTACCTGAAGGTCGACGACGTCAATCGGGATGACTTTGAGTCGGAAGGTATGAAGCCCTTCACCTATACCGGCAAAGGCAAGCCCGTCAGCATGTCATACTGGGAAGTCCCCGAAGCGGCCTACGACGATCCGGACCTTTTCGTGGAGTGGGCACGCAAGGCGTTTGCAGCCGCGCAACGGTCGAAGAAACGGAACTAGCAGAAAACGGAGAACCGGCGCCCGGTTCCCTCATGCGGCAGTGGGCTTTGCCTCGCAGATGCGCGGGTCCGGTTCAGCCTGCACATTGTCGCGTCCCGCTTCTTTCGCCGCGTAGAGCAGGGCGTCCGCGCGCTCGATGAATTCCGTCGCGCTCTCGCTCTTGCGATAGCACGCGACGCCGACGGAAAGGGTGACATGTCCAAGGCTGGCCTTGGTCGACTTCTTGACCAATTCCTTCGTTTTGACCGCAACGCGGAATTGCTGGGCAACGGTGATCGCGGCCTTCAGGCTCGTCCTCGGCAGGAGAACGGCAAACTCTTCGCCGCCGTATCTGGCGGCGCAATCCCGCCCTTTCACATTGGTCTTAAGCGTCTGGCCGACCAGCCGCAGGACCTGATCTCCCGTTTGATGGCCGTGGGCGTCGTTGAATGACTTGAAATGATCGATGTCGATCAGCAAAAGGCACAACGCTTCGTCGGTTTCTTCCGCCTGCTGCATCTCCAGGTCGATGATCTGGTCGAACCGCTTCCGTGTCGTCAGGCCCGTCAGTTCGTCGATGAAGTTCTCAAGCCGTGTCAATTCGAGCTTCATGTGTAGCTCGTCGATCTGCGCTTTCGACTCAACGAGGCGCCGCTCGAGCACCTTGTTGTGCTCCGCCATTTCCTTGGTCGTCTCAAACAGCTCCGTGAGCATGCCCTTGAGTTGCTGCGGTGATTCAATACCCGGCAGTTTTTCGTTGATGCCCTGGAGCGACTCGCCGTATTTGCCCGCCTTTTCGCTCGCCGAGCTGATCAGCGACATGATGTCGTCCATCTCGTCGCCGATCTTCGAACCGACCTCGCTTACGCGTGCGGTTACGTCCGGCTTGGCGAGATATGCATGGAAAAGGCGGTCCGCGGCCTCCTCGGTAAGCCGCAAGTCTTTCTGGATGGCGCTTCGCAGGGCGTCGCAGAATTCTTTGTTTGTGCCCAGTGTGAAGCAGTAAAAAAGTTCATAGTTGCGCGGCTTCGCATGGGCGCGGAGCTGCTTCAGCAGATTCAGGGCGCGCTCGCCGCACGCGATGGTCCGGGTAAAATCATCGTTCTCAGCCGCTACGGTCGGCGGTTCGCTTCGGGGTTGCGAAGGCGTATCCACAATCCACCCGTATGGTTTGGTTGGCCCAATTCGGCATGCCGAATGTCAATCGGCCGCCGAAACGGCTTGCCGACTTCCAAGGACATTGAAGTAGGGGTGTTAACAGGTTGTAAAAAACGCGAAACCCGGGGTCAGGGGCGGGCGGGACGCTTGAGGAAGTCCGGCACGTGGTCTCCGAGCCCCACGACCGGTGCATTCTTTCGCGGCGCTTCCTTCGCCGATGATGTTCGCTTGCCAGAAACATCCTTTTTTGCCGGCTTTTCGTCGGATGTCCGCTTCTTCGGGCGAGCCGGCGCAGAACGCTTCTTCCGTTTGGCATCGCCGCTGTCTCTTGCCTTGTCCCGACCGCGTTTGCGGCCTCTGCGGGCATTGTCTTCACGATTTTGTGAAGAGGGTGGGTCGCCGAGCCAGTCGATCTCCTTGCGCACGAGCTTCTGTATGGCGGAAATGGCGCGCATATCCTCGGATGTGACGAGCGTTGCGGCGTAACCCTTTCGGCCGGCGCGGCCCGTCCGACCAATCCGGTGGACATAGTCTTCGGGCTGGACCGGAACATCGTAGTTGAAGATGTGGCTCACCTCCGGAATATCCAATCCGCGCGCGGCGACGTCGCTTGCTGCCAGAAAGGTGATTTCCCCGTTGCGGAACGCATCCAGAGTCGCCATGCGCTGATGCTGGCTGAGATCGCCGTGGATCGCCTCCGCGTTGAAGCCGTGCTTCTTCAGCGATCGTTGCAGAATGGCGACATCGCGTTTCCGGTTGCAGAACACGATCGCATTTTGTACCGGCTGCTCAGACATGATTTTTCGCAGAGCGGCGCGTTTATCCTTCGGGTTTTTCGGGACGTAACACAGGACCTGCTCGATCGAGTCGACAGTCGTATTGGGAGGCGCCACTTCGATCCGCTCCGGATCCCGCAAAAACTTGTTGGCCAGACGGGTAATCTCCGGCGGCATGGTTGCGGAGAAGAACAGTGTTTGCCGACGCGGCGGTATCAGGCTGGAGATGCGCTCGATATCGGGAATGAAACCCATATCCAGCATCCGGTCGGCTTCATCGATGACGAATATCTCGACACCGGTGAGAAGCAGTTTGCCCCGCTCGAAATGATCGAGCAGCCGGCCGGGCGTCGCGATCAGAACATCCGCGCCGCGGTCAAGTTTGCGATCCTGCTCGTCGAAGGATACGCCGCCAATAAGCAATGCCACTGTCAGCTTGTGTTCCGCCCCCAACGTTTCAAACTCGTTGACAACCTGTGCCGCCAATTCCCGGGTCGGCTCCAGAATGAGCGAGCGCGGCATTCGCGCGCGTGCGCGTCCTCGCTCCAGCCGGGTCAACATGGGCAAAACGAAAGACGCCGTCTTGCCCGTGCCCGTTTGCGCGATTCCAAGGACATCGCGGCCCTTGAGGGCGACGGGAATGGCCTGGCTTTGAATGGGGGTTGGGGTCTCGTACCCCGCGCGCCTAACCGCAGATAAAACCTTGTCGCTAAGGCCGAGAGTGTCGAATGTCATACAGTGATGCCGTTCTTGCCGTCGCAGCCAGATCTTGGTTCGCTGGGTTCAGGGATCATGAAATATCTTCCCGAATCGGCATGTCTGCGACTGTTTAATTGTGGCGGAGCATAGGCGGCACGGACGTTTTGTCAAATTACCAAAAACACAGGTCATTTTGTTGTCCGAATGCACGTCGCCATGTTCTATAAAACCGGTACCAAGTTGACCGTCATGAGAAACCCCGACCCCGCAAACAATCGCCAGGTCGACGCATTGGTTCGGCCGCCGACCCTGTTCCTCGGGGCGTTTACAGTCGGCTGTCTGCTGGAGATGTTCATGCCGATCGGGCCGGGCCTCGCTCAAGGTACCGCACGTCCGATCTGGATCGGTCTTGGACTGGCCGTCATCGGTGTCGGGATCGCTGCGAAGGCCGTTTCGCAGTTTACCGAGGCAGGGACATCGGTACCCGTTCACGAGCCGACCGATGCCCTCGTGACGAACGGCCTCTACGCGCTGTCGCGCAACCCCATCTACATCGCGCTCATCATTTTCTATGTGGGCCTGTCGATCGCCTTGACGACGGGCTGGGCTCTGTTGCTTCTGCCCGTGGTTCTGACGGTTCTGCAGAAGGGCGTGGTCGAGCGAGAGGAGGCGCTCCTCGCGCAGGAGTTCGGCGAAACCTATCTCGCATACAAGAAGAAAGTACCGCGCTGGTTGTAGGACGCGCGGTTGGCGACAGGTGAAAAAGTGGTCGACGCTGTCTTCATACCCGGGTTGTTGTGTACCGAGGCCCTGTTTGCCCCGCAGACGGATGCACTGCGAGATGTGCTCAATATCGCGATCGGTGAACACGGCCAGGACGAAGCGCTTTCCGATATTGCAAAGCGCATTCTGGACCACGCACCGGACAGGTTTGTTTGCGCCGGGTTGTCGATGGGTGGATATGTCGGTTTTGAAATCATGCGCCAGGCGCCGGAGCGCGTGCGGGCCCTCATCCTGATGAATACAAGCGCCCGCCACGATACACCGGAGAAAACGGAAGGCCGCCAGGCCATGATCGCGCTGGCCGGAACCGAAGGTATCGATGCGGTCGCCGACGCACATCTGCCGGCATTCATGAGCGAAAGACATCTCGAACGCGAAGACCTCACATCGACGGTCCGGGAGATGGCGCGCGCAACGGGTGTGGAGACCTATTTGAGGCAACAGACGGCGATCATGAGCCGCCGCGATTCGCGCGAATTGCTGTCCGAGATTGGCGTGCCCACGCTGGTGATCGTGGGGAGCGAGGATACGCTCACGCCGCCCGAGCTGGCGCAGGAAATTGCGGAAAGGATTCCGGCGGCGGAACTGGACGTGATCGAAGGGTGTGGGCATCTTTCGACAATCGAACGGCCGCAAGCGGTCAACGATGCCATTCGGTCCTTCCTCGGCAAGGCGGGGGTGATCGCCTAGCGACCGGCGGTCTTCAATTGCCAGCGCAGCATTGCGTCGATCAAGCGGACTTCGCCCGGATCAAGCTGTCCGTGTTCTTTCAGGAAGGCGGTAATGTCGCGACCGGTGACGCGATCAACCAGCCGTCCGTCCCGTATGTCCAGACGCACGCGTGCGAGCCGTTTAGCGCGCACATGGCAAATGCTGCATTTTCGCTTGTAGAGGCCGCCGGTCCTGAGTTGACGTGCGAACATGTCAATCAACGCAGCGATTTCAGCCTGGGTCGGGGCGCCGCGGTGAGAGGCAAGGAATTCGGTCATCGGGGTTCCGGTCTGGCGTCCGACGAGCAAGCCGTCGGGCTGCGCGATCATTGACTTGCGGGAAAAGTCGCCGCTGTGCTCCGCGTGGCATCGTGCGCAGCGGGTCTCGTAAACGGTGTGCGGGTCGATGATCTGAGCGAGGGCAGCGCCGTGCAGGGCGCAACCGATAGCAACGAATGAAAGAATGAATGGAAGAATGAGCCGCAGCCACATTTGTCCGCCTCCGGTCGACGGGTCTTGCGGCAATCGATGGCAGGGATTTCAGGCGTGCGCCATGACGTGCGTCAAGCGCAATGCAATCAGATGTCGAGTTCCTCGGCGAACTCCGCGTTGTCCTGGATGAAACGGAAGCGCGCCTCCGCCTTGTTCCCCATCAGTTGCTTCACGGCTTTTGAAGTTCCCGCACGGTCATCCTCGGCAATCTCGACGCGCAGCAGCATGCGGCGTGCCGGATCCATGGTCGTTTCCTTGAGCTGCCTGGGAAGCATTTCGCCCAGGCCCTTGAAACGGCTGACTTCCACCTTTCCGCGCCCGGTGAACTCCGCCTCGAGCAATTCATCCTTGTGTGCGTCGTCGCGCGCGTAAAACGTCTTCGCTCCTTGTGCCAATCGGTAAAGCGGTGGCACGGCGAGGTAAAGATGGCCGTTGGCGATGAGTTCGGGCATTTCGCGGTGAAAGAATGTGAGGAGCAGAGACGCGATATGCGCGCCATCCACGTCGGCATCGGTCATGACGATGACCCGCTCATAGCGCAAGTCTTCGTCGCGATATGTTGCGCCTGTCCCGCATCCGAGCGCCAGGGTCAGGTCGTTGAGGAGCTGATTGTCGGCTTTCTTGGCGGACGTTGCGCTTTCGACATTGAGAATCTTGCCGCGCAGGGGCAAGACGGCCTGGGTTGCGCGGTCGCGCGCCTGCTTGGCGGACCCGCCGGCAGAGTCACCCTCGACAATGAAAATCTCCGAACCGTCCGCTGCGCTTTGTGAGCAGTCGGCGAGCTTGCCGGGCAATCGGAGCTTGCGGACAGCCGTCTTGCGATTGACCTCGCGTTCGCGGCGTCGGCGGATGCGTTCCTCCGCTCGTTCGACCACCCAGTCCACCAGCTTGTTTGCCTGGTTGGGGCTTGCCGTGAGCCAGTGCTCGAATGCATCGCGCACCGCTGTCTCGACGATGCGGGACGCCTCGGTTGTCGCCAGCTTGTCCTTGGTCTGGCCCTGAAACTCGGGCTCGCGAATGAAGACCGACAGCATACCCGCGGATGTGCCGAGCACATCGTCGGCGGTAATCTGGCTTATGCGTTTGTTGCCTGCGAGGTCACCGTAGTTGCGCAGGCCCTTGGTCAATGCCGAGCGCAAACCGGCTTCGTGGGTCCCACCTTCCGGCGTCGGGACCGTGTTGCAATAGGAGTTGAGGAAACCGTCCGCACTGCCGATCCAGCTTATGGCCCATTCGACGGTCCCATGGCCGCCCTTCTTCTCGATCTTGCCCGAGAAGGTTTCGTTCGTAACGGTTGTCTGTCCCTCGATGCGGCTTTCGAGAAAATCCTTCAAGCCGCCCGGAAAATGAAAGACGGCTTCGGGAGGCGTCTCGTCCTTGGCGTCGAGCAGGGCGGGATCGCACGACCACCGTATCTCCACGCCACCGAACAGATAGGCTTTCGAGCGCGCCATGCGGAACAGGCGGGCCGGTTTGAACGCGGCTTTGTCACCGAAGATTTCCCCGTCTGGAAGAAAGCGCACCCTGGTTCCGCGCCGGTTCTTGATCTCGCCAAGGTTTTCCAGCGGCCCGTCGGGTATCCCACGCTTGTAGGTCTGGCGGAACAGTTCGCGCGACCGGGCGACTTCCACCTCCAGGCATTTGGAGAGTGCATTCACGACGGAAATGCCGACGCCGTGCAGCCCGCCCGAGGTGTCATACACTTTGGAATCGAATTTTCCGCCCGCGTGCAGCGTTGTCATGATGACTTCAAGGGCTGACTTGTCGGTGTATTTCGGGTGGGGGTCGACAGGAATGCCGCGGCCGTTGTCGGTCACGGTGAGCCACCCGTCCTTGTCGAGATTGACATCGATCCAGTTCGCGTGTCCGGCAACGGCCTCATCCATGGCGTTGTCGATGACCTCGGCAAACAGGTGATGCAGCGCTTTCTCGTCCGTGCCGCCGATATACATGGCGGGGCGGCGGCGAACGGGCTCGAGGCCTTCGAGAACCTCGATGTCGGCAGCGGTATAGGACCCGTCACCCTTCGCGGCTTTGCCTTTTGCCTTCGCCTTGCCGCGCGCGCCCTTTTTCGGCGCTATGGGCTTTGCATCAAGTTCATCTTCCAGTTTTGCGAACAGGTCGCGCGATGCTGCCATGTTTTGCCGGTCGCTCCGTGGTTGGCCTGCGAATCTCTTGTGCCCGGTTCACCTGCGTTGGTGCCATGCGATTGCGCGTTTTTCAAGAACTGAGGTGTGAATGGGCGCGGTCGGAAAAAGCGCCATGCAGGCCTTGTCCCGAAAGAAATATTCGTTCGCGTTATGCCTCGGGATCGTCCAGTTCGTTGGGCTTGTCGTGCAGAAACAGGGCCGGCAGGAACGCGCTGCAGACGATGACAAGCAGGATGATCGAATACTGCGCCTCGGTAATGATGCCGGATCGCAGTCCGACGGTTGCCGTCGCGATTCCGAAGGCCAGACGGTAATTGAAGAGCATGCCCATATAGACCGCGGAGTGGCCGATGAGCCAACGCGCCGCGAGTGCGGTTCCGGTGAATTTCAGACCGACCGCCAGAACAAGCAGGGTCGCGAATTGCAGCAGCAGGTCGCTGGTCATCAGCGTCAGGTCAACTCTCATACCTGCGTGAAGAAAAAACACCGGTGCCAGAAGGCCGAAGACGATGGCGCGCAATTTCTCTTCGACTTCGCCGTGTTTCTCGACAACCTCAGCCATGATGAGGCCGATCGCAAAGGCGATGACGGCAGGATGTATCCCCCCGACCTGTTCCGTCATGAAACCCATCGCGATGAGCAGCACCATGAGGAAGCGCAGCTCCAACTCGACGATGGACCCCTTGTATCGCCGGAAAATCCACGCACCGATGCGCGGCAGACCGAAGATGGTCGGGATCAGGACCAGCAGGACAATCAGGGTGCCGGACCCGACCTCGCCGAGCAACAGCGCGAGCGCAAACATGCTCAGGACGTCGACCACGGTTGCAGCGCCAAGGACCGTCTGACCGAAGTCCTCACGCAGGTCTCCGCGCTCTTTCAGGGCGTGATACACGAGCGCGAGCGATGTCGTCGACATGCCGATCGCCATCAATGTTGCGGCCTGCGCGGGCAGACCGAAAACGAAGTGGCAAACCAGAAAGATACCGGACATCGGAACGCTTAAGGAGGCAATGCCGATGCCCGTGCTCGCCCGCCATGTCTTGCGCAGGCGATTGATGTCGACCTCAAACCCGGCAAGAAACATCAGTCCCAGAAGACCGAGATTCCCCAGGAACCGGACCCACTCGAGAGAGTCGATATCCTCGAAAAAGAAGCCGAGCGCGATGCCCGCGAGGATTTCCGCAATAGCGCTTGAGAAGCCGATTTCAAGGGCGACGCCGGCGGTCGCAACAAGCACCAATGCAACGATGATGGATGGGTTCATGGAATGGAGGATTCTCGCAGATTCGCGTGGCCGATCAGGCTTCCTTATACCGGTTCTTTGGACGTTTCACCCAGTAATCTTGCCACCGGGTGAGATGACCGCGGATCAGTTCATCGCCTCGCGATGCCGCGTTTGTCCCGTGCGCGAGCGGCAGGGATGGCGGAGGGTCGGTTGGCCGATCCAGAGGTTCGCGCGATCGTTTGCATCAGCCGTACTTATTTTCCAACGAAATGCGTGAATTGTATTTTACAGAAATATGACAGCTTTCGATGATCGCATGATGCCGATTGAGCGGGGGATCGGTGGCGGACGTTCCTTCAAGACGAGACAATTCCAAAGGCACGGCGTTTGAGGTTTTCGTTTCGGCGGGGACCGGTCTGGCGCGGTTGCCCATATGGGTCTGGCTCGCGCCAATCGGTGTGGCTCTTATTGTCATAGTTCTCATCCATACACCGCTGAGCCGGGTGTTTGAAAAGCCGGTCCAGGAGATTATCGCGCCCGTTGTAATCGGCCTGGCCGCGGGGCTTTCGCTTGTAGCGCATTACCGGTTGCGAAAGCTCTTTACGCTGATGCTGGCCTGCTTTGCTCTTGCACTCTTCGCCCGAGAATTGCATTTCAAGGGAACGAACGCAGGTTTTTATGTCGCGATTGTCGTCCTGGCAGTCTGGGCCACGCTCAAGTGGAAACAGATTCGCGAATTTTTTGGCGATCGGGGGATTGCCGGCCTTTTGACTTGCGCCTTCTGGACCTTTTTCATCACCAAGCTGCTCGATCGGCATTATCTCTCGTTTTTGCCCGGTTACACGGTTTGGCACAACTATGTTGAGGAAACGCTTGAGACCTTCGGGCATGTGATGGTATTCGCGCTGATTATTGCGACACTGCATCTGGGCAGTCTGCTGCAAGCCCGCAACGCCTGCGACGAGGCCTGAGCCAAAAGAATTCAACGCGTCGGCTAATTGCAAAAACCCCGCCGGAAGTTTGCCTCCCGGCGGAGCTTCTGTTGGTCATTTGGTCTGGGGCTCTTTGTGCGTCTTGCAGGGAAGGTTCTCGGTGTGAAGACGTTCGGATATCCGAAACTCCGACGCCTCACCGGCCTTGCGACCTGCCTCTTGTCACGCCCCGCCCGGAACACCGGGCTTATCAAGTGCTGGGCAGGAGAGAGGAACCCTCACTATCGGCACAGCACATTAGCCGTGCGACACGACACATTCCTGCACTCGCACTTTTCGAGATGCTATTAAATTTTGATTTTGTGCTGCCGTCCCAGAAAGGTCCGTCCGGCTTGCTCGGGGGCAACCCGCGCAACCTATACGCGGGACGGCCTCCTATGGCCCGGAGGTGTCATTTTCTTAAACCTCCTTGTCAGATTGCACCTGCGATGGTCGCTCAGGAACGGCCTGCGCGTCAAATCACAATTTGACGCATTCGGCCAAGAATTGAAGTTTGCACCGCGGCAGACGCATTGTCCGACCCAGTGAAGGGGAAGATATTCCGGGGTGTCTCATTGTGATCTGGATTGCACCCTTGCGATTCAGGGTTTGATAACCCTACCGGTTACGCCTTCTTTTACGACCCGCTGCTACTTTCATTCCTGATAAACGGGAAAAGGGTTGGGAAATGGGTATCCTGTTTAGGTATGCGTGTCTGCTGGGAATAGGCGCCGCATCCATCTTCATGTTTCTTAGCGCAAGCACCGTTACGGGGCAGATGCTTGCGTCGACGAGCGGCTATGCGCTGCAGAACCCGGGCGACTTGCCGTACTTTGTGCTGGCCGCCGTCGCCGTGTTCGGTTTCGCATCCATGATGAGGTTCGTCTTTTCCGGTTTTCCGCAGCTTGTGCGTGAGTGGAGGGACCGCAGAAGGCGAAACAATTATACCGTGGTGGCCATGATCTGCCTGCTTGGCGCGGTGTTCATCATCGTCTGAGGATCCGGGCCGCAAAAAGTTTGTTCTTCGGGGGGAGCCTCACACCGGATCACCGCTCGCGAAGCGGGCAGATCGAGGGGAAGTGCCGAGAGGTGCTGATCTGCCGGATCCGGGATCGGCGGGGCGAAAAAATGGGGCGGTCCGTAATACGGCCGCCCCATTTCCTGTTTCTGACCAAGCGTCGTCAGACGCTGTAATACATGTCGAACTCGATCGGGTGCGGCATCATTTCGAATGCCTCGACCTCCTCCATCTTCAGTTCGAGATACCCGTCGATCTGGTCGTCCGAGAACACGCCGCCCTTTTTGAGGAAGTCGCGGTCCCCGTCGAGGTTGTCGCAGGCTTCGCGCAGCGAACTGCACACGGTCGGAATGCCTTCCAGCTCCTCCGGGGGCAGGTCGTACAGGTTCTTGTCCATCGGGTCGCCCGGATCGATCTTGTTCTCGATACCGTCCAGGCCCGCCATGAGCATTGCGGCAAAGGCCAGATACGGGTTGGCGGTCGGGTCGGGGAAGCGAACCTCGACGCGTTTGCCTTTCGGATTTGCCACATGCGGGATACGGCACGAAGCTGACCGGTTGCGCGCCGAGTAGGCGAGGAGGACCGGCGCTTCGTAGCCGGGAACAAGTCGCTTGTAGGAGTTCGTCGACGGGTTGGTGAACGCGTTGAGCGTCTTCGCATGCTTCAGGATTCCGCCGATGTAATGCAGGCAGGTTTCCGACAGGTCGGCATACTTGTTGCCTGCGAACACCGCATCGCCGCCCTTGAAGATCGACTGATGGCAGTGCATGCCCGTGCCATTGTCGCCGAAGACGGGTTTGGGCATGAAGGTCGCCGTCTTTCCGTAAGCTTGGGCGACGTTGTGCACGACATATTTGTAGATCTGAAGCTGGTCGGCGATGGTCACCAGCGTGTCGTATTTGATGCCGAGTTCGTGCTGCGCCGCGCCCACCTCGTGGTGGTGCTTTTCGACCGTGACACCCATCTCGGTCATAACCGACAGCATTTCCGAACGGATGTCCTGGCACGAGTCGATGGGGGGAACCGGGAAGTAACCGCCCTTGGTGCGCGGGCGGTGGCCCAGGTTACCCATTTCATACGCGGTGTCCATGTTGGTTGGCAGTTCGGTGGAATCGAGTTTGAAGCCGCAATTGTATGGATCGGACGCAAACCGGACGTCATCGAAGATGAAGAACTCCGCTTCCGGTCCGAAATAGGTCGTGTCGCCAATGCCCGTCTGCTGCAGATAGGCTTCGGCCTTCTTCGCCGTTCCGCGCGGGTCGCGCTCGTAGAGCTCGCCGGTGGTGGGTTCAATCACGTCGCAGAAGATCGCCAGCGTCGTCTGCGCAAAGAACGGATCGAGGGACGCGGTATCGGGATCCGGCATCAGAGCCATGTCGGACTGGGAGATATCCTTCCAGCCGGCAATCGACGACCCATCGAACATGATGCCGTCAGCGAAGGCTTCTTCATCCATCGCCGTCACATCCATGGTGAGATGCTGCAGCTTTCCGCGCGGATCGCTGAACCTCAGGTCGACGAACTTGACGTCGTCATCCTTGATTTGTTTGAGAACCTTACTTGCGTCTGCCATTTTACTCCCCTGTTGTTCCGGAGCTCCCGCCCCGACAGTGATTTCCTAGAGTTCCACTCAAACCTGCATGCGCCCGATCAGGCTCAGACGCGTGCGCTAAATCGCTTCCGATCCGGATTCGCCGGTGCGAATGCGTATCGCCTCCTCGACCGAGGAGACGAAAATCTTTCCATCGCCAATGCGTCCCGTTTTCGCGGAGTTGAGAATGGTTTCCACGGCCTTCTCGACCATGGCGTCGTCAAGAACGACCTCGACTTTCACCTTGGGGAGAAAGTCGACGACATATTCTGCGCCGCGATAGAGCTCCGTCTGTCCTTTCTGGCGGCCGAATCCCTTGGCCTCGGTGACCGTGATGCCCTGCAGTCCGATCTCCTGCAGCGCTTCCTTGACCTCATCCAACTTGAATGGCTTGATAATCGCCTCGATCTTTTTCATTGATTGTCCTGTAGCCGGATACGCGTGATGCCGCGTTTGTGTTGAAGAGCTAACTCGCCCTAGCAGGCAGCGTGCCAACTGAGGCTGTGAAAAAAAGAACAATGATTTCTGTGTGTTACGAAGAAGAAGCGCGGAGCGATATGGACGTTCACATCAGTCCTGATGCTTTCTTGTGCGGCGTGATTAAAAAATGTGCATCCAGGCGGGCAAGCCTGTTCGCAGGAAGCGTCAGATGAGCGTAACCGGTCTCGATCATCTGGTCCTCACGGTTGCGGATATCGAAGCGACCTGTGAGTTCTATGTGAAAGCCCTTGGGATGCAGCGCGATCTCTTCGCCGGCGAACGCACGGCCCTCAAATTCGGAACGCAAAAAATCAACCTGCATGAGGCGGGAAATGAGTTCGAGCCAAGGGCCGTTCATCCGACCCCGGGCTCGGGCGATCTTTGCTTCATCGTTGAAAATCTGGAAGCGGCAAAGCTGCGGCTCGATGCGGAGGGTGTCGAGATCATCGAGGGGCCGGTTACCCGCACGGGTGCGTCGGGAAAACTGATGTCGATTTACTGCCGGGATCCGGACGGGAATCTCATCGAGCTTTCGCAATATGAATGAACGGCTTGTCGGGCAGCGCTGTGGATGACGTTGAGCTTCTGACCACCCAGGAGATGGGCCGAGCCGACAGCCTGACGATCGATGGCGGAACCCCGGGCCGTGTTCTGATGGAGAATGCGGGGCGGGCGGTGGCTGACGAGGTCGTCCGGCTCGCACCCGAAGCGGACACGGTCGAGGTGTTGTGCGGTCCCGGCAACAATGGCGGTGACGGCTTCGTCGCGGCGCGTCTCCTCAAGTCACGGGGCCACACTATCCGGCTGGCGCTGCTCGGCGATGTCGCGGCGCTGAAAGGTGACGCGGCGCATATGGCCGGACAATGGGACGGTCCGGTCGAACCGCTCGACCCGGACCTTCCCGGCGATGCCGAAGTGGTCGTCGATGCGATCTTCGGAGCGGGACTGGCGCGGGACGTTCAAGGTGTTCCGGCCGCAACCATAAAGGCCATCAACGAGAGCGGTTCTGTGGTCGTCGCCGTCGATGTTCCAAGTGGCATTGACGGAACGACCGGAGAGGTGAGGGGCGTTGCCGTGCAAGCGACGTCCACCGTCACGTTTTTCCGGCGCAAGCCCGGCCATCTGCTGCTGCCGGGCCGTGTCCATTGCGGTGATACACACATCGCGGACATCGGTATCGAAGCGGATGTTCTCGAGATCATACAGCCCCGGATCTTCGCCAACATGCCCGACTTGTGGAGCGATGCGTTCCCGTGGCCACGAACCGAAGGCCACAAGTATTCGCGCGGCCACGCGGTCGTCGTTTCAGGTGGTGCGGAGGCAACAGGCGCCGCGCGGCTCGGCGCGCGCGGCGCGCTGCGGGCGGGAGCGGGCCTGGTCTCCCTCGTCGGCAGCAAGGCGGCAACGGCGGTGAACGCCTCGCATTCGACCGCGGTCATGGTCGAATCTTTCAACGGTGCGAAGGGCCTCGGCGCGGTCCTGAAGGACAAACGCAAGAACGCACTTCTGATCGGTCCCGGTGCAGGTGTCGGCAAGGCGACGCGCGATCTCACGCTTGCGGCGCTCAAGAGCGCTGCCGCCTGCGTTTTCGATGCCGACGCCCTGACCTCGTTTGAAAAGGAGCCGGAGGCTCTGTTTGAGGCAATCTCGAACCGGTCGGCACCGGTTGTCATCACACCCCATGAAGGGGAATTCGCCCGGCTGTTCGGTAAGTCCGCGTCGACAGGCTCGAAGCTGGAGCGCGCCCGGGCGGCGGCGGAATGCAGCGGCGCGGTCGTCGTGCTGAAGGGACCGGACACGGTGATCGCCGATCCTGGCGGTCGCGCGGCAATCAACGCAAACGCGCCGCCCTGGACGGCGACGGCGGGCTCGGGAGACGTGCTGGCGGGAATGGCGGCGGGATTGCTCGCACAGGACATGCCGGCATGGCAGGCGGCTTGTGCGGCGGTGTGGTTGCATGGAGAGGCGGCGGACCGGTTCGGGCCTGGATTGATTGCCGAGGATCTGCCCGAGATGCTGCCTGACGTGTTTCGCGGACTTTGCGGACACGACAGCGCTACTGCGTGACACCCAGACTAACGCCGGAAGACGCGGAGCGCGCCGCGAGACCCTCTTTCATGCGCTTGATGCGGTTGTAGGAGCGGGCAATGCGCTGGATCGGTATGGTTCCGTCATTGACCGCATCGCGCAGGATCTTGATCGCCCTCGGCACAAATTTCGGATCGGAACCGGATGCGCCGAACAGCAATATGTCATTGCCGCTTTGAACGGCCTTGATCAGGGTCGCCTTGAGCTTGTTGTGACGCCGTATGGCAGCCATCTCCAGATCATCGGTGATCACCACGCCCTGGAAGCCGATCCGCTCGCGAAGCCATCCATCGACCGCATTTGCGGTCAACGTGGCGGGCATCCTCTTCTTTCCGGAAATGGCCGGATGGTAGAGGTGCCCGACCATGACGGAGTCTATGGAGCCCTCGCGCGCGAGAATCTGGTAAGGCGCAATCTCGACATCCCTCCACGTCTTCGAGATGTCCACGAATTGCTTGTGACTGTCCGTGGTGCTGCTGCCGTGGCCGGGAAAATGCTTTACGGAGGTGAGGACGTTGGCTTCGCGATGCGCGTAAATGAAGGCGCGCGCATATTCCACCACGCGGGCGGGGTCCGCTCCGTAACTTCGGCCAAGACGGCCGATGATCGGATTTCTGCTATTGAGATTGAGATCCACGACGGGGCCGTAGTTCATGTTGAAGCCCGCGCGGGCAAGCTCGTTGGCCATCTTCCTGTAGATGGTTCGTGCTTTTTCGGGACTGTATTTCCGGGCGATCGTCCGCGCCGTGGGGTAAGACGCGAAGCCGTTTTTCGCCGACAGGCGCTGCACCCTGCCGCCTTCCTGGTCGACCGAAATGATCGGGACGAGGGGATGGCCGGCCTTCCGGAATTTGGCTGTCAGGGCACGCACTTGGCGTGGCGAACGGATGTTGCGGTCAAACAGGATCACGCCGCCGATCTGCCCCCTGGCAATCAGACCGGCGATTCGCTTCGCCGTGGCGCCGGTCGGGGACGATCCGTTGAAGCCGACCAGCAGCATCTGACCGATCATTTGATCAAGCGTGGGACGCGGCTCATTGGCGCGGCCCGGCATCACGAGAATGGCGAGAACGGCCAGTAGCAGGACCGGCAGATGCACAAACCTTCGGAAACCCGGACCCAAATCCTGTCCTTTCAAAACAGGAGGCAGACGAACTGACACCGTTCGTCTGCCCCGTGTTAGCCTCAATGGCTATTCATGGTCGCGACTATGACCGATTGTTGACGACTCTGCCAGTGAATGACAAAGAATTGCTCGTCAGGTATGCGAGTTCGGTTAGTCTCCGGGTGATTTGAGAGAAGGCTCCGCAATGAGAAGCGTCGCATTCGCTATAATAGGCCTGTTCATGGCAGCCGCACCCGCTGTGCATGCGGCGACGGAGGATTCCGTGCTTCGCGCCCGGGAGGGAGCCGCAAACCTGCTGCGGGGCAAGTATGAAGCGGCGATCACGTCGTTTGACGAGGCGCTGAAAAGCGATCAGCTGGCTGATGTACGCCGCGCCAACATCCTCAATGATCGCGGTGTTGCGAAGTGGCGTCTGAAGCAACCGAAGGAGGCAATCGCCGACTTCAACAAGTCGGTCGAGCTCTTTCCCGATTACGCCATCGTTTACAACAATCGCGGCAACGCCCTGCTTGAGCTGGGCGAGGCGGAACAGGCAGTGTTTGATTTCACGCGCGCGATCGAGCTCGCGCCGAGCTATGGTGCGGCTTTCAACAATCGCGGCAATGCCTACATGGCGCTTGAGAAAACCGAAGAGGCGCTGAAGGATTTCCGCAAGGCCGTCCAGCTCATGCCGACCAACGCGGTTCCCTACAACGGCCGCGGAAAGGCGCATGCGAATCTGGGGCGGCCGTTCGCCGGCGTTCGGGACTTTTCGCGCGCTCTTGCCCTCAATGCCAAATATTCAGGCGCACGGCACAATCGCGGTGCGGCCTATATGAAGCTCGGCCGCGACTCCGCTGCAGTGCGGGACTACACCGAACTGATCGCGCAGAGACCCGATCAGGCGGACTTGTATTTCGCGCGCGGCAGCGCCTATTCGCGCACGCGCCGCTACAATTCGGCGGTCAAGGACTTGTCAAAGGCCATCAGCCTCAATCCGGAAGACTCACAAGCCTACACCGAAAGGGGGACCGCGTATCTCAGGGTCAAGCAGCTCGCAAAGGCGCGCGACGACCTGTCGACTGCTCTCGATATCGATCCGGAAAACGTCAAGGCTCTTGCTGAACGGGCGGCCGTCCATCTTCTGCTCGGGGCGCCCGAGGAAGGGCTTGCGGATGCCGAAAAGGCGGTGTCGCTGAACCCGAAACATGCGCGCGCGCTTGTGGTGCGCGCTCAGGTCTACCAGAAGCTCGAGCGGGTCGACGACGCGGTCAAGGACTATCAGGCGGCACTGGAGGCCGATCCTCGTCAGACGTTGGCGCGCGCGCGCCTGAAGAAACTCGGTATTACCATACCACCGCCGCCGCGTCCCGAACCGCTGGGCGAACCCGTGCGCGGCTGGGTGGTCAGCGAGACCGGCGATGGCGGATATGTCGCGACCAACCGGAGATTTCCGAAGGTTCGCGTCAGGCTCGAGATGTACGGGCCCGGTGTTCCCCAGATCATCGACTGGAAGGTGATGAAGCACACACTGCGTGGCATCGGGTTGCTGCGTTACCGGGCCGGTGTGCTGCGCGACCAGAGCGGAGGGGATTACGAATACACCGCAATCGTGGATTTGTGGAAAGCCAAGGTCGCCGCCGTCGAGCCCCACGCCTGGGGCACGCGCAAGTCGAACTGGAAATGGAAAATCGCATCCGTCGTCGTGACCGATCCGGATGGCGTTGCAAACGAAGTCACGCTTCGCAAGGCGCCCGTCGACAGCTACGGGCAGGGAGACCAGTTCTGGTCTTCGGACAATTGGTTTTCGCAGGGCAGGCGACCCTATCCCCGGCCTCGCCAACGCCCGCGCCCGCGGCGGCGTCAGCAAGGCGGCGATATCTTCGACTGGTTGTTCCGGTAGACTGAGCGTTGACCGTACTTTGCCTTCCTTTCAAAAGGTGGCAACGAGGGTGGTTAACGCCATCCACTCGTTGACTCCATCTCGCTCATATACAAGACCACTGAGCCGCGTTGCTTTTCTTGGATGCCTTGGTCCTTAGCACGGCCGAGAATCGCGTCAGTGCTCCTCCACGGAGTTCGCTTTCTATTCCTTGAGTCGTCGTTTCATCTGTACCGAAGAGTACTCATCTAGGCCAGCTCCGCTAATTTTCATGCTTGGCTTAATGTGTGCGTATTTCTTTCCCAGTCTATGAATTCCCGTGTCTCGTTTCGGGGCGTACAAATAGCGCATGGCGTAGATTGCGCGGTAGCGGTTTAGCTCTTTGACCTCTTCCCGTCCGGCATCGACAACAGGGATATCCTTGTATTCATTCCACGTGGCCAGTAAGCACGCACGAGAAGAGAGGGGGAGCGTCACCTCGACCTTCTTGTGCATCAGTCCACCACCGTAGAACGGATGATGATATGGTTTGGGCACTCCATACACGAGCGGATTGTCATTCGTGATCAGAAAGCGCGGCGACGCAACGCGCAGTACCACCTAGCCCATCCTGTCAAACAGCCGAACGAACTTTTCATGCATGGCTAGTGCGGGCAGCGTGAAATCCTTTCGAACATCGATTCTAAAGTCCTGCGGATTTCGCATGCCGTCACGCAAGTGTTGCCGGTCCTTCGCTGAGAGCTTCTTGCCGGTGTCACGTTCGTATTTCTCGACTAGGCTATTGAAGGCATCATCGTTGCTAGCTGCGATGAAGTTCTGCATCTGTAGTCCACCGACCATTCCCTCCGCGTATTGCTGGCGAAAGGCATCAGTGCGAACCAACATCAGGGCGATAAAGCTCGCATAGTCGGCCCTCTCTTGTTCGGTAATTTTCTCGCCGCTTATCAGCTTTAGGTGAACCGGGGCAGCTGCTGACTCGACATTGCCAATCTGATCTTCAATATCGGTGCAACGTGTGCCGTCCGGTAGCGCCACACTGTAGAGGTGCTTCTCATAGCCTGTAGCGTTTGCCGTCGAAGGACGAACCGTGTCGGCTTCCAGATCATAGGTCCAGATTTCTTCCTTCGGATCTATAGTTGCAAAATGCCGAAGGTAGAACTCTGAGATGCGATGATGTTTCTTTTTAGTGCCCATTTCCAATAGGTGCCAAATGACATCTTCAGTTGCAATCGGCGGTGTCCGAGATTGGAATACCCTTCGGCAGGTGGCTGGGGATGGTTACTCGGATGGAATCTCATGTCTTGCTGCAATTGAGATCGTCGAGAGGTCGAACCGCGACTCAGTTATTGGTCCACTAAATGATAGCAACGCGGGCAGGGCTGCGTTGTTGCTGAGAGACAGCGCGTTCTTTCGGCTTCAGATGATGGTGGTTAGAGCTTATGCGACCGTCCGTCATCCAGACGATCTTCATCTTCGAGCAGCAGTCAACTTTCTTCGCGAACACATTGACGAAGAAACGAGACCGGACCGACACGACCGTTTGACCAAAGTCATCAAGCTGTTCGATTCGGCTGATAATGATTCGCGTCTGGTGCCACTGAAGAATATGCGTGACAAGGAGCTCGCACACTGGGCGCGCCCCACGGGCGATTTGCGGCCCCGATGCGATGAATTGTTTGGCGTTACCCGAGACACATGCGCCATTTGGGAGCACCTATCATTTGGTGCTGGTACCGTGATGATCGAGCTGGATAACCAAATTGATGCGTATCGGGAGAGCGCAGCCGCCTTCTGGGGAGTTTGGGAGACTGACTCCTGATAATGCCTTATGTAATGCCTATTTTGGATTTGCGGAAATCCAAAAGCTCAACATTCTTGAGCTAACCCACTGAAAGTAGGTGGCTCCCCGGGCCGGACTCGAACCAGCGACCCAGCGGTTAACAGCCGCTTGCTC
>JALCBY010000147.1 GCA_028066055.1 Hyphomicrobiaceae bacterium
ACCGCCATGTGCTTGCTGCAGATCCGGACAACGTCGAGGTACTCAGGAGCATGGCGTCATCTCTAGCGGCCTTGCAGATGTACGAGGAGGCGATAGTACACTATGACCGGGCCCTTGAGGCGGATCCGGACGATGCTGCCACGCACAGTGCAAAGGCATACATCCTCGCAGGCGCGTACAGGTTCGAGGAGGCTCTGAATCATTATGATCTTGCCCTGAAGATCGACCCGGACGACTCGTACGTGCTCACCAACAAAGCGGTCGCGCTCTCGGAGCTGGGAAGACAGCAAGAGGCCCTGGAACACTTGGACCTCGCGTTGGCGGCGGATCCGGACGATCCCCTCGCCCTCTATAACAAGGGGCACGTGCTCTCGCTGCTTGACAGGTACGACGAGGGAGAGAAATACCTAAAGATGGCGGCCACAAGCTATGACCGCATACTAGCGGACAACCCGGGTGATGCCGTCGTGCTTGCCGGCAAGGCCATGACGCTGGTCAACCTCGGCAGGTACGGGGAGGCCGTCGAGGAGGCGGATCGCATCCTTGAGGTAGATCCGGACGACCGGGACGTGCGTACCACTAGGGCGAATGCGCTGGTGTACCTCGAAAGGTACGAGGAGGCTCTCTCGGACTATAATCTGGTCCTGGACGCGGATCCGGCCGATGTGAACGCGCTGACAGGCATTACAAACGCGCTGAGGCTCACGGAGGAGTACGAGAAGGCCCTGGTATACATAGACAAGGCGCTTGCGCTGATACCAGATGACGCCCGTGTGCACAACATGAAGGCGATCACGCTCAGCGGGATAGGGTGGTACGAGCTGTCACTGCCTCACTATGACAGGGCGCTGGAGGCCTATCCCGGCAACGTCATACTGCTTGCAAACAAGGGATTGGCACTGTACGATGTAGGAAAGAACGACGAGGCGCTGGTATACGTAGACATGGCCATAGAGGCGGATCCCGATAATGCGTGGCCCCCCAACGTCAAAGCGCTCGTGTTGAGGGACACGGGCGACTATGATGAGGCCCTCAAATATGCAAACCGGTCGCTGACGATAGACCCAGACTATACGGAGGCGTTATGGAACATCGTCTCCATTCACGTAGACCAGGGCCAGTGGGAGGATGCCCTGAAGTACCTTGATCGGATAGTGGAGATAGACCCCGATGACAAGCATGCCTTCAACGCGGCAGGCCGTATCCTGATCGAGCTGAACAGGCATTTAGAGGCGGTCGAGTACCTGAACAAGGCCCTAGAGATAGACCCGGCCTTTACTGCCGCGTTCGACAACAGGGAGTACGCACTGAACAACTAGGCCCCCAAGGGATCGATA
>JALCBY010000065.1 GCA_028066055.1 Hyphomicrobiaceae bacterium
CCTGCGCCCGTCTTGCGCGCTCTTTATAAGGTGAAATGAATTCGGGATAGCAGAGAGCGATCCACTCTGATTTTGAAGAGTCATATCGCAAGGTAGAGTCGCCCGTATTCCATATCGGACACGCCGCGGCCGTCCCAACGGGGAGGTCCTGTAGTGCTGTGAGGTGGTACTGGCCGAGGCGTCCGGCGATCTCCGCACGCTCAGCTACAGGGGGCACGCCCTGTGCAACCTGGGCAGATACGAGGAGGCGTTCGAGGTGACGGAGACGGCAATATACCTGGATCCCACCTACCTGCCGGTATTTCTTCTAAGATCACTGGCCCTGCACGGGCTTGGGAAGAAAGAGAGGGCGCTCGACATTGTAAAAGAGATATTGAAGATCGAGCCGGACAACGTGGATGCCCTCCGCGTACGGGACAGGATCAGGGACTACGCCAGTTAACACGTAGGGCCACGTGTACGCCGGACATATGTCAGCAAGTTCCATACAGGTAAAAATTATGTAGTCATCCACATACACCCGGGATCCAGTACCGACGTCCGCCTCACACACAGATCCGGCATGTTGTCGATCGGGCCCTTACGCACGCCCCCAGCGTTGCGAGTCGGATCCGAACATCTCTCTAGCACGCAAGAGCTCCTCATGATCCGGATGCAGCGAGAGGCCCTCGTCGCAGCACGCCAGCGCCATGTCCCGCATACCCGGGCCTCAGATGGCCAGCCCTTTAAGGCCAGCTAGTCAGGGGGGCCCGGCTCGATGGCGAGCGCCGCGTCACAATCATGGATGGCGTGCCCGGGGCGGCAGTCCCTGTACTGGCGCAGCATCCTGTGGACAAGGTACGTCGGGTCGTCCGGCCTCGGCCGGACCAGCGCGTCAAGGCACCTTGTGGTGTCCCCGCGGCGCCCAGCCTCGCAGGATATGGCGCACCTTATCATGTGAGGGGCTCTTTGCTCCATTCGTCCCATTTGCCACATATACTACAACTTCCGGGTTCATCGAAAGTATCGATCGAGATCCAGTTCCCACACGAGCATTTATACACGCTCATTTTGACACCTCCCGTCAAACACCGGGCTTCCATATTGCTTCATACGAGCATAGCCGGCGCTAGCAAACGGGACGACACTTCTGGCGACCCGACGGGCCCCATCCGCCTGCATAAGCTCTATGACCTTCGGGGGCCATTCCTCCTTCTGTTCTTGCGGCATCAGAAAACCCGACCCCAATATCACGGCCTCGTCCTGCCACCGATATAATATATATCATCCGCCTCCATCCTAAGCAGCACCGACGCCCGCGCTTCATGTTGGAATAAATGATATCTGTGGGTTTTTACATAGCCCTGACCGGGTTGCCGTATAAATGAACTTTAGATGACACATATACAGGTGCCATGTACCGGGTCTGGTGAATAGGAGGGCTACCGATCACAGGGGTTCGACCCGACAATCACGCTCGGGGACTCCGCCGGGCGATGACATGCGTAGGCACTCCAAGGCATGCTGGGCAATCCCGCTTGTCTGCGTTGCCACCCTTGTGTCTCTGGTGTATGCTCCGGGGCTGGCCGATGGGGCCTGGATATGTGAAACAGGCTGCGACGGAGGCGTGATTGAGATAATAGATGGCAACACGCTAAAGATACAAACGCGAGAATTCGGGCCAATCAATATTGATCTTGCCCTAGTAATCACACCGGAATTAAACCAAAAGGGCGGTGCTGAGGCCCATAATTTTCTAAGATCGGCATGCAGGCCCGCAGAACGGATCTCGTACGATCTAGATCTCATGCAAAGCGATGATTCAATGCGCAAGCTTATAGCAGAAGTATGGTGCCGAGGACAATCCGTTAACGAAATACTAATAAAAAATAAACATGCTACGCTAGATATAAACAAGTGTGACGTGACTGATTTTTGGAACAGAGGCTGGGCGGCAGAATGCAAGAGCGGCATCTGGGGAAATGCACAAAAAATTTCAGACATTGAATGTTCTGATAGTAAAATACTGCTAGAATCACCACGAGGCAGACCGGTGTGCGTTGAACAGATGTCTGTAGATCAGTTTATTGAACGAGGGTTTAAGATTGTAAACACAGCAAGTATTAATGATATAAACGTAAACACAATGGAAGAAACTAACTATATCCAAATCACTTTTGACACAATTCTCATAACATTGATCACAATAGGAGCAGCTATGAGTATTTTAATAATAGCTGTCATATTATTAATACTAAAAAGCAATCGAAAACAAAAAGTAACTATAAAGAAAATTAACAAAAATATATCAGGATCTCTAGAAACAAATAACGATCAAATGCAAAATACACTAACAAGGCATCAGGCAAATTCAATAGAAGAGTCAAGGCAGGGGGCTCCAATCATATCTAGACAATCGAAAAATTTTGATAAACAAAGACAGCCTGATATCATACCAAAAGAAAAACATCCCATGGCATTTGCAAAGGAATCAGTATCGTTAGATCTGCAACAAAATAAACCCAAATCAAATATAAAAAAGACAGGATCACCAAGTGCAAAAATGAAATCACCTATAGTACATATGGATGAGCGCAGATCTAGTGACAAAAAATCCCATATTCCGGGTGACAGTGGAATAATGCCAATACACGGTGGCGCGGATCATAGTATCCAAAAAAGCAGCCTTGCCATAAATAGTGGAAGTATTATGAAGGAATATGAAAATGAAGAGAAAATAAGCAATAACAACAAATGGCTAAATCTATATGTAGAATATGTTGATGAATTAATTAAACACTATAAAGAATTAATGGAAAAATATAAAGAATCAAATGAAAAAGAATTAAAAGAGGAGGCTAAAGGAATTATGGACCAGCTTAAAATGCAAAAAAATGCGTTGGAGCGTACATATGAAATGGATGAGATGATAAATATAAATGAAAAGAGTGAAAATTTAAACTGGAAATTTACTGATCAACCTATGGATAAATGGAATTATATAGGAGAAGATATGCACGGATATAAAGAACAGCGCAGGTTTGTCAAAATTGCTCTCAGTACACCAGACTTTGCCATACTAGAGGGACCACCGGGATCCGGCAAAACTACCGTCATCTGTGAGCTAATTACACAGCTAGAAAAAGAGGAGAAAAGTGTACTCATCTGCAGTTCCACCCATGTAGCTGTTAATAACATATTGGAAAAGCTTGTTGGGGATTCATTAAATCGAAAAGGCAAGATATTCAGAACAGGTAGGGGTCGATCAAAAATTTCAGGAAAAGCACTAGAATACACGCTTGATGGTATTGGGCGCGATCTATATCCAGATCTAGAGTTAGATTCAGATCAAAAGATAAATCCATCCAGTGATGAAAAATCTCAAATAGATAAAACAATAAGTGAAATAAATTTGGTCTTTGGGACGACAATGAGCATAGCAAATTATATAAAAAAATATGAAAAACATTTTGATGTTATGATCATTGATGAAGCCTCAAAGACTACTTTTCAGGAATTTGTTGTTCCTGCCATACATGCCAATAAATGGATAATTGTGGGGGACATTATGCAACTCTCACCATATGCAAACACAGAGGATGTGGGCAAGGTGGTCGAAATTAAAATGTTAAATAAACACCCCGAGGTATGCATAAATACTTTAAACGGAAAAAAACGTCCCCAGATTGTAGAAGTGGAAAGTGATGACGATGAAATAATAGAACTATATAAGAAACAATGTAGAAAAGTTGGTGTAAAGTTTTATGGAATGTCTAATGCACCCATAAAAATAAAACGGCATGGAATTATTTTAACAGTACCAGAAACAGATCAAAATATTACCAAACATAATATTAATTATACAAAGATACCAGAGCTTCAAAAACGTTGGATACAGGGTGTAGGATATCGGCTCAAGCTTGCATATGAACAAGCCATAGTATCTAAAAATAATCCTCTAGATTCTGAATACATGGAACAAATTAAGCAGATAACTCTTGCAGGAAATGAAGATCGAATGTTAGAAGAGGCACACAATGTAATGAGTATAGCCTTTCCATCTGTAATGGAACTTTTGTTGCATGGAAACATCTGCAGGCCAGATGTTGGTTCTAATAACTCCATATTTGTAAACAGTATTCCAAAAGGACTGAGGGAGCACAGACGCGTCCTCTTGAAATATCAATTTAGAATGCATCCCGATATCGCAGAATTTGCAAAAGATTGCTTTTATGAAGGGAAAGCCCTAAAATCAATGGAAGACTTTGAAAGGATGAGAGAGCTCTATTATGGTCTTTTCGAGAAAAGGTTATGTTGGATAAAAGTTGAACATAATCTATCTGAAGAAATAAATAAGGATGAAATAGATCGAATTTTTCTTCAACTTAAACATTTTCATGAATTAGAAATTGAAAAAGGAGAGGATGAGAAATGGGAAATAGGTATATTGTCATTCTATAAAAAACAAAATGAAGCAATACAGAAGAGATTAGACAAAGAAGATGGGTATAGCGGAATGGAGATTACCAATGGTACGGTTGACTCATTTCAAGGTAAGGAATTTGACATTGTCCTTGTGAGCTTTAGTAAATCTAAACCAACACCATTTTTAAACAGTCCTAACAGGCTAAATGTTGCCATTACGAGGGCTCGCTATTTATGTATATTAGTAGGAGATCCTAAGTTGTTATGTATTGCCAAGCAGAAAGATAAGAATAGTCCGCTTGCACAGCTCGATAAAATTGAAAAATATACCGGGATGGCAGACTATCACGACTTGTTCAAGAACGGTTGCTTGGCGGCGGAGGCCAGAAAATTCAAGGTGGCAACAGGGTGGTTTGACAGGGCGCTAGATAAGAAGCCGGATGACTGCAACGCTCTGTACCGGAAGGGCATGCTGCTAGTGGAACAAGGACAGAACGAAGAAGCTTTCGACTATTTTGATGGCATGCAGGACAAAGGCGGCAGGGCCCCACTACGCAAGGCTCTAATCGGCAAGGCTCTAGTAGGCAAGGGCGTCATGCTTGCAAAGCTGGGATACCACAGGAAGGCCATCTCATATTATGACAGGGCTCTTAAAATCGATCCGGGAGACAGCGACGCTCAAGAGAGCAAGGACGCCTCGCATGGATACCTGGAAAAATACGATGGAACCAAGAGAGGTGACCTCTATAAGATGATTGTCACTGAGCCTGATCCCTCTCTCCTCTTCCACGGGCGCCGCTTGTCAGAGGGAATGGATGACGGGGAAGCCGCAGCGTTGTGTAAAAAGGAGCTTGAGAAGAACCCTAACGACATACTCTCCCTCTATGACAAGGGCTGTCTGTTTGTGGCGAGTGGAGGCCGGAAAGACTTTGAGCTTGCGCTGGACTACTTTAAGAGAGTAATGGAGCTGGATCCGGATGATATGCACGCGCTACACAACAAGGGCTCCCTGCTTGTCAAGATGAATCACTACGAGGATGCCCTAGCCTGCTTTGAGGAAGTGCTGAAGAGGGAGCCAGGCGACTATCAGACGCTCTTCTGCAAGGGTTATGTGCTGGACCGCCTTGAACGTAGGAAGGAGGCCGTAGAGTGCTTTGAGAAGGTGCTAGAGGTGGTACCGAACAACCCAGAGGTGCTTGACAAAAATGGCCACGCGCTCGCGCGGCTTGGAAGATACAAGAAGGCACTGATATGTTTTGAGAAGCTTTGCAAGGAGCGTCCTAAAGATCGGCGACACCGGGATCATAAAGCGATCATGCTCGTCGAGATGGACAGGATAAGGGAGGCCATCAAGTGCATCGGCCAGGAGCCGTATATTGAGTAGGCAGTTGATCGCTGGATCCTCATCTGGCCCGTGGACACTGGGAGTGAGATACGGATCCGTAGCCTCGCGCTGGAAAGTGTCCCGCCCCCTCTCTTCTGACTCCAGAAATCATACAAGAAGATAGGCATTGGAATATACGTGGACAGGAGAAACCACGCCCTCATAACGCAGAACTTTTCTTAGATTGAAAGACGGTAATGGAGATGTGGCTCGTTAGCCGTAGTTGGGCGGAATATACATGAGGCACGTCTGATTGCCCGGCGGGATAGCCGATCACGGATGATGGTAGCGTATGCCGGCCGCGCCGATTCATCCGGAGGGAGCCCCCTTTTATCCACGGTATCATTCCACCACATGGACGCGATACGCAGGGTCCGGAGGAGGAACGGCATCCTCGGGACGGCGATCCCGGCCCAGCTGGCCAGGGCATACAGGCTCGACACCTTCCCGTGTGCGCACTTTCTGCCGACGACGGCATGGCATTAACGCGCCGGATCCCCGCGATCTTGGTATTTATAGATCCCGCGTCGGCGGCCCGCAAATGGCGCCACCCACGGTACTGCTGGCAGTATTCATGGTGTCAATCCTTGCATACGGGGCGCCCCAGGCACTTGCGGACTATGGCGGCTCCGTCTCGCTTGACCGGTCCACGTACCCGGTGCCGTTCGGCGGCCCCGGTGACGCGGCAAAGTTCAGGTACCATGACCTGCTGGAGGGCACGGGTTCCGACACCCACGCCAGTGACGGGGCGGTCACGATCTACATACAGATAAGCGACAGGGACTTTGATACAAGCGCCAACGCGGACGCGCTGGCAGTCGGCCCCGGCACCCTTGCCGTCGAGATCCTGCGCGGCGCCCACAAGTCGGTGCCGGCGTCCGCCGCCGGCCTTGAAGGGACCAGCATCCGCGAGACGTCGCCCGCATCGGGGATATTCGAGGTTGATCTACCCATAAGGTACGATGACGGCCCGCCGGAGGGGTGTCCTGCCGGCGACGGCATGTTCCGGCAGGGCGGCGGCTGCCTGCTATCGGGGGACACGATCATGGTAAGATACACCGACCCGGATGATGCGGACGGCAACTCGGACACCGTGGCCGGCTCTGCGGCCTTTGATCTCCGGAACGGCACCCTCGAGTCTCACAAGGACGTGGCCAAGATCG
>JALCBY010000066.1:0-3495 GCA_028066055.1 Hyphomicrobiaceae bacterium
TAGGCGCACTATATTGACATGGATAAGCCTGTTCAGAAAATTCGGCCATGTGGGCCAGTACAAGACAGAGGAGAAGATAATATCGACACTGGTTGAAAAAAATGAAAAAGACATTCCAAGAGCCGTCTTCGTCCGTACTGTGAAAACGCTCAAAAATATGAAAATTCTACAGGGTAATACGACACTCTACATATCGCCCAAGATCCTGCATGTCTATCTGTGGACAGAGTGGTGGGAAAAATTGGGTGAGGACATGATGGATGATGTGATAGATTGTATAATTCAACACAGATCTAATAACATGCTAAAATGGTACTGTGAAATGTTTGAGTATGCAAATGAATCAAAAGTTGCAAAAAAGATAGTGTCCAAGCTGTTAGAGCCCGGAGGTATCCTTGATCATAAAGATGTTCTAAAAACATATCTGGGGGCAAGTTTCTTTCTGACTCTCAGTAAAATTGATGGGCCTTCCGCGCTTGCATGTCTTGGAAGAAACGTGAGTAATCTATCCAGCGAAGAACTAGATAAATTTGTCGAAGGAAAGCTGGAGATAATACGCGCGCTTGAAGGAATGGCCATGTTTGCAGACACATTCGAAGAGTCGGCCCGGATTCTCCTCAATCTTGCGGCCACCGAGAATACGTCATATTCCAACAATGCAACCGGTATATTTTCAAAGCTATTTGTGCCGGCATCAGGCAGATATGCTAGCACTGAAGTGCCACCGAATAAAAGAATACCATTGCTAAGAAATATCATGGAATCCGGATCCGAGAACGAACGGAACGTGGCGGCAGCAGCATGCACGGAGGCCCTGCGGCGCACACACATGTCCGTGTTCGTGGAGGCGGGGGCGTTCGAAAGGCAGCCAAGCCTGTGGACGGCAGAGTCCGATGCGGAGATCATATCCTATTATTCCGACATGCTGGACCTTATCGCAGGGTTCTCAGCAAATAAGAAGATGGCAGAGGCGGTGCTGACTAGCATGAGGCACCTCCTGTCAGTCCCGGGTCTGGGAATGAAGGTGCTAGATACCGCGAGCGTGCTTTATTCCGCGGGCGGCATCGATGCCGAAAGCCTGTTGAAGGAGATCACATGGATTGCGGACTCTGAAAATGATCGCCTGCCGCAGGACCTGCTGGATGGGATAAAACGCCTGCAGGACAAAGTAGTGGGTACGGGGTATTCCGCCATGATGCACAGGTACGTCGCCATGGATATCGGGGTGGACATGGGATCCATGTCCGGCAACATGGAGCCAAGAAAGGAGTATCTTGCCAGGCTGGCAGAAGAGTCCCTCGATCCGGAAAAGCTCGGGCCAGAGCTCGAGTGGCTCGTGACCGAGAAGGCAAAGTACGGGCACATGTTCGGGTACGAGCTTGCGTCAAGGGATCCCGGCTATAACCTGCTGCGGACGATCCTGGATGCCACGAGCAGGGCGGGGGAACGCGCCAGCGGGTTCTTTGTAAGCGGGTACCTGAGGCACGTCTTTAATAACGACCAGCAGGCGTGGCATGATGCTCTGGACGGGATGTATCCCGATAGGCACTTGTGCCGGATCCTGCCGGAAGTCGTGTATCGGTCGGGCCTGACTGACAGAGCCGCCTCGATGATTGCAAGGGGGGTGCGGGAAGGCCGGATGGATCTCGGCTCGCTGGCGATGTTCCAGTACGGGCGCGTAGTAAGGCACCTCTCAGAACCTGTCATGCTCGAATGGATAGACCTGCTTTCGGACGAGGAGGATCCCGACTGCACCGGCATAGCGATGAGCCTCTTTTATTCGTACTTTGTGTACAAGAAAAACACAAGCCTGCCAAAGTCGGCTGCCATGAAGCTGCTCTTGCACAAAAACCTCGTAAAGACCACTGACTCCTATCTTCTGTCCACTATGGTCAGGCACTACTGGAAAGAAATAGGCCGGGAATTCGTTGGTCGGTACCCGGACGATTCTGTGGCAATCCTGGAGGAGATCGTGAACAACGTCGACCAGGGTGAGTTTTTTGCCGTCGACGGACTGAATGAACCGGGGCTCAGGGATGCCATAGTAAAAGCACGTCCCGGGGATGCATGGAAAGTCGTCTCAAAATACGTGGGGCCGCCTTTTGACAAGAGGGCGTACCTGCTGCGCAAATGGCTGTGTGGCTGGATGGGCATGTATGACGGAGCTCTCTCAAATATGCCGCTTGATGACATATTTGAATGGGTGGACGAGGACGCAGAATCCCGTGCATCGCATCTGGCCATGTTCATACCGTCCGATTTTTCCATTGCACGGAAGTTCCTTGCAAGATACGACAACAAGGAGGTACGTCGTCGGATCGCCATCAATTTTGACACGGAGACGTGGAGCGGATCTGGATCCGTCCATTATGCGGAAAAGCGGGCAAAGTTTGAGGGGTTCCTGGAAGACGAGACGGATCCGCACGTCAGGACATGGCTTGAGGACTATATCAAATCAATCGGCTCAAGGGCGGAGATCGATCGGGGGTTTGACGAGCGTGAGATGTGATTATGCCCGTGGTCGCCCCCCATACAGCCAGGGCCACGGCATCGGTGAAGCGCAGTCTCCCACCGGCACCGTGGGTGATACAGGGCGCATCGTTCTGGGAGTTCTGCCCCTCCCCTCCCAAAGCCCGCACCGGATCCCTGACTTTACGCCGCCACCACCCGTGCAGGGCATCGATCCGACGGACGGCCGTACATGTGTGGGGTGCCATACTGGATACCTGGCGGAGGATCGGCCGGGATGAAAGAGGCAATGATACGGCAGGCGAACGTGGGGTATCTGCTGGGCCGCGCAGTCGATCCCGCCGACAACGTGGATCTCTACTATGACGGCAACATGGCAGTGCCGTTGTCCCGGCCGTGCGTCTCGATAGTGGGCTTTAGGGGGTATGTGGAGGGAGGGGCTGCAGAAGCAGACGAAATTTCACGCGATCTCGGGGGATCCGGGATCATCACGGTCCGGAGCCCAGAGTTCGAGAGGGATCCTGCCGCATACAATACGTCCATCGGCAACAATTCCGGGATGATAATCGTGGGCACGTCGCCCGTCATCGACCTTGTCAGCAGTGACCCGCCGCAGAACGGCGAGTACTATGTGCTCGCCGGCCGGGAGCACTTACTGGTAAGTCCCCCGGATCCCGGCTTGGACCATGTCTTTCCGGATCACCTGGGCCGAACCATGGCGGCAATATCTGACGCCGTCGTGGTCGACGTCAGGGATAATCCCGTGCTTGAGGGGTATGCTAGGATGGCAGCCGGGATGGGAAGACGCGTGTTTGTGCGGGGGGCGATCAACACGGACGGGATCCGTGATAACGTCGTCCGGCTGGGGGACCTGCAGGCCGTCGCAAGGCACGCGCGGGAGGCATTTGAGGCCGGACGCGCCGGCAGGACCGTGGAATCCGGCCCCCCGCCGGCATACGCCACGTTCCGGTATTCGATAGAGCCCCACGGGATGGGGCACACCGAGCTGTAGTACATGTCGGACTA
>JALCBY010000066.1:3595-6934 GCA_028066055.1 Hyphomicrobiaceae bacterium
ATTCGATAGAGCCCCACGGGATGGGGCACACCGAGCTGTAGTACATGTCGGACTATCAAACCCGGACGTAATTCAACGAATACCGGCGTGCCCCCTGATTCCCGCCACCGAGGAAAGGCCGGTAAAAACACTCTTATCTGCCACGGGCCGGGCCGATCCCGTGAACAACAGTGATGTGGCGATCATCGGGGTGGCCGTAGGGTCCGTTATCGGCGGGGCTGTGGCCTATCTCTATCTAAGGGACAACTGCAGGAAGGAGTCGGACATGCGGGTCCGCCGGGTCGTGAACTGGTACGAGGCGAGGCTCGAGGCGGGGAACCAGAGGAACAGGGGCCTTGAGATGCACATTCAGAGCCTTCAGGCCGAGAACCGCCGCCTGCATGGTGCGAGATCGGGCGTGCCCGCCCGCGGGATCGGATCCCGGGCTGGCCGGGCGGCCCGCCCCACCCGGAACCGGCCCTCAAGCACGGGATCCCGCCTGCGTGTACGGCGGCGCCCAAAAGCCCGTCGATGATCGGCTGCCAGGACCGAAGTTTCGTAAAGTCGTCTAGGCCGTCCTGTCCGGTCACCATGTACTCCCATCATAATCCGTTCCAATGACACGAGGACTTTGCAGTACCTGTAAAAGACCGGCTGCTCTGTACCGTGATCCCGCGTGCCGGGATGCCGCGCCTACCCGTCCGGGATGACCATCTTGAGCGACGTCCTCCTCTCGGGTAGTCCTTCGCGATCCTGCTCCGCGTGGCCGTCCGTGGTCATGTACTGGTAGTACTCTGTGATCCCCGTGTACCACTCGTTCTCCCACAAGTCCTCCTCCAGGACTAGGGTCCCCTGGCCGTAGAGGGCTCCGCTGTGCCTGTCCACCGCGTATATCGCACCCTCCTCCATATCCGCGAGCGGACAGATTACTACCGTGACATACTCGAGTCCCGGTAGCGGGCCGATCCCGGGCGTTCCTGCCGACGATCCGGGCACTGGCGCGCCCCGGATCCCGGACTTTTCAAGATACCTCTGATACGTCCGGGCCCCCATTACCATGTGGGTTATCCTCGATCCGCGTGTCGAGCGGATGCTGTCGATGACCTCCTCCATCTTTGTGGCGGCGGTCTTGCCGCTCCCCTCGTTTATGCCGTTCAAGTATTCCGTGTGACTTATCTCCCTGAGTGCCTCGAACGCCTCCTGCTCGTGCTTTATCTCCCTCTCCTCAAGTATCCCGCGCAGCCTTGCCATGTCAAGCCCGGCCGGGCCCCTGTAGAGATCTCTTACCCTCCCGTGCACGCGGGTATGGTACCTCTTTGCGCTGAATATCGCATGGCACACAGGCTCGGTACGTGGAGCCTCCTCCGCTCCCAGTGGTCCTGACTGTCTGCTATCGTCGGGCAGTGTGTGCCTCGAGTTGTTCTGTTCCAGCGTCACCTCTGAGAATACAGCGTGTATGCTGGGGTACGTGGCATGCTTTAGCAACGTCGGGAGCAACATGATTATGCGGCAGTGGTCGACGTAATTCCTAGTGAGCGGTTTATCCTGCCTTGATAGCACCTCCCTTACTGGGATCATGTCTCCCTCCTCTAGAATCATGACATCGTCCGCATGGATGCTGTCTGCACTGCCTGAGATCATTGGGGATGTGGTTCCCGCAAGATCATCCTCCTTCCTGAGCTCCTTGATCTTGGTTCTCTCGTTGCTGGTTATCCTGCCAGTGGCCGGGACATAGGTATAGTACATCGTGTTCCTGCGGCCCCCTAGTTCCCCGACTGCCTGCGTCCATCATGCCGTGGAATGATGCAAGAGCATTTCCTCCCCATGTCATTTCCACGAGCGATCTCGTTATAATCCTATCCTAGGGGAGGCCGCACAGCAGCCCGGGGGACGTGCCTACGCCATAATGACATCCACGGGATCGCCGGCCCGTACCGCGTCACTGTCGCGTCCCCCCACCCAGTACGGTCTCGTTAATGCCCGGGATCATGCGGTTTGGACGCGGATCGTGGACGCACAGGGTCGGATACGAATAAATCCGCGCCCGGCACGCCGGCGCGCGTGTCGGGGACGGGCTTGGAGGCGGCCGCTGCATGGTTCTTCTGGATATGGGAGGGGCTTGGTGCGGCGGGGGTGCTTGGACTTGGTGGTACGTTCGGCATCCCTGTATGGATATTTATGCGGGGCTGGCGCAGGCACCGGAGCATAAGGATGCGGTTGGTCGCGTTGATGATGATCTGGCTGGAGTACTGCATGGCGTATCAGAAGGAGGTACCTGACAGGGATTTGGTATCGGGTATCATGTCCAGAAGGCAGACGACCATCTACGACATGCTGCTTGCACATGCGGACTCGTTCAAGATCGACTCGATCACGGATATAACTGAAGGGATGAACGAAATCAACGTATGCATAGACAACATCAAGAATGACTCCGGAGGAGCGGCCCAAGCGGCAGCGCTGGAGGAATACATCGACTCGGTAATGGATCACCTGAGAGACAACTATCCTAGGGAGTACAAGGAGCACAAGAGGCACGGGAAGGGGTGGAGCATAACGGACTTTGGGGGCCAGGGGGGTGATGCGCCCGGGGCGGCCCGGCAGGACGCCCGGCAGGACGACTAGTCGGACACCTGGCCCCTGATCTGGCTGCGCACGGCGTACTCGGGATAGTCCCGGTGGCGGCGTCAAGGTCGTCGGCCAGGGCCTGGCTGTACGGGCCAAAGTGGTACGGCTTCCAGTCGGCGTAGAACTCGAGGCCCCCGGCCTCGGCGTACTGTTGGTGTATGCAGAACCCGTACTTTTGTATGCGTGTCCTCCCCCTTATGCTCAGATTCTGCATTATGAGCAGCAGTCGCGGGGGGCACCGGGACTCCATGGCCGGATCCCGCCCGATCCGCCTATTAACAGTAGCGGCCGCCGGTTATAAGGGGGTGGGGGTAGTACCCCCCGCGGATCGCCCCGGGCGGCCCCGTCCCCGACATGCCCGCGTCCGCCGGGCATCCTGCCTGCAACTGGGCCGGCCGCCGTGCAGGGGGACGTCCTACAAAAGCCGGCCCCTCCGGATGGTATGGGGCCTTCAGGGGATTCATGGCGTGCCCCGTGACGTGGCACCGGGCCGGACGCGGGCGCCCAGGTACCGGGGGAGGCTGAACACTTGCCCGAAAAAGCGACGTTTAGGATATATGCCCCGGATCCCCGGAAGGGGCATGGCAGAGCCGACCGATATGTCCGAGATGGCGCTGGCGGCTGCCAGAAGGTACGCCAGGCTCAACGGCATCCCGCTGGAGATGGCGTGGCGCTACGTGGCCGACCACTTTGGCAAGCCGCCCAAGCCAAAGAGCATGCTGTACGGCTAGC
>JALCBY010000148.1 GCA_028066055.1 Hyphomicrobiaceae bacterium
GAGCCATACCGTGCTTGATCTGTCCTGATCCACGTACGGCGGCGAGGCCACTGTCAGCAGTGAGAAGCAGGACGATACGCCGTTAATGGATCCTCCCGCTCCCGCCCGAGTAGGAGCAGCCCGTAGCTAAAAAGGCCATTTCAATGCCATGGTCGTCTAGAAGTACCGGTGCTAGCACAATTGACATATCGCGTCTAGGTACGTCCGATGGCCGCTAGGTCCGGCCAACAGTATAGGTGTCGCAGGCTCTGCAAGAGACACGGCATCAACATTGCTTATCTTGAAGCATAGATCATGTGATTTGGAACGAACGTCTTTATCCTCAAGGAAATCATAGGCATCAATAATGGGTTGGGCCGTATTGATAGTGCTCTTCTCAGGCATGAATGAGCTGCAGACATTGCCGCATGCCCATAGGGCGGCCCGTGGCACGGTCGACCTCAGGGTGATCACGGGACGTTTATCCTGAGCGCCGTCCTCCTCCCGGGAGGGTCCACACTGGCTCGATCCACGTGCTTGTCCGTGATCATGTACTGGTAGTACTCCGTGATCATTGCGGTCCTCCCATTCTTGTTCTCGAACGTGTCAAGGACGATGGCTCCCTGGCCGTACAGCGCGCCGGCGTGCCTGTCCACCGCGTAGATCGTGCCCTCGGCCTCGGAGTCTATGAGGCGGCTGATTATAACCGTGACATACTCGAGCCCCGGCAGCGGGCCCACCCCTGGCGTGTCCGTCGATGATCCCGGCACGGGGGATCCTCGGATCCTTGCGCTCCTGAGGTATCTTTGGTACATGCGGGAGCCCATCGCCATGTGGGTGATCCGTGAGCCGTACTTGGTGCGGTTGGTGCGTATCGCCTCGCCCAGCTTTGCGGCAAGGGTCCTGTCCTCCCTGTCCTCGTCGATGTCGTTGAGCCACACCTCTTCGCCTATGCCCTTTAACGCTTCAAACGCCTCCATTTCGTGCTTTATCTCCCTCGCCTCCAACAGCCCGCGCAACCTTGCCATGTCAAGGCTTGTCAGGGTACGGTACAGGCTGCCGACCGGCTCCGGCACGTGGATGCGGTACCCCTTTGCGTCAAATTCCACATGGAGTTCCGGTATTGTCTTGTCCACGGGCCCCTTCCCGCCCACCGGCCCCGCCTGCACGAGGCTGTCCGGCAGCAAGTGACTTGAGTTGATCTGTACCAGCGGGACCTCTGAGAACGCGCTGTGCAGGCTCGGATACGTGGCAAACTCCATTAGCGCGGGCAACAGCATGATCTCCTGGCACCTGTCGATCTCCACCTGCGCGTCGGCATCGATCTGATGCTGCTCGGCATGCTTTCCTAGCGT
>JALCBY010000023.1 GCA_028066055.1 Hyphomicrobiaceae bacterium
AAATCGGTGTTTCGTGTCATTCAACGCTGTCTCTCAGTGCGGTCTCATCATGTACGATTATACAGTTATTGGCGGCGGGATACTGGGGCTGGCCAGTGCCCATCGTCTGCTTCAGGAGCGTCCCGGTGCGCGTCTCGTGGTTCTGGAGAAAGAGCCTGGTCTTGCGCGGCATCAGACGGGACATAATTCCGGGGTTATTCACGCCGGCGTCTACTACAAGCCCGGCAGTCTCAAGGCACGCCTGTGCAAGGAAGGCGCGGAACGCACCATCCGGTTCTGCGAAGAGCACGGCATTGCATATGAGCGATGTGGCAAGTTGATCGTTGCGACCGATGCGGTCGAAGTGGAGAGGCTGAAGGGGCTGGAAGAACGCGTCATAGCCAATGGTCTGGACTATGAGCGGGTGCCGTTGGAGCGTCTGAAGGAGCTCGAACCCAACGTTGCCGGTCAGGCGGCGCTCCTGGTTCACGCCACAGGTATCGTCGACTATGCGAAGATCTGTGAACGGCTTGCGGACGACATCCGGGCGGCAGGTGGAGAAATCCGCCTTGGCGAGACGGTGCAGGGAATCTTCGAGCGCGACAACGAGATAACGGTCGAAACGGCCTCCGATGCATTCACATCACGGACTCTCGTCGTTTGCGCAGGCCTTCAGGGCGACCGGCTGGCGATGATGTCCGGCATAGATATCGATTTCCGCGTTTTGCCGTTCCGCGGCGAGTATTACGAAGTCAACCGCAACCGCGCCGAGCTCGTGAAGCGCCTGATTTATCCCGTTCCGGACCCAAGCCTGCCGTTTCTAGGCGTGCACCTGACCCGGCATATCGACGGTTCGTTGAGCGTCGGCCCGAACGCGATGCTGTCACTCGGACGAGAAACCTACTCGGGTAACTTCCCGGTTCCGGAGGATATGGCGGACATGATGCGTTTCCCCGGCTTCTACAAGCTGATGGCGCGTTTTGCGGCGGCGGGATTGTACGAATTGCGCGGTTCGCTCTCCAAGAGCGTCTATCTTGAACGTTGCCGGAAATATTGCCCGTCGCTGACGCTCGACGATCTCGAACCGAAGGTGCCCGGCATTCGTGCGCAGACCGTTTCCGCGGATGGCCGACTTGTCGACGACTTCCTGTTTCTGGAAACTGCGCGAAGTCTGCATGTGTGCAATGCGCCGTCACCGGCGGCAACCTCTGCCCTGCCGATTGCCGATGAAATCGTTTCGCGTGCTCTGAGGAAGGCGAACTAGCTTTGACCCTCCGCGCCCGACCTGTCACGGAACCAGGAGCCAACGCGCTCGCATATCTTCTGCTCGTGTTGACGGCTTTGTCATGGGGGTGCAATGCGATTTTTGGAAAACTTGCTGTCGGAGAAATCTCGCCGATGGCGCTTGTATCGCTGCGCTGGCTGTTGAGCCTGATTTTTCTCGTTGCCGTGACGGGATCGCAGTTGAAACGTGATTGGCCGTTGCTCCGCGCGAAGCTGGGCTTTCTATTGCTGATGGGTGCGCTTGGGTTCACCGGTTTTAACGCACTGTTTTACTCCGCAGCACACCTCACTACAGCGGTGAACATTGGCATTCTGCAAGGATCGATCCCGGTCATCGTGCTGATCGGCGTCTTCCTGATTTACCGGACGCCGGTCACGGCATACCAGATAATCGGCGTCATGGTGACGCTTGTCGGGGTCGTAACCGTCGTTTTCAAGGGTGATTTCGCACGTGCCGCGGCCCTGACAATCAACCGGGGTGAGTTGCTGATGTTGCTGGCGTGTGCGCTTTACGCGATGTACACGATCGGCCTTTCCAATTGTCCCAAGGTCGGAGCACTCGCACTTCTCACCGTGATGGCCGCTTCAGCATTCGTCGTATCGCTCCCGCTCGCAGTGGCCGAGTATGTCTACGGCGCATTTCAGGCGCCGACGACAACAGGGTGGATTCTCGTCGGCCTGATCGCGCTGCTGCCATCGTTTCTGGCGCAGATCTTTTACATCAAGGGCGTTGAGCTTATCGGGCCGGGCCGGGCCGGTGTTTTTGTGAACCTCGTCCCGGTCTTTGCCGCGATCCTGAGTGTCGCCTATCTGGGGGAGGTGTTTGAAGCGTATCACGCGGTGGCGCTTGCTCTCGTGCTCGGCGGCATCTGGCTGTCGGAACGCAAATAGGACTGAAACCGTGTGGGCTACTGGCCGGCTGTGTTCGCTTGCGCGTTGATCGGAAAATACTCCGATAGTGCGGTGAAGAGATCGGCTGCGCTGAGCGGTTTGGAGACATATCCGTCCAATCCGGATGCGAGATAGGTTTCGCGGTCGCCCTTCATGGCGTTGGCGGTCAGGGCGATGATCGGCAGGCTTGCAAGGGGACCGTCCAGGGCGCGAATCTGCTTGGTCGCTTCGAGCCCGTCCATCACCGGCATCATGATGTCCATGAGAACGACGTCGTAGTGACGCTCCTGAACCATCCGTATCGCTTCCTGTCCGTTGACGGCCGTGTCGTGAGTCAATCCGAACTGATCGAGATAGGCAGCGATCAACATCTGGTTGACGTCATTGTCCTCGACGATCAGAACGTGTCCGTTGAGCGGTCCCATTACGGGCGGCGGATCGGGCGGCAGGCCGGGTTGTGGAGGAGCCGACTGTGGGGCAGAGGCATTCGCGTCGCGCACACGGATCGTGAACCAGAACATACTTCCCGAGTCAGGCGCGCTTTCGCATCCCAGGTCGCCCCCCATCAGATTAGCGAGCCTTCTGGCAATCGACAGTCCCAAGCCGGTTCCGCCATATTGCACGGCGACCGAGCTGTCCGCCTGAGCATAAGGCTCAAACAGTTTCGAGATTTGCTCATCCGTCAAACCAATGCCGGTGTCGCAAACCTCGAAGCGAAGGATGAACTCATCCCCATCGCATCCGTAACCGGCTCGGATATGGACGGAGCCTTGCTCTGTGAATTTCAGCGCATTGTCGACCAGATTGTTCAGAACTTGCCGGATGCGAACAGGGTCGCCGCACAGTTGCCGGGGAAAGTCCTCGGCAAGATCCACCTGCGCGGCAAGTCCCTTGGCATTTGCACGGGCGACGAGCTCGGCCTCGACGCTGTCCATCAGTTCAATGAAATCGAATGGCACAACTTCAAGGTCAAAGCGCCCGGCATCGAGCTTCGAATAGTCGAGAACGTCATTGAGCACAGCCAGAAGGGCACGGCCCGACTGCTGCAGCGTATCGGCATATTGACGTTGCTGAGCGTCGAGCCGGGTGCCGAGCAGCAGGTCCGCCATCGAGATGATGGCTCCAAGCGGAGTCCGCACTTCGTGGCTGACGGTGGCAAGCAACTCCGACTTCGACTTACTCGCAGCTTCCGCGATTGCACGCGCTTCACTTTCCCGCGCGAGTTTGCTCTCAAGCGTACCAATACGGTTCACCTCGAGAGCCTTGGCTATTCCTTTCGGCGCGTTGTTTTCGTCGCTCATGCTGGCTGTCTGATTGTCGTTTGCCGTCATCATCGACGAGCGCCGTTAACGTTTGATTAAGGGCTTGCAAGGGACTTCACCGTACCTTCTCTGCGATCATTTTCCGGATATCCTGCACGGTCATTCCCTCTTCCCGCAGGTTTTTCAGGCTTCTGTCCCCATGGCTCTTTGACAGTTTGCGGCCATCACCAGCCGTCAGAAGCGCATGGTGATGGTAAACCGGCTCGGGCAGGCCGAGCAGCACCTGCAGCAGGCGGTGAATGTCCGTCGCGGCGAACAGGTCCCGGCCGCGCGTGACGTGTGTGATCCCTTGAAGGGCATCGTCAACAACAACGGACAGATGATAACTCGTCGGTACATCCTTGCGTGCGACCACGGCATCGCCCCACCGGGCCGGGTCAGCGATGACAGTCTCCGCGTCGCCCATGTCCTGGTTCATTTCGCGGAAGGTGAGGGGGTGTGGTGATATCTCCTGCGCTTTCACAATCGCCTTATCCATGTCCAGACGCATCGCGTAGTGCTCTCCCGCTGCCTTGCGGCGTGCGATGTCTCGTATCGAAAGTTCTTTATGCAATCCTGGATAGAGCGGTGCGCCATCGGGGTCGCTTTTACCGGGAACCGCGTGCTCGGAGATGTCTTTGCGCGATGCGAAGCAGGGATAAACAAGCCCCATTTGCTCCAGCTTTCCGATCGCTGATCTGTAGGTGTCGAAATGCTCCGACTGTCGGCGAACCGGACGTTCCCAGTCAAGTCCGAGCCAGGTGAGATCATCCAGCATCTGCGCTTCGAACCCGGGCCGGCAACGTGCAACATCGATATCCTCGATACGCAGCAGAAAACGGCCGCCTGATTTTTTTGCCATGTCTTGGGATACAAGCGCGGAGAAGGCATGGCCCAAATGCAGATGGCCGTTGGGGCTGGGAGCGAATCGGAAGATGAGATCCCTCATAGTCGCGTTATAGTGCGCCTTGCGGTCGATGGTCACCATGCGGCCGGAAGGATAGAGCCGGGGACCGATGCATGAGCTACCGCATTATTGAGAGCGAGACCGATATTTCAGAGGCGACTGCCGCGCTCACCGACGCATGCCGGCATATGGCGAAGGTCTATGAAGTGACCGGCAAGCCGCCGCTCCGCCGCCGGGAAAACGGATTTCCCGGACTTGCCCGTATCATCGTCGGCCAACAACTGTCCGTGGCGAGCGCCTCGGCCATCTGGAACCGGCTGGAGCGCGCGGTGAAGCCTTTTGACGCGGAGACGTATTTGCGCAAGCGCGCGCCGACATTGCGCCGTTGCGGTCTGTCTGCTGGCAAGATGACAACGCTTAAAGGCATTGCCCGCGCGGTTGCATCGGGTCAGCTCGATCTCGCCGCACTCGCAGATGCCACCGACGTTGAAATCAAGGAAACGCTGACGACGCTGAAGGGCGTTGGACCGTGGACGGCCGACATTTACATCATGTTCTGCCTGGGGCGTGCGGATGGGTGGGCGCCGGGCGATCTCGCTCTGCGATATGCCGCGCAGGAGTCCTGCGGCCTGAAAGAAATCCCCGACGAGGCAGAGATGGTCACCCTTGCCGAGCAATGGCGCCCGTGGCGCAGCGTGGCGGCACGGATGCTATGGGCCTATTACGGGATCAAACGATCGCAGAAAGATGTGCAACCGGCCTGAACGTCGAAACCGGTGCCCGCTGCCGTTGTCGTGATGACTAGTATTCCATATCCAGCGAATAGCCCTCGCCGCGGACGGTGCGGATGGGATCGATTGCATTATTGCGGTTCAGAGCCTTGCGCAATCGTCCCACATGCACGTCAACGGTTCTGAGATCGACGTAGCTGTCGTGGCCCCACACCCTGTCGATGAGCTGTTCGCGGCTCCAGACCCGGCCCGGCTTCTCCATGAAGGTCGTCAACAACCGGTACTCGGTCGGCCCGAGGCGAACGCTGCGGCCCTCGCGCATGACCTTGTGCTGTTCCGGGTCAAGCCGGATATCGCCGAATTCAAGCGCTTCGCCGACACCCGCAGGCCGTGTCCGGCGTAACATGGCGCGTACGCGTGCGATCAGTTCCTTGACGGAGTAGGGCTTGACGACATAGTCGTCCGCGCCGGTTTCGAGTCCCCGCACGCGATCGCTCTCCTCGCCGCGCGCCGTCAGGATGATGATCGGTATATGCTTCGTCTCGCTCCGGCCCTTGAGCCTCCGGCACACCTCGATGCCTGAGAGACTGGGCAGCATCCAGTCGAGAATGATGAGGTCCGGTTGGAGTTCGTCGATCATCAGCAACGCCTCCTCACCGTCACCGGCGTGGGCGTGGCGGAAACCTTGCGAACCGAGATTGTAGGTTAGCACTTCGAGCTGGGCCGGTTCGTCCTCGACAATGAGTACGAGGGGGTCTGACGCGTCTGTCATCGGTCGTCCACCATTCTCCGCCCGGCTACTCTGCTGCGTCGGGTTCAATAAATGTGGTGCTTGTGGCATCGCTTTTCGGGCGCTCCTCGTCAAAAATTTCACCGCTGACCATGTAGTGAACCTGCTCGGCAATACTTGTGGTGTGGTCTCCCATCCTCTCCACATTCTTGGCTATGAAGAGAAGGTGCATGCATGGCGTGATGGCGCGCGGATCTTCCATCATGTATGTCAGCAACTCGCGAAACAGCGTGTTGTGCATCTGATCGACGTCCTCGTCCCGCAATCGTACGTCGCTGGCCTGCTTCTGATTGCGTGAGACATATGCATCGAGCACGTCCTTCACCATGTGCTGGACCATCTCGCACATCCGTTCGATGGTGGATGTCGCCGAGCCGATTCTTTGTGCCTTGGCCAGGACGCTGGTGCGTTTTGCGATATTCTTCGAATAGTCGCCGATACGCTCCAGGTTGGACCCGATCTTGGGCGCCACGACGACGGCGCGCAGATCCTGGGCCATGGGTTGTCGCTTCGCCAGAATGCGGACGACGTCCACGTCGATTTCCGCTTCGAGATCATCGATGCGTTTGTCCGAGGCGATCACCGCATCGGCCAGTTCGACGTCGCGTCGGGTCAATGCCGTCGCTGAGTCGCTGATCTGTTTTTCGACAAGACCGCCCATCTCGATAATGAGGTTCTCGATATGGTTGAGATCCTCGTCGAACGATTTGACGATGTGTTCCTGTTCCATGAGAATTGTCTCCTAGCCGATGCGGCCAGTGATATAGCTTTCCGTCCGCTCGTCCTTGGGCGCGGTGAAGATCTCTTCGGTCGCGCCATATTCCACAAGGTTGCCGAGGTGAAAGAAGGCCGTCTGCTGCGACACGCGCGCGGCCTGCTGCATCGAATGCGTCACGATGATGATTGTGTAGTTCTCCTTGAGTTCTTCCATCAACTCCTCGATCCGCGCCGTCGCGATCGGGTCGAGCGCCGAGCAGGGCTCGTCCATCAGGATAACTTCGGGGCTCACCGCGATTGCGCGGGCAATGCACAGGCGCTGCTGCTGTCCCCCGGAAAGTCCCGTCCCCGGCTCGCCAAGCCGGTCCTTGACCTCGTCGTAAAGCCCGGCCCGCTTGAGGCTCGAGACGACGATTTCCTCCAGATCGGTTTTCGACGACGCCATCCCGTGAATCTTCGGACCGTAGGCAATATTGTCGAAGATCGATTTGGGGAACGGATTGGGTTTCTGGAAGACCATGCCCACGCGTGCCCGAAGCTGCACCGGATCGACGCCAGGCGCATAGATGTCTTCACCGTCAAGGCTGATCGTACCGGTGACCCGGCACGACTCGATGACATCGTTCATACGGTTGAGTGAGCGCAGGAATGTGGACTTGCCGCATCCCGACGGGCCGATCAGCGCGGTGATGGACTGATCGGGAATGTCCAGGTCGACGCTGAAAAGCGCCTGCTTTTCGCCATAGAAGACATTGACGGCATTTGCCGTCATTTTGTGCTCTTCCGCTACGATCTGCGCTTGCTCGTTCATCTTGTCCGCGGCTTTTGCCGGCGTCTTTTGCACGGGCTTCCGCGACCTGCGTGGCTTTGCCCGGACATTCTCTGGTTCGACTTGCACTTTCGCTTCCATGGAAGCTGCCTCCATCATTTACCCGTCACTACCACTTCAATTCAAATCTCTGGCGCAGGAAGATCGCGATTGCGTTCATGGCCACCAGGAAACCGAGCAGCACCAGGATTGCTGCGGATGTACGCGAAACAAATCCCCGTTCCGGACTGTCGGCCCAACTGAAAATCTGCGTCGGCAGGGCCGTTGCCGGTTCGAGAACACCACCGGGTGCAGAGGTGATGAACGCATTCATGCCGATAAGCAGAAGCGGCGCCGTTTCGCCGAGGGCTTGCGCCAGACCGATGATCGTACCGGTCAGGATGCCCGGCATGGCAAATGGCAGCACGTGATGCAGGATTACCTGATGCTTTGATGCACCGACGCCAAGCGCGGCCTCGCGGATCGACGGTGGTACGGCTTTCAGGGCAGCGCGTGTCGCGATGATGATGGTCGGCAGCGTCATGAGCGACAACACCATGCCGCCGACCAGCGGGGCCGAGCGTGGCAAACCGAAAAAACCGAGGAATACGGCAAGGCCGAGCAGGCCGAACACGACGGACGGAACGGCTGCGAGGTTGTTGATATTGACCTCGATGAGGTCGGTCAGCCGGTTTGTCGGTGCGAATTCTTCCAGATATATGGCCGCGGCAATTCCCATGGGAAAGGAGATCAGGAAGCAGACGAGAAGAGTGTAGAACGAACCGACGATTGCGCCGGCAAGGCCCGCCTGCTCCGGAAAACGGCTGTCAGAGTTTACGAACAACTCCCAGTTGAACGGCGTGCTGATCAACCCTCTGATTTCAAGGGAGTTGAAGGCTGCGACCTGTTCGGCTGATGCAAATCTCGGATTGGTCGCCATGGGGACTTCGCCCTTGAAGATCGCATCATAGTCGCTGGCGAGCGGCACCTTGACCTGAACGGTCTTGCCGATCGCATCCGGGTTTGCTTCTACATAGGCTTTGAGTGCGTCGCCTGCATCTGGCGCAAGCAAGGAGTCCGATGTGTCCGCTCCGCGCCGCAGGAAGTAGCTGCGAAACCCCTCCTTGACGATCGATCCGTAGTCGCCGAAGGCAAGATTGTCCGGCAGAACCTTCTTTGGATCGACGAAAGCGTCGATCTGCACGACCGTGCGTCCGTCCTGAATGCTGACTACGTTCCGGCTCACCAGTCCCCGGAACAGTCCGATCTCGCGTTTGGTCAAAGCCTCGACCTGGGAGGGTATGACGCCCTTATGGAGCTGATCGAATGGGTCCGACAACGGAAGGTCAAGCGTCACCATCTTGCCGATCATATCAGGGTTCGCGACGACATAGTCGCGGACGATGAACCGTGCCTCGGAACTCAGGATCTTGTCGATGTTCCTGAGGTTGCGGTTACCCTTGACCTCCGGAAACAGGGCGCGGAAGGCATTGCGTACGATGACCCGGTAGTTTGCGGCTTGCGGTTTGGTCGCATCGATACGGCTGCTTTCAAGCGGTATTTCAAGGTTCACCTTCGTCTGGATGAACGAGACGTAGCCTGTCCTGACGAGCGACGCGACCAGAATGCCAAGCAGCAGGATCGCCAGTCCGATCGCCGCCATTCCATAGAATTGCAGGCGTTTGTCCGCGGCATGGCGGCGTGCGACCATGCGCTTGTGCGCATCCGAGCCCCAATATTGCGCGGTATCCTTTGTCGAAGCGATATCACTCATATTTTTCTCGATATTTCTGAACGATCCTGAGCGCGACGACATTGAGCCCAAGAGTGACAACGAACAGCACGAGACCGAGCGCGAACGCGGCCAGCGTCTTCGGGTTGTCGAACTCGGTATCGCCAATAAGCAAGGTGACGATCTGAACGGTGACGGTCGTGACGGCTTCGAACGGATTCGCCGTCAGCCGGGCGATCAGGCCCGCGGCCATGACCACGATCATGGTCTCGCCTATGGCACGGCTGGCAGCCAGTAGAATACCACCCATGATGCCCGGCAGTGCGGCGGGCAGCAGGACATTCTTGATGGTTTCGCCCTTTGTCGCGCCGAGGCCGTAAGAACCTTCCCGCATGGAATGCGGAACGGCGTTGATTGCATCGTCGGAGAAGGACGAAACAAACGGGATGATCATGATGCCCATCACCGCACCCGCCGCAAGCGCGCTGTTGGGGGCGATGTCCATCCCGATTGTTTCTCCGAAGCTGCGCATTGCCGGCGCGACGGTCAGGACAGCGAAAAATCCATACACCACGGTCGGAATGCCGGCGAGAATTTCGAGAATGGGCTTGATGATCGCCCGGACGCGCGGATTGGCGTATTCCGTCAGATAGACTGCCGAATAAAGCCCTGTGGGAACGGCGACGAGGAGAGCAATTCCCGCGATCAGGAGCGTTCCCGTGAAGACGGGAATTGCGCCGAACGCCCCTCCGGCGGTGACCTGATCCTCACGGATGGGAATTTGCGGTTCCCAGTTGAGGCCGAAGAAGAACTCGGTCCATGGCACGCGGTCGAAAAAGCGCAGTGCCTCGACCAGAAGGGAAACGACGATACCAAGCGTTGTCAGGATCGCAATCAGGGAGCAGGCGATCATGATGATATTCATGACGCGCTCGACACCGTGGCGCGCGCGGAACGTTGCGGAAATGCGGCGCCTGGTGAGCGCAAGACCCAGCAGGGCAGCGGCAATTGCGCATGTGAACATAGACCACTGCGCAATGTCCTGCCAGCCATTGTAGCGGGCTGCCGCCTCACGCACGGCCGCATCGGGCTGACCGAATATATTGCCGGCCGCAACGGACTTTATCTCGGCGACAAGCAAATCGAGTTGTCCCGGAGCCAGGCCCTTTATTTTCTGCTCTGGCAGGCTGTCGACGAGCAAGGCTTCGATGATCGGACCCTGCAGGGCGAGCCACGCGACGACCAGCAGACAGGCCGGAATGCCAACCCACGCCGCGACGAATGCGCCGTGATAGACGGGGCGGGAATGCAGGTTCTCGGGAGCGCCGTGAACGACCGCAAAAGCGCGACGCCGTCCCATGGCGTAACTCGCTGCGGTGATTGCCAGCAACGTTATGAACACGATGGTCAACATTGTGTCGCCCCCGCCTCGCACATCCTGCGGATCAGTTCGAGCGGATGTACGAACTGAAACTCTGTCAAAATGTTCCGGGCCGGCCGAGGTTGTCTGCTGGCCGGCCCGCAAAACGCTTTGCGCTAGTTGGTGTAGCGGGTCATGCCCGAGCTGCCGGTCGCAGCATCCTGCACCTTCTTGCGCTTTTCATCGGCCAGCGCGACAAGGCCGCGCTCTTTCAGATAGCCGTCCGGACCCATGGCGTCGTCGCTGACATAGGCGGCGATAAAATCGTTCATGCCCGGGATCACATTGCGGTGCGCGTTCTTGATATAGAAGAACAACGGACGTGAAATCGTGTAGGAGCCGTCGGCAATCGTCTCAAAAGACGGCTCGACACCCGCGACCTTCACCGGCTTCAGCTTGTCGGCGTTCTCGAACAGGAAGGAATATCCGAAGATTCCGAGCGCTTTCGGGTCGGCCTCGAGACGCTGCACGATCAGGTTGTCGTTTTCACCGGCCTCGATGAACGGACCGTCCTGCCGCATGGCCGTGCAGTCGGCCTTGACGAGCTTCTTGAAGGCCTTCTTGTCCATCTCTTTCTTCTTGGCTTTGAAGTAAGGAAGCGATTTGCAGCCTTTGTGCATGGCGAGCTCGACAAAGGCGTCGCGCGTACCGGATGTCGGCGGGGGTCCATAAACGATGATGTCCGTCGCCGGCAGCGACTTGTCGATGTCGCTCCATTTCTTGTAGGGGTTGGCAACCAGCTTGCCGTCCACCGGAACCTTCGAGGAAAGCGCCTTGAAGAGCTGTGGTTTGGTCAGGTTGAAATCGGCGCCCTTGCGCGACAGCGCGACCGAAAGGCCATCGAAGCCGATCAGCACTTCGGTGATGTCCTTTACGCCGTTCTTCTTGCAGTCTTCCCACTCGGACTTTTTCATTGCTCGCGAAGCGCCCGTGATATCGGGATGGGCCTCGCCAATGCCCTTGCAGAAGATTTTCATGCCGCCGCCGGTGCCGGTGGATTCCAGAACCGGAGCTTTTTTGCCGGAGGTTTTCGCGAACTCTTCCGAAACGGCCTGGGAATAAGGATAGACCGTCGAAGAGCCGACGATCTTGATGTGATCACGGCCCGCAAGTGCGGGGGCCGAATATGCGGTCAGCGCGAAGGCACTGACAGCGAGAACAGAGGAAATTTTGTTTCTGCCATTCATTTGAACGCACTCCTGTGTTTCGTACTGGCGCGCGCTTTGAGTGGCCGCCAGCGGCCAACCCATATGAGTTAGGTGCTTCGTATTTATGACAGTTGCATTACAGTTTTGTGACAGTCAGCGCTTCTGGTCTTGTGCCTCCAGAGGCAGGCAGACGGTGAAGGTGCTTCCAACCCCTTTTTCGCTGTCAATCAGCAGGCGGCCGCGGTGGCGGTTCAGGATATGCTTGACGATCGCAAGTCCAAGGCCGGTGCCGCCTTTTTCCCGCGATCGGCTGGTATCAACCCTGTAGAATCGCTCTGTTAATCGGGGAATGTGCTCGGCGGCGATGCCTTCGCCCTGATCCGAGACGGCGATGACGACGGCAGGACCCGCGAGTCCTGCTACATTTTCCCGTATCTCGACAGACACAGTCACCTCGCCGTTCTCCCGGCTGTATTTGAGCGCGTTGTCGATCAGGTTGTGGAAAACCTGTGTCAATTCGTCCTCGTCTCCCAACACGACACACTCCGGATCTGAAATCTCGAGGCGGATCGGTTTTTTTGCGGCCTTGGCCTGTGTCTCGAGTGCCGCGATGGCGCGTTCGACGATCGTCAGAAGACCGATTCTTTGGGATGGGCGGACGCGCTCGTTGACCTCCACGCTGGAGAGGGACAGCAGGTCGTCTATCAGGCGGTTCATACGCGCCGCTTCGCGTTCCATGATTCCGAGAAACCGCGTTTGCGCTTCCGGGTCGTTCCGCGCGGCGCCCTGCAGCGTCTCGATCCCTCCGCTCAGGGCGGAAAGGGGGGAGCGCAGTTCATGGCTCACATTGGCGACGAAATCGCTGCGCATCTGTTCAGCTTCCAGAACATGCGAAATGTCGTGCAGGCCGAGGATAGCCGTGCCTTCGACATTCTCATTGTCTTCGAGACGCACAACGGACACTTTGTAGGTGGTGCGAACCGTCCCGGGCATGGAAATGACCGCTTCCGAACGGGCTTTGCCATGCAGGACTTCCTCAACGCTGTCCAGTACGTCCGGGTGCCGGATGGCATGAACGAGGTTGCGGCCCGACAGCCCGCCGCCGAAAAGCTCTTCCGCCGCGACATTGGCAAGTGTGATGTGCCGGTCGGAATTGACCAGAAACACCGGTTCGGTGAGGGCATTCAGGATGGTGACCAGATCGTCTTCGTTCATGAGACCGCCGTGCAGACACGCTCCGCCGATTGGCATTTTTCGCATCTATTAGGACATGCGCGGAGAATCGCCAAATGGATACAAAATCTTGCGGCCTTCACAGATGTGACACACATGCCTAGTATTGCGCTCGCAATAGGATCGATATCGTTATGAGTCGGTTTTTCCTTGCAGGTGGCCGGGGCGTCGGAGTGAACGAGACAGTGTCATGTTGAACGCAGCAGCGACATCGCCGGAGAATTTTCCCGCACTTGTCCTCAATGCCGACTACCGGCCATTGAGTTACTATCCTCTGTCGCTATGGGGCTGGCAGGATTCGGTCAAGGCGGTGTTTCTCGATCGGGTCAACATCGTCTCTGAGTATGAGCGTGCCATTCACAGCCCCTCCTTCGAAATGAAGCTGCCGAGCGTCGTCTCTCTCAAGACCTACGTGAAACCGGCACTTTATCCGGCTTTCACCCGGTTCAACGTCTTTCTGCGCGATCGTTTCGCCTGTCAGTATTGCGGGGCGCGGAACGATCTCACCTTCGATCACCTTATCCCGCGCTCGCAGGGCGGGCTGACGCGCTGGGACAACGTCGTTGCCGCCTGCGCGCCCTGCAACCTGAAGAAGGGTGGCAAGATGCCCCGGGAGGCGAGGATGTGGCCGGCACAGAAGCCCTATCGTCCGACCGTGCATGAACTGCACCGCAACGGCCGGCTGTTCCCGCCAAACTATCTGCACGAAAGCTGGATGGACTATCTCTACTGGGACGCGGAACTGGAGCCGTAAACCGGGACGCCGGGGAAGTGCGTTTTCCTACACGAAGGCCGTTATACCTTCGCGGCGCGGGTCGCCTGCACCCTCAAATCCGCCCTTGGCGTCGCGACGGGCCGTGTGGACCCCGCCGAAAAACAGATTCATCTCCGGCCAGCCATGCGCCTCCGGGAATGTATCAAGCAGGGCCCTAAGGTCGTCTTCGGTGAAGATCAGACCCCAGGACTGCTCCTCATAGCTGACGGTGTGGTCGCGCTCGACATGCAGCCGCGCCGCGTTCACGGCAGTCTCCAGATCGACACCGCGATCAATCAGATTGACGATAACCTGCAACACCGCGGTTCGAATGCGGTTCGCGCCACCTGAACCGAGCGCTGTCAGGGAGCCATCCGATCCGGTTACGATTGTCGGCGCCATCATCGTCGAGAGCCGCGTGTCCGGTTCCCAGAGATGAAACCCGCCCGGGTTCAGGTCTTCTTCGCCCAGCATGTTGTTGAGCATGAAGCCACAGCCTGAAACCATGTAGCCGTTGCCCTCGCCATTGGTGATGGTGGCGGCGGCGGCATTCCCGTCTTCATCGATGATGGAGATATGCGTCGTTCCCCGGGTTGCAGGCGTGTGGCGCTTCAGGGCGGCCAGATGTTCGGCGATGGTCGCGTCATGGACGATCCTGTCGAGTTCGGCGCCGCGCGCCATTCGCACGGCGTTCGTCTCTTCCATCACACGCGCCAGCAGCACCGGATCCGGCGCAGCACATTCTTCCAGCGTGCGTTCCAGCAGTGCAAGGCCGAAGGCGATCAGAGCTCCGCTTGCTGCCGGCGCCGGATTGAGCAGCACGTCGTGGTTCCGGTATCGCCAGTTCAACGGTTTCCGGCGTTCGACCACGTAGCGGCGCAGGTCGTCGCGGGTGAGATGACCGCCATGATCGAGCGATTGCGCGACCATGGCCTGCGCCACTTCACCCTCTGTGAACAGCCGGACGCCTTCTCGCGCAATGCAGTCGACCGTATCTGCCAGAGCGGCATTCCGGTAGATGGCGCCGGTATCCAGGAGTTTTCCCTCCGGCGCGTAATAATCGGCAGCTGACGGGCTCGCGGTGAGGATGGGTTCGACGATGGAATAGAGGTAGGCGTGCAGCGTGGTGACAGTCACACCGTCGCGGGCCGCGAGAACCGCCGGTTCGAACAGCCGTCCCATGGGCACGGTGCCCAGATCGTCATGAATGGCGTAGAGTCCCTGTATGAAACTCGGCGTGGCGGTTGAACCGGCACCGATATGAAATTCCTGGCTCGCCGGGCCGAAGTCCGCAGTGATGGCAAAAAAATCGAGTTCGTCTTCGGGCCTTTTCGTGCGCGGCGTGTGGGCGAAAAAATCGTAACAGATTGCGGACTTGCTTCCCGCGGGCCGGGCCATCAGGAACCCCCCGCCACCAATAGAGGAAAACACGAACTCCGGCACCGTCGCGGTGATCATTGCTGCAATGACCGCATCAAACGCGTTGCCGCCCTCGCGCAACACCTCGCACGCCGCTTCAGCCGTGATCTTGTGACCGGCGGCGACCACTCCCTTTGCCTTTGACATGGGCCCTACCTAGCGGGCGTGCGGGCCTACGGCAATAGGAGTGGCGAGACGAGATAGCGTGTCGCAATTATGCCGCGCCGGAGGTAGAGAGTATTGACCGTTCAAGGGAGACCAAGGAGGTCTCAACATATGAAGTTTCGTTGTACATTCTTTTTCGTCCTGATCGGGGTGCTGTGCCTTGCCAATGCGGGCTCGGTGCTGGCGCAGGACAAACCTTACCAGACGGTCACTGTCGCCAAGGGGCTTGAGCACCCCTGGGGCATGGCGTTTCTGCCCGACGGACGCATGCTCGTGACGGAGCGTCCGGGCCGATTGCGTATCGTTTCGCCGGATGGTTCGGTTTCGCCGCCCGTTTCCGGATTGCCGAAGATCGCCGCGGTCGGGCAGGGTGGATTGCTGGATGTAGCGCTGCACCCCGATTTCAAGAACAACAAACTGGTCTATCTCAGCTTTGCCGAGCCGGGAGCGGGGGGACAGGGGACCGCGGTTGCGCGCGGGCGGCTCGAAGGTAACACCCTGAAGGACGTGAAAACGATCTTCAGCCAGAGGCCGAAGCTCTCCGGCGGGTTCCATTTTGGATCGCGCCTGGTGTTTGCGCCGGACGGGACACTATACATCTCGATGGGTGACCGCGGCCGCATGCAGCGCGCCCAGAACAACCGCAACCATCAGGGCACGATCGCCCGCGTGAATGACGACGGATCGATCCCGAAGGACAATCCGTTCGTGAACAGCCGGGATGCGCTCCCCGAAATCTACACCTACGGAAACCGTAATGTTCAGGGCATGGCCGTCAATCCGCGGACCGGAATCGTCTGGGCCCAGGAGCACGGTCCGCAGGGTGGCGACGAGGTGAACATCCTCAAATCCGGCGCCAACTACGGCTGGCCTGAAATCACCCACGGGATCAACTATGACGGTTCGATCCTCTCCGAGCACACGGCCAAGCCCGGGATGGAGCAGCCGGTGCTGCACTGGACCCCGTCCATCGCCCCCTCGGGCATGGCGTTCTACGACGGTGACAAGTTCCCGCAGTGGAATGGCGATCTGTTCGTCGGCGCCCTCAAGGACCGGCACTTGCGCCGCGTCAAACTCGACGGTGACAAGGAAGCCGGGCAGGAAAAGTTGCTGGAGGAGCTCGGCGAACGCATCCGGGACGTTCGGACCGGACCGGACGGCTATCTCTACGTGCTGACGGATTCACCCGATGGGCAGGTCATTCGCCTGGAGCCGAAATAGATCAGACGATCGGTAGCGCGAGATCGGCACCGGATAATGGTTCCGCGCCCGTTTCCGTGATGAGGCTGGTGCGCCCGATGCAGGCAGGCGTGCCCGTATCATCATCGAAGATGATCATGTGCAGGAAAAACACCATGCCCGGCTCAAGCACGACCGGACTTCCCGAGTAGATCATCGGCCAGTCCATCCAGTTGGGGGCGAATGTGGTCCCGAGGCTATAGCCGCAGGCATTCAGCCGGTAGCGTTCAAGTCCCGCTTTATCGAGGGTTCGGGCGTGCGCCTCGAAGATGTCCCCCACCGTGTGGCCGGCGACGAGCGCGGCCTCGCACGCCTGAAGTGCATCGAGGCTCGCGGCGTAGAGCCCGTTCTGGTGGGGTGAGGCTTTGCCGACGCGGATGGTTCGGAACAGGCAGGAATGATAGTGGCGGCAGGTGCCGGCGAATTCGAGGGTGAGATTGTCCTGCGCGTCCAGATGCCGGCGTCCAGAAAAGTAGCGGCACATTAGAGCGCCTTCGCCTGAGCCGAGAATGAACTCGTTCGCCGGATCGTCACCGCCTTGCCGGAATATTTCGGAATGCATCGCTGCAAGGATGTCACCCTCATAGACGCCGGGCTTGGCGGTCTTCAAAGCGGCATCCCAGGCGGCATCGGCTAGTTTGGCTGCCTTGCGCACATATTCGATCTCGGCGGCACTCTTGATGAGTCTCAATCGGGAAACGACGTCTGATGTGTCCTCCAAAGTTGCGAAGCCGTCCAGGCCTGTATCGAGCGCCCGGCCGTTCGCGGCGGTCAAACCATAGGCATCATATTCGATGCCGAGCCGTTTGCCTTTCAGGCCGAGTTCGCCGAGCAGCACCTTGAGATCGGAAACCGGTTCAGCATCAGCATCATCCTTCCAGACGCGAATGTCGTCGATCACGGAAGTGAACTTCGCCTGACGCAGGTCGGGCGCGCGGGTCAGCAGCGTCGTGCGACCGTCCGCGGTGAGAATGAGGCATTGAAAGAAAACATATCCGAACGTGTCGTAACCGGTCAGGTAGTACATGCTCTCCTGGCGGAACATGAGCAGTGCATCGACGCCCCGCTCAGCAAGTGCTGCGCATGCCTTCATGCGGCGCTCGGCAAGTTCAGATTTTGAAAAATGAAGTGGAATGATCGCCCCCGCTGCCGTGCGTCATGCGCTCAGGATGCCTGTCACGCTGGTGGTAGCCTACTGCCTGCAGGACGTCTCCATGGGAAACGCAATCTTCGCGCCGTTGATCGCCTCGAGCACGACCTCTTTCGGGTTTGACGCATTGTAACGGATGTCCGCGCCCTGGCCCTGTGTTGCACGGCCGGTATCGAGATCGATCATCTGCGATGCACTGACCCGGATTTCACGATAATTGCGCCGCCCGTTGCCGTCCTGAACGCTCTTATAGGTCGTGATATCGCGCAGGATGAGCAGCGGCGTGCCGCGCAGATCACCGCGCCCGCTCCAGGAGAAAAGGAACTTTCCGTAGGCGTTTTTGTTGGTTTGCACGATCGCCGCGCCCATGCCCAGACGCTGCGGGCTCAACAGCAACGCATTGGCCTGGCCTGCAGTTTGCGCCTGTGTGATCCGGCCCTGAACGATCCGCACATAGGCGTCCGGCTTGATCAGGTAATTCTTGTTCATGAAGCTGTCGTATTCGTCATAGACGACGCTGCAATCGAACGGTCCGGCAACGACCGGTTGCGCGAACAGCGCAGCGGCTACAGGCAGGGCAACTAGCTTACTCGCAATTCGGATCATGGCTTTTCCTTGGTAGTCACTGGGTTTTGCGCCCGACGGAAAGGACGGGTGGCGCAGAGAATATACCGTCCGTGTCGATTTTGCGGCACGAAAATACATTCCGATATTCACGTGGGCATAAGATCGAAGGCAATCGAAATACGCGTGCCCGCCGCCTCGAACGGGACAGTATGGTGATAGAAATAGGAGGGAAACAGCACCATCATCCCACATTCCGGCCGCACCGAAAGTGTTTCGGGCTCAACCGCGTTGTGAAAATGCGAAGGCGGGCGACCGAACTCAATCCAGCCGGCCTTGCCGGTGTCATCACTGCCGACGATGTCCGGCAATTTGGGATAGTAGACACCACTCAGCCAGGCCGCGGGGTGGATGTGCGGAATCTGGTGGCCGGCAGCCTGCATCACCACGCCCCACACGGACAAGGTCCAGCTGGAGGGTTTTCGGGCGACAAAGGGGTGGTCGTCCTCCGTGAGGCTGTCACGATACACCTGTGCCGCCTTGAGGATCTCGGCCTCGAGCCCCGCGATCGGTCCCTTCGGCTCTGAAAGCAGTTCACCCGAATGCCTGCCTTCACGCGTCGCATGGCTCTGCGGCGAGAAGGTCAGGGTCGGGTGGTCGAGGACGTGTGCACTCAGGGCTTCGTTGAATGACGCAAGGTCACCAAATTCTTCCGGCGGCGTGATGTGCACTGTGCGGACAAACCGGTCGAAATCGATCAGGCTCTGTGCCTGATCCGTTTTGCCCAAATCCCCCAGCGCGATCGCCTTGAAGGCGAGCAGATCGGTCTGGCCCGGATGCGCGCCAAGATAGCGCTCGCAGGCTTCCAGGGCGCCTTGCGGATTCTTTTGCTGCAGCCGCAGATCGGCGAGGTTGACGTGGGCTTTGGCGAAATGCGGGTCTATTTTGATCGCTTTCTCGAACGCGTCCGCAGCCTCGTCGAGCTTGCCGAGCTGCTGCAGGCCATACCCGATGTTGAGCGCGCTTGCCGCATGTTCGGGGACCTCAGCGAGAATGTGCCTGTATCCTTCAATCGCCTCCTCGTAACGGCCGAGTTCCTGACAGGCTATCGCGTGGTTGTATTCGGCCTCGAGCAGGTCAGGGTCGGCCTCGAATGCGCGCCTCGCCTCCCGCGCGGCGCCCTCAAAGTCCCCCAGTTCCTGCAGGACGGCGGAAAGGTTCGTCCTTGCCTCGGGCAGCGCTGGATTACGAGTGAGCACCTCTTCGAAGGCCGCTTTCGCCTCATCAAGCCTTTTCAGAGCCTTCAGCGCGTTGCCCCGGCCTTGTCCTGCGCCGATGTGTTCCAGCGCGATCTCGAGTGTTCGCTCGTATGCGTCAAGGGCATCCTGTGCCCGCTCTTCCGCTTCCATCAGCACACCGAGATTGAACGCCGCTTCCGCATAGTTCGGATCGGCTGACATGGCGGCCTTGTATGCGTCTTCCGCTTCTTCGGGCTTCCCAAGCGCCGCTAGCATGTTTCCGAGATTGGTCTGAACCTCCGCATCATTCGGCATAAAGGCGACCGCCGTTCGCAGGAGATCGAGCCCTTCATCCTGCTGACCGGTCTGGAACGCAGCAACACCAGCAACATTGAGGGCTGCGGGGTCTTGCGGATTTTCCGAGAGAGCTTCCCGGGCGAAGGCGAGGGCCTGGTCCGGTTTTCCCATTTGCAGTTGGGCGCGCGCCCGGTTCAATGCATCGGTCCGGATTTCCGGCGCTGCAGGCGATGTGAAATCGAACCCGCCGGAGTAAAGATCGGCCGCGGACGCGGCGGGAACCGCCCGCTGCCTGGGTTGTGCGGCCGGCCGCTTCCGGGATCTGGCCTTCGGTTTGGAGGCGCGGGCTCTGCCTTTTTTCGACTTCTTCATGATCGCCGAGTCATATCAGCCGAAAACGGCTTTCTGCAATTGCGGTTGGTTGTTTCGCCCGGTATCCTGCAACCGGAAACCTCAGTGCGCGGAGGACCCGAATGTTCGAACTTGAACGGTTCGTCGAAGACTGTAAGGCGGCGATCGCGAGCGATCCAACCCACAAAAGTGTCCAGGAGATCGTGGCACGGGCGGTGAGTGAGCCTGGTGGCGTGCTGAAGGTACTGGGTGAGCCGGAGAAGGGAGAGGTCCAGAAACTCTATTGCACGGAGAAGCTGACGATCATCAACGTGATCTGGGCGCCGCGCATGACGATCATGCCTCACAACCACAATATGTGGGCCGTAATCGGCGTTTACGGAGGGCGCGAAGACAACATCTTCTGGCGCCGGGTGGCGGATGATCCGACGGGCCGCATAGAGGCGGCGGGCGCCAGATCGCTCGGTTCGGGCGAGGCGACGCCGCTCGGCCCCGACATCATTCATTCAGTGACGAACCCGACTGCAAAGTTGACTTCGGCAATACACGTTTATGGAGGCGACTTCTTCGAGGAAGAACGCAGCGAGTGGGAGCCGGAAGGTCTCACCGAGCAGACCTATGACGTGGAAAAGAACATGCGTCTGTTTGAGGAGGCGAATTCTTTCGCACGCCAACAACAGTAGCTGGCGGTTTCCGGCCACCTTCAGTCCCGTAGATACCGCGCCGTCTATTCGGCTGCGTCCCTCAGGGCAGGTGCTGCCTCGCGCACGTCGGAATCCACGTGAGCCTCGAACTTCTCGAAATTCTCGATGAACATGTCCACGAGCGCCATGGCCTGTTTGTCATAGGCTTTCTTGTCGGCCCAGGTGTCCCGCGGATTGAGGATTGTGTCGTCGACACCCTCGACCGCAACCGGAACCTCGAATCCGAAGACCGGATCACGGCGCATCTCGGCATTGACCAGACTCCCATCGAGCGCGGCGTTCAGGAGCGCCCGCGTCGCCTTGATCGGCATGCGGTGCCCGATGCCATATTCGCCGCCTGTCCATCCGGTATTGACCAGCCAGCAGTCAACATCGTGGCGGGCGATCAGTTCGCGCAGCAGATTGCCGTAAACGCTCGGGTGCCGCGGCATGAAAGGTGCGCCAAAGCACGTCGAAAAGGTTGCTTGAACGCCGTCGAGGCCCTTTTCGGTGCCGGCGACTTTCGCCGTGTAGCCGGACAGGAAATGATACATGGCCTGGCTCGGTGTCAGCTTTGCGATCGGCGGCAGGACGCCATAGGCGTCGGCTGTCAACATGACGATGTTGCTTGGGTGCTCCGACGTTCCAACCGCACTGGCATTCGGGATGAACTCCAGTGGATAGGCGGACCGCGCGTTTTCTGTCAGGGATCCGTCGTCAAAATCGGGAGATCCATCCGCGTCGACAATCACATTCTCCAGCAGCGCGCCGCTTCGAACGGACGCATCGTAGATTTCCGGCTCGGCCTCGCGCGCGAGATTGATCGTCTTCGCGTAGCATCCACCTTCGAAATTGTAGATGCCACTGTCCGACCAGCCATGTTCGTCGTCGCCAAGCAACATGCGTTTGGGATCGGCGGAAAGCGTCGTCTTACCCGTACCCGACAGCCCGAAAAAGACGGCCGATCTGCCCCCCTCCGGATGCTCGTTGGCGGAGCAGTGCATCGGCATAACGCCCTTTTCGGGCAGGAGAAAATTGAGATACCCGAAAACGGACTTCTTTGTTTCGCCGGCATAGGAGGTTCCGCCGATCAGTACGAGTTTCCGGGTGAAGTCGCAGGCAATGACCGTATCGGAGCGTGTGCCGTGGCGTTCCGGGTCGGCGCGGAAGCTCGGCAGGTTGACCACCGTGAACTCCGGCAAAAAGCCGTCTAGCTCGGAGGCGTCCGGGCGGCGCAGGAGATACTGGATGAACAGCGCGTGCCACGCATATTCAAGATAGATGCGCGCCGGCAGACGATGTGTTGCATCTGCGCCCGCAAACAGCTCCTGGACATACAGATCGCGGCCTTCAGCGTGGGCCAGGAAGTCCTGCAGCAGGATTTCAAAATGCTCCGGGCTCATGGCCTGGTTGTTGTCCCACCAGACCGTGCTTTCGGTGGTGGCGTCGCGCACGATATATTTGTCACGCGCCGCGCGGCCGGTATGCGCGCCGGTCTCGACGGCGAGCGCGCCGGCTTGCGTCAACCGGCCCTCTTGCCGTGCGATCGCGTGCTCAATCAGTGCCTCGGACGAGAAATTTTTATGGTGCGTTCCCGGGTTTTCAATCGGAAACGAGTTCTTACCGGCAGCATCGCCTCCGGTATCCGCCATTGCGTCCACTCCCTACACAACAAGCTCTATGTCTCTGATCCGTCAGCCCGCATATTTGCCACTTTGCCTGCAGACTGACTTCAAGCTGCGCGCTTCTTAGTGAGCACTTTGCGATCTGGCAAGCGGTAACGGACGGATGAAACCGTCAATCGTCACCATTTGGCCGATTGAATCAACCGGTTTTGTCACAAAACTTCTATTGAGTTGACAGCTGTGGTTAACCGCGCGCCATCCGGGTAAGTTCAACCAAGGCCTTTCGCACCTGTTGCGGCGTTGTGACGCGGCGGGGAAAATCAAGCCGCAGGCCCGATTCCCCACATACCAGATCACACCCTTCCGGATCACACGACACGAACCGCCATTTCCCCGGCTCGGCCCCCAGAAGTTTGGTGGCGTAGAGCTCGACCGCGTCCGCGTGATCTTCATTCATATGCGACACGATTTCGGCCTCCGCGCGGACAAGAACGTCTGCGTCCGAAATATCCACCTGAAGGCCTTCAGACGGAATGTCGGTGATGCGGCCAAATCCGCCAACGAAATGCGCGCCTTCCACGTTCAGCACGTAAAAGGCGAAGTCGGCGAAATCGACATACGTCTCGGCGGAGGGGTGACGGTTCAGGAACCGGTGTCGCGCAACCGGCGACTCGATCTTCTCGAGTTTCCCGAAAACACTGACCCGCGCCCCTTCCAGCGGATCGCCAAGTCCGCCGGTTTCATCGAACAGAATTGAGGCGCGGGGGTCCTTTTCGATGTTCTTGGTATGCTCCGCGAGCGTGGAAATGAGGGTGATTGGCCGGTTGTCAGGCATGCACGAAACGGTGACTAGGGACGCATAGGGCGTGCCTGTTTCGCGGTTCAAAGTGGCCAGTGAAGCCTTGAGGGCGCGGCGCATGATGGCGCGCGACCATTGATCGGCTGGTAGACTTTCTTTTTGCTGGGGGACTGTCATCTTAATCACGTTTGCCATATTGTTGCTGGCCAGTATCATTTTCAGCCAGATGACGTTACATATCGTGCCTCATTTTGCCCAATTTACGACCATAGACCGCCGCGGGGGGACGGAGTCTACCGCGAGGGATTAGGAAATGCCGACAATTGCTTTAGTGGACGACGACCGGAATATCCTGACTTCACTGCGCATGGCGCTGGAGTCCGAGGGGTATGCCACGCAGACCTATAATGACGGGTCGTCCGCCCTGGACGGTCTGACCGGCAATCCGCCGGACCTCGCCATCCTGGACATCAAGATGCCCCGCATGGACGGCATGGAGTTGTTGCGCCGATTGCGCCAGAAAACCGAAATGCCAGTGATCTTCCTCACCTCGAAGGACGAGGAGATTGACGAACTGTTCGGCCTGAAAATGGGGGCCGACGACTATATCCGCAAACCGTTCTCGCAACGGCTGCTCGTTGAACGGGTCAAGGCGGTTCTCCGGCGTGCCCAGCCGCGTGAAGCTTCAGCAGTGCCTGAGAATTCCGCCAAGGTTCTGGAACGCGGAAAGTTGAAACTGGATTCCGAACGCCACACGTGCGAGTGGGACGGCAAACAGGTGACTTTGACGGTAACCGAGTTTCTCATCCTACAGGCCCTGGCACAAAGGCCGGGGGTGGTGAAAAGCCGTGATGCGTTGATGGATGCAGCGTATGACGATCAGGTCTACGTTGATGATCGGACGATCGACAGCCACATCAAACGGCTTCGCAAGAAATTCAAGCACGCCGACGACAAGTTCGACGTGATCGAAACGCTCTATGGTGTGGGCTATCGGTTCAAAGAATGCTGATGAGCACACCCGGCGATGGCCGTTGAGACAAATCGGTCGATAACGTTTTCAGGCACCAGGCGCATCCTGCGGCTGCCGCTCGATTGGCTTCGGCGGTTGGCGAGGAAGGCAGAGGCAGGCTTCCCCTTTGGCAGCCTGACGCAGCGCATTGTTATCCTGAACTTGTTCGGGTTTGGCATCCTGGTTTCGGGTATCCTGTTCCTGAACCAGTTCCGTGCCGGTCTGATCGAGGCCAAGGTGCAGAGCCTGCTGACCCAGGGCGAGATCATCGCCAGTGCGATCGGTGCATCGGCGGCCATTGATACCGAACGTGTGGCGTTGGACATTGATCCGGATGGCCAGGTCGATACGCAGCCGGCAGGGATCGCTCAATTTGACCAGGGGCTGGGCTCGCTTGAATTTTCTATCAATCCCGAGCGCGCAGCGCCTGAATTGCGCGATCTGGTCAAGCCGACACGCACACGGGCCCGAATTTACGACCGCAGCGGCGCGCTTATCCTCGACTCTGAAACCCTCTATTCCCGTGGTCAGATCCTCCGTTACGACCTGCCGCCGCTGAACCGGCAGAAGCCGGACGTTTTCACAAAGTATTGGCGCCGCGTGGCGCAGTGGCTCTGGCCGCAGAACCTCCCGCCCTCCATCGAGGATGCGAGCATCAACGGCAAGGACATCACCGAGGTGGCTTCCGCGCTTACCGGGGTGTCGGTGCCGATCGTTCGGGCAAACGACCGGGGTGAGCTGATCGTTTCAGTTGCGGTTCCCATCCAGCCGGTGCGTGCGGTGCTCGGTGTGTTGCTGTTGTCCACGCGCGGCGGCGACATCGACAACATCGTCGCGAGCGAACGCTGGGAGATCGTCCGCATGGGGCTCTATGCGGCAGCTGTGACGATGTTGTTGTCGGTTCTTCTGGCGCACACCATCGCCGGTCCGATCCGCCATCTGTCGGATGCGGCCGAACGGGTCCGCCGACGGATCAAGGCGCGGGCTGAAATCCCCGACTATTCATACCGGTCCGACGAGATCGGACATCTCTCCGGCGCGCTGCGTGACATGACCGCCGCCCTTTATCGCCGCATGGATGCCATCGAGAGCTTCGCCGCCGATGTGGCGCATGAGCTGAAGAACCCGCTGACATCGCTGCGCAGCGCGGCGGAGACACTGCCACGCGTGAAAACGGAGGAGTCGCGTCAGCGTCTCATGGAAGTCATCGATGACGATGTCCGTCGTCTCGACCGGCTCATCACCGACATATCCGATGCCTCACGGTTGGACGCGGAACTGACGCGGGAAGACGCCGAGCCGGTCGATGTTGCGGAAATGCTCAAGACGGTTATTCCCACTTTCGTTCAATCCCGCAGCGACGGTGCGCCGAAAATTCATCTCGACATCCCGGAGCATATCAAGCGCGATGTGAACAGGTTCGTGGTGCTTGGGCATGACATCCGGCTCGGCCAGGTGATGACGAATCTGCTGGACAATGCCGCGTCATTCTCACCCAAACGCGGCACGATCACAGTCTCCCTGCGTCGTGTTGGCGGGGAAGTCGAGATTGTCGTGGAAGACGAGGGCCCCGGAATTCCGAGCGATAATCTGGCGAAAATATTCGACCGTTTTTACACCGACCGGCCCGGCGAGGAAGCGTTCGGACGGAACTCCGGTCTGGGTCTCAACATTTCCCAGCAGATCGTCATCGCGCACGGCGGCAAGATATGGGCTGAGAACGTACCGCTCCCGCCAACGACCCGACGCAGATCTCGCTCGTCAAGAAAGAGCGCAGGCGCGCGCTTCGTCATTCGCCTGCCGGTCGCGGCAACCGCGAGGGCCTGAGTACGTGGTTGCCGACGCGGACGAGCTTCTCGTTCACGGAACATGCGTTGCGATTTCGGGCTGCGCCGTGCTGCTCAGAGGTGCGCCGGGGTCCGGCAAATCCGATCTCGCACTGCGGTTCATATCCACGTTCGGTGCGGCTGATGGGGGCACGAAAGGGGCGGTTCTCGTGAGCGACGATCAGGTGCTGATTTCAAGAAATGGTGATGAACTCCATGCGCGCGCGCCTGATGCAATTGCCGGAAAGCTGGAGGTTCGAGGTGTCGGTATTGTCAATGTCGACCATCTTGACGGCGTGCGATTATCTCTCATCGCCAATATGACGCGCGCAGGGGATGTACCGCGCCTGCCGCCGGAACCTGCCCGCCAGGAGCAGTTGCTCGGGGTATCGGTTCCGGTGCTGAATTTGAATCCGGTGGAACCATCCTGTCCGGTCAAGCTGAAGCTTGCACTCATCGGACGCCCGTGACGAAAGCTCTGCATTTTGGCCAAACTCTCCCACCTTCCTCCACCTTGCCTCTTGCACTCGACATCGCGCGACGACAAAGTTGAAGATTGTCGTTCGGAGTCTGGCGGCTACAGCCGCAAATGCGTATGCCCGGGAGGTTAAGTTTCATGATCGGATTGGTCATCGTCACCCATGGTCGTCTGGCCCACGAGTTTCGTGACGCGCTGGAATATGTTCACGGCCCGCAAGAGCAGCTGATTGCAGTTTCGATCAGTCCGAACGATGACATTGAGGCTCGGCGCGAAGAGATCGTAAAGGCCGTCAACGACGTCGATAGCGGGAAGGGAACCCTGCTGCTGACGGACATGTTCGGCGGGACGCCCTCGAACCTGGCAATCTCGGTCATGGAGCAGGCCCGGGTGGAGGTCATTGCCGGCGTCAATCTTCCCATGCTTATCAAGCTCGCGAGCATCCGCGGCGATGTGGATCTGGAAAAGGCGATGATCGAGGCGCAGGACGCGGGCAAAAAGTACATTTCCGTCGCCAGCAAGATTCTCAATGAGAGATAGCGACGCAATGCCCGGGAAGAGCGGATCGGCACCCGCATTTTCAGACACCGTCGTCATTCCCAACCAGAAAGGTCTGCACGCGCGCGCGTCGGCGCAGTTCGTAAAGTGTGCGGAATGTTTCGACGCCGATATCACCGTCACCCATGACGGACAAACCGTACTCGGCAAGTCGATCATGGGACTGATGATGCTCGCCGCAGGGCAGGGGAGCACCATCCTTGTCGAAACGCGTGGACCGGAGGCGAAATCGGCTTTGAGCGCGCTGATCTCGCTCGTCAGCGACGGCTTCAACGAAGAAGACTAGACCGCCGTTGTGCGCTCCGACTAGCTCGTGATGCGCAGCTTGTTGATTTCGTCTGCGATCGCTTCGAACACGTCGTTCAGGGCGTCGCTGTCTTCGATCGAGAATGCGCGTTGATCGCCCGATGCACATCGCCTCAGCATGTCAATGGTAGCCTGATCGGGCACCTCCACCGCAATCGTATAGATTGTGATGCCGCTCGCCTTTGCATTGGTGCAACTGGTCTCGGTCTTGGTGTTCATTGCACTTTCGAGGTTGCTGGTGCTCGATGTGGGGGACCTCAAGCGGCCGTTCTTGGAGAATCCATAGGCCGAGAAGGCAGACCGATTCTGGTGGCTTCTGCCCGTATGGGTGTTCTTGCCGTCGGTCATCACCACCATGAACTTGCGGTTGGTGGCATCGTTTTCGGTGCGGCCCTCGGTGAAGGGCTGGTCTGATGAAAGGACCCGCCAGCCCCACATCAGGCCTTGGTGGATGTTGGTCATGCCGTTGGCGCCCATGGCCTGGATCGCGGTCACGATTTCACTTTCATTGTCGCTCAGCGGCAGAATCGGACGTGACGTGCAGCGATAGTTCGGTCCGCGGCTCGAGCTGTCTGACCGTTCGTTATCGTATTTGCAGGTTTTTTCCTGGGCCTGAACCTGTGTCTCATTGTTCGGCGGGGTTGGACAGCTGCCCTCATCATCGTCGAGGTAATTGTTGGTGTAACTACTGCTGTTTCGGCTGTCGCGGCTATCCGGTTCATCCGGCGCAAAATAGGGCACGAACAGGGAATCACCACCTGCCGGTGCCGAGTCCGTCACGTCATGCGGGGACGGACGCACCTCGACGCAGCCGCCCCAGCTCGTGTTGCGCATGGCGTTGAACACCTGGAAGCGCGTCCTGGCCGTGCTGTCGAAATTTTCGAAATGGATTGACGATTGGCCAGTCGTATCCATCCACACCGCGTTGGCATGTTGCGTACCGACGTTGACCGCGCCCGCGAACGGCACGAGACCGATGCTGACGCCGCTGGTGTCGCGTTGTGCCTCGAAAAGGATTTCCGTCAGACTCTGCGCGGCGTCCCTGAGATCTGCAATCTTGCTGCCGCTCATGGATCCCGAGTTGTCGAGTACCAGTGCCACCTCGATCGTGCCGTTGGAAACATTCACAACGGAGGTGATGCCGATATCCCATTTTTTGTGTCCGATAACACCGAGTATATAGGTGGGCAGGTCCACATCCGCGGTCGCCGTCACAAGCGTCCCGTCAATTTGAAAGTTGACGGAGTATGCAGGAAAATTCTCGCCAAGATTGGCTGAGAGAACATCCTTGCCCACTTGTCGTGCGGCACCACTATCCGTTCCCGCATCGACCTCACGACCGACTGCCAGGGTCGCGGAGTCCAATGCGTTCTGCAATTTCGCCCGGACGCGGTAGGCATTGGCGTAGTCAACGGCATAACCGGCGAACGCAACGACCGGGATCAGCGTCAAGCCGAAAAGCATGGCGACTGCACCGGATCGGTCTCTGCGAAAGCGCGACACCAGGTCTCGGGCACGCGAAAACAGCCGATTGGGGGAAAATCGAGAGTGACTTGCGAGGGCCATGGTCTTGATACTCTTGAGTATATGGAACGCGTTACAATGGATGCACTACAACGCCTGCCTGGGACCACGGACCAGCGCGTCGCGAGAGTAAAGCAGGATTCCGTTGCGATTCCGTTACCTGGAAAGAACACATTCCGGGTCGGCGGAATCATTAGTGCGGGTTCAACGCAAGGACAAAATGGGTTCTCATGTCATCTCGACGCGTTCACGGTTGTTGTCGCGCCGATATTGAAGTGATCTTTTCCAATGATACCCAGCAGATACGTCGGCACATTCAGCGATGCGGTGCCGGTCACCCGTGTGCCGTCGATTGCGAAGTTTACCGCGTAATCAGACGGGAATCCCGGTCCGAGGTTGGCAATGAGAATGTCCATGCCGACCTGGCGTGCGGCACCGGCGTCTGTTCCGCCGACGACTTCACGCCCAACGGCGAATGCCGCGGAATCCAAGGCGTTCTGGAGCTTGGCGCGCATATGATTGGCATTGGCGTAATCGATCGCGCCGCCGACGGCCAGGATGATGGGGATCAGGGTCAATCCGAAGAGCAACGCGACAGTACCGGAGCGATCCTTACGAAATCGCTCGGCAACGCAGAGGGCGCTGGAGACCAGTCTACCGGTCGCGAGCCATGAGGATATATGGGGAGCCATGGCCTTGTTACTTCTGGACGATTTGAACGCGTTGCGTCATTTGCTCTAGCCGGCCTGCCTGGGACCGCGGGCCAATGGGCAACGTCAGTAAATCAGGTTTCCGTTGCGTTTCTCATACCTGAGAGGAGCAGATTCGGTGCGTGTGGCATGGGCAATATTTCGTAGAACTTAAAGATATAATGATTTCTTTATATCTTCCTTGCGTCCGGCGAAGCCGTGCGTTATGAGAAGCGCCGGAACATCGCATATGACGACCAGTTTTCCGGTCGGATACAGCATCAGAGGGCGTTACGCATGGATTACACGGTCAAAGACATTTCGCTGGCGGACTTCGGCCGCACGGAGATCGAGATCGCGGAAACGGAGATGCCCGGTCTCATGGCCATTCGCGAGGAGTTCGGAAGCGCCAAGCCGCTGAAGGGTGCGCGAATTGCGGGGTCGTTGCATATGACGATACAGACCGCCGTTCTGATCGAGACCCTGGTCGCGCTAGGCGCAGAGGTGCGTTGGGCATCGTGCAACATTTTTTCGACCCAGGATCATGCCGCCGCGGCGATCGCGCAGGCTGGCGTGCCCGTTTTTGCGGTCAAGGGCGAAACGCTTGAGGAATACTGGGACTATGCGGACCGGATTTTCCTGTTCGAGGACGGCGCCAACATGATCCTCGATGATGGCGGTGACGCAACCATGTACATTCTTGTCGGCGCGCGTGCGGAGGCCGGTGAAACGGAACTGATCGAAAACCCGCAATCGGAAGAAGAGGAGTTCTTCTTCGCGCAGATCAAGAAACGGATGGCCAGCGATCCGGGCTGGTTCGCGGCGCAGCGCGACAAGATCAAAGGGGTCAGCGAGGAGACGACGACCGGCGTTCACCGACTTTATCAGCTTGTCGAAAAGGGTCTTCTGCCGTTCCCGGCGATCAACGTCAACGACAGTGTTACGAAATCGAAATTCGACAACAAGTATGGATGCAAGGAGTCGCTCGTCGACGGCATTCGGCGGGCCACCGACGTGATGATGGCCGGAAAGGTTGCGGTTGTTTGCGGCTATGGTGATGTCGGAAAGGGGTCTGCGCAGTCTCTGCAGGGCGCCGGCGCACGGGTGAAGGTGACGGAAGTGGATCCGATCTGCGCGTTGCAGGCCTCAATGGACGGTTTTGAGGTGGTGACGCTGGAAGAGGTCGCACCGGAAGCCGACATTTTCATCACGGCAACGGGAAACAAGGATGTCATCACGCTGGACCATATGCGCGCGATGAAGGATATGGCGATCGTCGGCAACATCGGTCATTTCGACAACGAGATTCAGGTCGCCCAGCTCAAGAATTTCAAGTGGACGAACGTGAAGCCCCAGGTGGATATGATCGAATTTCCGGACAGCAAGCGCATGATCCTGCTGTCCGAAGGCCGCCTGCTCAATCTGGGCAATGCAACAGGCCACCCCAGTTTCGTCATGAGTGCCTCCTTCACGAACCAGGTTCTGGCGCAGATCGAACTCTGGACGAAGGGCAACGAGTACGAAAACAAGGTCTACGTCCTGCCGAAGCACCTCGACGAGAAGGTCGCCCGTCTCCATCTCGAAAAGCTCGGCGCGTCACTGACGGATCTCAGCACGGAACAGGCCGATTATATCGGAGTGGCGACCGATGGTCCGTACAAGCCGGACCACTACCGTTACTAGCGTCCAGCCCTAGGCGGCCTTTACGGCCTTGAGGAAGGTGTCGACTTCCTTCTTCAGGGCAGAGACCTCTTCCAGGAGCGCCTGGGATTCGTCGAGGACCTCGCCTGCGGCTTTTTCGGTTTCGCCTGCAGCCGTTTCAACCTCGGTAATGTTGTCGTTCACGGCTTTGCTGGACTGGGCGGTTCGGTCAATGTTGGAGGCGATCTCGCCGGTCGCCGCTTCCTGCTCCTGAACGGCGGACGCAATACTCGACGCGATTTGATTCAGTCCCTCGATGGTGGTGCTGATATCGGCGATCGCTCCGACGGCGCCGCCGGTGGCATCCTGTATTTCGGACACCTGCTGCACGATATCCTCCGTGGCCCGGGCAGTTTGGGACGCAAGTTCCTTCACTTCTGAAGCGACGACGGCAAAGCCCTTGCCGGCTTCTCCCGCGCGCGCGGCCTCGATTGTCGCGTTCAGGGCGAGGAGATTCGTCTGCTCGGCAATGTCCGTGATCATGGTTATGACTTCGCCAATGCGATTGGCGGCGCCTGCAAGGCCGTCAACCTGCTGATTGGCAATGTCGGCCTTTTTAACAGCCGAACCTGCGGAATCCGCTGCCCGTCCGACCTGCTCGGCTATCTCGTTGATTGACGAGGTGAGTTCTTCTGCAGCACCGGCCACGACCTGCGCATTCTCCGTCGTGGACGCAGATTGTTCAGAGATGGCGTTGGTCTTTTCGGAGGTAGATCGGGCTGCTCCCGCCATTTTCTCCGCATTCTGCCTGACGTTACCGGAAACCGTATTGAAGGAACCAATCACCCGGTCCATGAGTTGCTCGAACTGGTTCGTAAGGTCGTCAATTTTCTGGGCTCGCTGGCTTTTCGCGGCCGTATCGCGTTCGCGCTGGCCTTCAAGCGCGCTTCGCTCCTCCGCCCGTTCGCGGAAAACACCGAGGGCGTTGGCGATCGAGCCGATTTCATCCCGGCGATCGCGGTCGGGGATCTCCATTTCCGTCTCGCCTTCGGCCAGACGCTTCATCAAACCGACCATGCGGGCGAGCGGACCCGTGACGGCCTTGACGCCAAAGTATGTGATCAGGCTGAGCAACAGGCCCACCACGACTGCGCCGAGGATCATCTTGTTGCTCAAGGCGGCACCGGCCGCCAATTGCGGCGTGATGGGTGTTGAAACTTCCAGAACCCCACGGACATCGCCAAGATTCCAATCGGTCTTGGGTGAGGTTGGATGGGCGTTGTGACAGTTTACACAACCCTGCGCGACCATCTTGTCGGCAATGGCCACACGCATGACTTCCTTGCCGTCGCGTGACTGTTGCTGTGAATACACTTGGTCCGGGTTTTGCCTGAGATAATCCCATGCCTCGCGCTGAAATGCGTCGAGTTGGCGGTCCTTGCGGTTGGGAAACGGAAACGCGCTGTACAGATTGACGTTGGTATCCTTTTTTGCCAGCAGAGCACTGACATCGTGAATGAATGTCGCGGGAAGAGGAACTGTGTTGGGTTCGTTCTTGTGGTTGAAGGACGGCTTGAGGTCGTTTGATTTAAGGACCTTCTTGATGACGTTCTTGGTGTAGTAGCCGCGAATGGTCTTGAACTGGTCAGCCAGCTGCTGGCCTTGACGAACGGCTTCGTCACGCGCGTTGTTCGCAGTGATGCCGGGAACGATGAAGGCCATTGCCGCAATGCTGGCGGCAACCGCGATTGGAACCGGCAGGATCAGCCGCCAGGCAATGGTCGATTGGCGGTCCGGCTTCCCGAATTTGAATTTTGAAAATAGCCCCCCACGAGGCGTGGAATTTTTCGATGTCATGGCGCACCTCTGCGAATGGAATCAGAAGCTGCACCCCCCGGTTGTATAAATTCAGATGGTTCTCTCGCTGATTGCAGAATGGCGAAACTTGATTAAGCGTTTGATAACAGCCCCGGCAGGTATGCCACCTTCGCTTTGATGGATGCTCCGGTCCAGGAGCAGTGCACTATCATTCGAGCAGAAGAGGTGTTGGTACGGAGGTGGCGCCAATTGGCTGTATCGTGCGGTGGGCAAGGACTCGCGATCCGGGTAATCTATGTCTGATTCGCCCGAAAGACCGGTCCACGCACACCTAATATCAGGTGCATGCTGTGTGAGTAAAAACGCGTGCAGACCACACGGGGGTTGCCTGGAGCGGATGCAATGCTTGCCGGCAGTTGGCCGAGGGACATGCACAAGGTTGTATGCCTGATGTTCTTGTTCGTTGCGGTGGTCGCTCCCAGACCTGCCGCGGCGGATGCGCTTACAGCCGTCTCGGATTCCGGGCTCGACGCCCGCACTCTTTTGCTTATTGGCGTGTTTGCCGGCAGCATCGTGTTTGCAGTTGTTGCGGGCGGATTGCTTTTGCGCGCTGCAAGACGGGCCAATACGGCCGAGAAGCAAGCGCGCAGTGCCGCTGGCGAATTGGAAGCGGAAAAGGCGTCCTTGCAGGCGCTGATTGCCGCCGAACCGCAGATCCTCATTCACTGGAATGCGGGAGGTACCCCCGTTCTGGCTGCTGCGACGCTTGATCCTTCGCTTAAGATCCCGAGGGATGTGGAGGATGTTGTCCGATTTGAATCATGGCTCGACGCGCGGTCCGCTCGAGAATTGACGGAACGCGTCTCCACGTTGCTTGAGGCTGGAGAGAGCTTTGCTGAGATTGTGGTGACGGCCTCCGGGGCTGGGATCGAGGCAATGGGCCGCGCGGCCGGTACGGGTGCAATTGTGAAGCTCCGCGACATGTCGGGTGACCGCCAGAGGATGGCGGATCTCGCGGGTGCCAGCGGGGAGAAATGCAATGATGCTGATGCCGCCCGCGCACTCTACGATTCCTTGCCGATGCCTGTTTGGTTTCGCGACGGGGACGGACGCCTTTCGTGGGTCAACCGCGCCTATGCGTCGGCGGTTGATGCGGAGCACGGCGGAGCTGTATGTGAGCAACAACTTGAGTTTTTGAGCAGTCGGCAGCGCGCATTGGCGGACAGGGACCTGAAAGAGGGAGAAGCGCATACGAACCGCGTTCATGCCATTGTTTCAGGAGAACGCCGGGCGTTTGACGTGATCGCAAAACCAATCGGCCAGGCGAGCGCCGGCATTGCCATCGATGTCGCGGCGCTTGAGAGCGCGGAAAGCGCACTCAGTCAGAGATTTGAGGAGCATAAACGCACACTGGAACGGATTGCCACCGCGGTGGCTATATTCTCTCCGGATCAGCGATTGCAATATTGCAATCAGGCCTTCGTCGATCTGTGGGGGTTGGAGGAAGCCTGGCTGGCGAACCGTCCCACGAATGGTGAGATCCTGGACGCGTTGCGGCGCCAACGCTGCCTGCCGGAAGAAGCTGACTATCGGGCCTGGAAGCAGAAGCAGCTGGGCGGAGAAGAAACTGCCGCCTCTCAGGAAAACTCGTGGCATCTGCCGGATGGGAGGACGATTCACGTGGTCGCCAACCATGCCGCTGATGGCAGCGCCACATTTCTGTATGACAACATCACCGAACAACTGGCGCTCAAGAGTCGCTATAACGCTCTCATTCACGTTCAGAAAGAAACGTTGGATCACTTGCGTGAGGGCGTTGCTGTGTTCGGAACCGATGGTCGCCTGAAGCTTTTCAATCCTGCCTTCGCCAGCATCTGGAGGTTGAATGTCGAAGCGCTTGGAGACGAGCCCCACATAGACGAGGTCATCGACTGGTGTCGCGTGCTGCTCGACGAAGATGCCGCGTGGGACGAAGTGAAGCGGGCCATTACAGGAATTGATGACGAACGCGGGTCACTTCAAGGGACATTGACGCGCCCGGACGGCAGTATCCTGGCCTATGCGGGACTGCCATTGCCTGACGGTGCGACACTGCTCACCTATCTCGACATCACCGATACCAAACGGGTCGAAAACGCCCTGATCGAACGCAATGAGGCGCTGGTTGCCGCAGACCGCCTGAAAAGCGCATTCATCTCTCACGTGTCCTACGAATTGCGGACCCCGCTCACCAATATCATCGGATTTGCGCAACTGCTCGCCAGCCAGAGGACAGGAGACCTGAATGAACGCCAGCAGGAATATCTTGGCGACATCCAGACATCGTCGGACGCTCTGCTGGCCATCGTGAACGACATTCTGGATCTGGCGACAATCGATGCGGGTGCGCTCGAGTTGTCGCTGACCCGTGTGGCGGCAGATGAGGTCATCGGCGCGGCCGTCGCGGGCGTTCAGGAACGTATCAAGCAGGGCGGCCTCGACCTTCAGGTCCGCGTGAGCGAAGATGCGCGTGAGTTCGTCGCCGATAGCAGACGCGTGACTCAGGCCCTTTTCAATCTCTTGTCCAATGCGGTTGGATTTTCCGAGGCGGGCGGTCGCATAGTGATCGATTGCCGGCGTGAGAATGAAATGATTGCGATCTGCGTCGAAGATGAGGGGCGGGGAATTCCGGAGGACTATCAGGAGAGCGCCTTCGACAGGTTCGAAACCCGGCCATTGGGGTCGCGTCATCGCGGCGCGGGTCTCGGCCTGACGATTGTGAAGAACCTGGTTGAGCTGCACGGTGGGCATGTCGCGCTCAATTCCGCTCCGGGCGTTGGCACGACCGTGACATTGAGCCTGCCGCTGAAGCAGCAACAAGGCCGTGAGCCGCAACAGCGAAATGAGGCCGAGTTGGACGACCAAGGTGCTGGAACGCCGCCCGCCGCCGCTGCCGGATGAGCACAGCCTGGATCATCAAGGACACCAATTTGAGCGGCATGCGCCGATTCGCGGCGTTCCTCGCGCTTTTGCTCAAACCGGGCGACGTGGTTGCATTGTCCGGCGAGCTGGGAGCGGGCAAGACCACGCTCGCGCGCGATGTCATTCGCGCCATCCTCGACGATGATACGCTGGAGATTCCAAGTCCGACATTTTCACTCGTCCAGAGTTACCCCGACGGCCGCCTGCCGCTCCTTCATGTCGACTGCTACCGGATGGAAAACGCCGATGAGCTACAGGAGATCGGGCTGGACGATGCGCTGAACGACGGAGTTGCACTGATCGAGTGGCCGGAACGGATTGGTGAGCAACTTCCCGACGATCGAATTGAGATCGGTATCACAGATGGTGCGAGCGACGATACACGAACGCTCGCTGTCGAAGGCGCCGGCGTATGCACGGCCCGCGTCGCTCGCCTGAAGGCGATGATGGCCTTCTGCGGAAAAACGGAATGGGCGAAGGCGCACCCGCGGTTTCTGCAGGGAGACGCATCAACCCGCGCCTATGCCCGCCTTATGGGCAACGGCGAGACGGTCATCCTCATGGACTCGCCTGCACGTCCTGACGGCGCACCGGTTCGTGACGGAAAACCGTACAGCCAACTGGTGCATCTGGCGGAGGATGTCAGGCCGTTCGTTGCGCTCGGCGGTACTTTAGAGGCGGCCGGACTGAGCGTGCCCCACGTCCATGCGCAGGATTTGGAAAACGGGTTTCTCATCACGGAAGATTTGGGTGATCGGGTCTTTTCTTGGGAAACGGGGGATGATCCCGGGTTGGATACGCTTTATTCGGCAGCGGTCGAGGTGCTTGTTCACCTCAAAAGCCATCCGCCCGATCCTGAACTTCCACTTTCCGATGGGCAGGCGCATACACTCCCGCCGTATGATCGGGCAACGCTCGAATTCGAGGCGGAACTCCTGCTTGAGTGGTATTATCCGGCGATTCGTGGGGAACCTGCGACGGGTACGGTACGTGCTGCGTTCCTTGATGTCTTGCGGCCTGTTCTGGATACGGTCATCGATCGCGATCAAGGATGGGTGCTGCGCGACTACCATTCGCCCAATCTGCTGTGGCTGCCTGACCGTGAAGGGATCAGGCGCGTGGGCGTTATCGATTTTCAGGATGCTCTTCGCGGACCCGTCGCCTACGATCTCGTTTCGCTGCTTCAGGATGCCCGGCGCGACATCTCGGAGGACCTTGAAGAGGCACTATTCGCCCACTACTGTCGCGCCCGTGCAGAGAGCGATTCCACATTTGATGAGGAAGAATTCGCTGCGGCATATGCGGTGCTTGGCGCGCAGCGCAACTGCAAGATTCTCGGAATTTTCGCGCGGCTCGCGAAGCGGGACGGCAAGTATGACTATCTTGCGCATATTCCGCGTGTGTCCGCATATCTGCAGCGGTGTCTTGCGCATCCGGCAGTCGACGGATTGCGGCACTGGTTCGACGCGCATCTCCCCGAGAGCGTGCGTGGTAAACCCTCGCTGGACTGAAACGCGGGAGGCGTTTTAAGCATGCCGAAGACGGCAATGGTATTGGCGGCCGGTCTGGGGACCCGCATGCGTCCGCTGACGGAGCGTGTTCCCAAGCCGCTGGTGCCGCTCGCGGGGAAGCCGCTGATTGATCACGTGCTCGCCCGGCTCACCGCGGCAGGCGTTACCCGGGCAGTGGTCAACGTACATCATATGGCCGATCAGATCGAAGACCATCTGGCAAATTGCACCGCTCCGGCGGTTGAAATCTCCGATGAGCGCGACATCCTGCTCGATACCGGCGGAGGGGTTGTCCGTGCACTGCCCAAACTCGGAGATGAGCCCTTCTTCGTTCACAATTCGGATTCGGTCTGGATAGAGGGCGACAGCCCCTGCCTCCTGAAAATGATCGACATGTGGAATCCGGACACCATGGACAGTTTGCTTTTGCTGGCGCCGGTGTCCGAGACACTCGGTTACAGCGGGACCGGAGATTTCGCGATGGACGCTGGCGGTGTCATTCGCAGGCCCGGTGCAGGCGAAAGCGTGCCGTTTGTCTTTGCCGGCGTTTCAATTGCCCACCCCCGACTGTTCCGGGATGCGCCGGACGGGAAATTTTCCCTGAACCTGCTGTGGGACCGGGCCATCGCGGCCGGACGTCTCTACGGCGTCGATCATGAAGGTGTGTGGATGCATGTAGGCACACCCGACGCGGTGCGAGAGGCTGAGGAGCGGTTGCGCCGTGAGCACGCGTGATATCCCGAAACCGCGACTCTATACGATGCCGCCCGATGTACCGTTTCTCGATACCCTCGCTCGCGCGGTTCTGAGCGGAGACCTCCCCGCGAAAGGCGGTCCTCCACCCGACAGACTGGCGCTGACTCGATGGACGATCCTGCTTCCGACCCGTCGTGCGGTGCGGGCAATGCGCAACTCCTTCCTGCGCGTTTCCGGCGATGCGGCGTTGCTTCTTCCCAGCATCCGGGCCCTCGGCGATGTGGATGAGGATGAACTTTCGCTGATGCCTCGGTCGGAACCGGACGATGACCCCTCTCTCGCTCTTGATCTGCCCCCGGCCATCGGAAATCTTCAGCGGCAACTGGTGCTGACGAGGTTCATCCTCGCCTGGAGCAGAACGGTTGCTGCCGCATCGGATGATGCCGCATATGGCGGTCAGGCGACGCCTGCGCAGGCGGCCAGCCTCGCCTCCCAGTTGGCCGCGCTCATGGATACATTGGATACGGAACAGGTCAGTCTCGACAGGCTGTCCGAACTGGTGCCGGAGCGGTTTGCCGATCATTGGCAAAGAACGCTTGCGTTCCTTGAGATCGTGACCGGTCACTGGCCCCGTTTCCTTGAAGAGCAGGGCCTGATGGCGCCTTATGCCCGTCGCAATGTGCTGATGGCGGCGGAGACCGAGCGCCTGCGATCCGGGGTGTCGCATGGGCCGGTAATTGCCGCCGGCTCGACGGCAACCGTTCCTGCAACCGCCGAACTGCTCGAAACGATCGCCAGGCTCGATCAGGGCGCCGTGGTGTTGCCCGGTCTTGATACGATTTTGGATGAAGCGAGCTGGCAGGCCATCACCAGGCCGCAACCGCACCCCGAGCATCCGCAGTTCGGCATGCAGCAATTTCTCGAACGCCTCGGCATCTCGCGGGACGAGGTGACGGTGCTGGGCACGGCGGCCCAGTCTGGTGGCCGCGTCGGACTGGTGTCCGAGGTTATGCGTCCGGCCGGTACGACGGAGCGGTGGCTCGCTTTTGGCGAGACGGCGAATCGCGATGAACTTGCTGCAGAGTTGGCCGGTGTCACGCGCGTGGACGCGCCGACCGAGCAGGATGAAGCGGAGATCATTTCGCTCATTCTGCGCCGCGCTGTCGAGCAAAAGGAGCAAACGGCTGCATTGGTGACGCCCGATCGCACCCTCGCACGCCGCGTTTCCGCCCGGCTTGAGCGCTGGGGTTTGCAGGTGGACGACTCCGCCGGCGTGCCGCTTGCCAAGACCCCACCAGGCACATTCGTCGATGCCGTGGTGGAAACGGTTGGCAGCGGATTTGCGCCCGTGCCTCTGCTCGCGCTCCTCAAACATCCGCTTGCACGGCTCGGCCGACGCACGGTGGAAATCCGTCATACTGCCCGGCTTCTGGAACTTGTTGCATTCCGGCAACCGGCTACGGGGAAGGGCATTGCTGCGCATCGTCATGCGATGGCCCAGATTCGCAAGCGCATGCAGGACGGCGCACATGTCCATCCGAACATCGGCAGGCTTACGGCAGCCGACTGGCAAGCCGTCAGTGCGCTTCTGGATGATCTCGAACACGCCTTCAATCCGTTGCAGCGGCAGTTCGCGGAGCGCGATGGCGAGAGTTCCCTTGATGTGCTCACACGGTGTCATATCGAAGTTGCTCAGCGACTGGCATGTGATGAAGCCGGGTCCTACGCGACGTTGTGGCGCGGGGGCGCTGGCGAAGCGTTGGCGAACTTGTTCGAAGGATTGCTTGCCGGTGAAAGTGCGGGACTAACGATCGCTCCGGCGGATTACCCGGATCTGTATCGCGCCATAGTGTCTCGGGTGCCGGTTCGTCCTCACGTACCGGCGCACCCGCGCATTTTCATCTGGGGGCCGCTGGAGGCCCGGTTGCAGCGGCCCGATACGGTTGTGCTCGGTGGGCTCAACGAAGGAATGTGGCCGGCAACGGTGGAGAGCGACCCCTGGCTTAGCCGCCCTATGCGGGATGAGATCGGACTTTCCGCACCGGAACGGCGGATCGGTCTCTCGGCCCATGACATGGCGCAGTTGCTCGGCGTCAAAAATGTCTTCCTGACGCGGTCGGAAAAGGTTGCCGGCGCGCCGACTGTCGCCTCGCGCTGGTTGCTCAGGCTCGACACAGTACTGGAAGCCCTTGATCTGGCGGACGCGATCAAGCCGTCCGATCCGTGGGTCGAGTGGGCGCAGGCGAGGGATATAACGGAACCGGTGCCACCGCTGCCGGCTCCTGCGCCCTGTCCACCGATCGGTGCACGCCCGACGAAACTGTCGGTCACGCGCATCGAGACATGGATGGCAAACCCCTATGCCATTTTCGCCGGCGACATCCTCAAACTCTATCCGCTTGATCTACTGGCGGGCGAGCCGGACGCGGCCTTGCGGGGCACTCTCGTACACGATGCCCTGATGGCATTCGCGCAGGCGCATCCAACCCAACTGCCACCCGATATCGAACACGGTCTGATGCAAATCACTGACGGATTGTTCGCGGAGTTCGGCGACCAGGCGCGCATCAAAGCCTTCTGGCGTGGACAGATGGCGCATTTCGCGGCCTGGTTTGCCGAGACCGAACCGGGCCGGCGCGTGAATGTGAGCGAGGTGCTCGCCGAGATAAAGGGCGTGCTTGAACTCAAGACCACACCGACCTTCACTCTCAGCGCACGCGCGGACCGGATCGATATGGCGAAAGACGGAACCCTGGCGATTTACGACTATAAGACGGGTGTCCCGCCTACTCTGAGGCAGGTTGACGATGCCTACGCGCCGCAGCTTGCCCTTGAAGCGGCTATTGCGCAGACGGGTGGATTTGAAAACATTTCCGCCGCGCCCGTATCGCAGCTTACCTACATTCGCGCCCGCGGATACGGGGAGGGTGGCGAGGAACGCAACGCGAGCAACAAGCTGGCAGCGGAAACGCTGGCGAAGGACGCGATTGAAAACCTCGCGCAGCTCGTCGCCGCCTTTTCCGAACAATCCCAGCCTTACATTGCATTGCGGCGTCCCGGTTTTTCCTATCGTTTTGACGACTATGCCCATCTTGCCCGGGTGCAGGAATGGCAGTCTTCCGGCGGAGGGGAGGGGCTCCCGTGACCGTCCGACAGTTCAAGCAGGAAACCGACCGAAATCAGGGAATTGCGTCCGATCCGGACATTTCGGCATGGGTCTCGGCCAATGCGGGCACGGGCAAGACGACTGTTCTGGTGAACCGCGTGCTGCGCCTCCTGCTTCATCGCGATCCGGCGCAGGGCACGTATACGCGGCCTGAGGCCATCCTCTGCCTCACCTATACGAAGGCCGCCGCGGCGGAGATGGAAAACCGGCTGTTTGGCATCCTCAGCCGCTGGTCGGTCATGCCGGAGGCGGAGCTTGCCGGTGAACTGAAGGATCGGCGCGGCATTCCCGCGATGCCGAGCGATATCGTCCGTGCCCGGCAATTGTTCGCCACGGCGCTGGATGCCAAGGGCGGTCTCAAGATCCAGACTATACATGCCTTTTGTGAACGGTTGCTGCATCGCTTTCCAATGGAAGCAGGCGTTCAGGCGGATTTCGATGTGGTGGCGGATCAAGAGCAGCGGGCACTCCGGAACGCGGCGATCGATGCGGTGCTGACGAGGGCTGTGGAGGATCCGGACAGCGCGCTCGGACGCGCCCTTTCGCAGATCGTCTTTCTGACCGGAGAAGAGCGGTTCCGAGACATCATCGGCGTTGCACTTTCCCACCGTGAAGACTTCCTCCAGATGATGCGTGTTGCAGGATCTTCCGAACCGCTTTCGGAAGAAGAGCAGCAGGGTATCGCAACCGTTCTGGGTGTGGACCCTCTGCGATCGGAAACAGATCTGGTTGCGGAGATAGCCGACATTCTCAGCGACGGACAGATCGACGCCATGCTCGCCGATCTGCCGGCGGACAAGCCAACCGAGAGGAATTTGCTCGCAGCGCTTGAAAGGGTAAGGGGCCAGAGCAGCTCTGTTCTACGGGCCGCAGCTTTGCGCGATGCGTTTCTGACACAGCAGCAAAAACCGCGAAAGACTCTGTTGACGAAAGCGGTAGCGGAGAAGTTTCCGGAATATTTTCAGCAACTTACCGACGCTCAAGAGAGGATCGCGTCGCTTGCGGGTGAACAAGCCGCACTGACCATCGCCCGTTCCACGGGAGCTCTATTGGCGCTCTGCGACGCGATATTCCAAAGTTATGCACGGCTGAAGGCCACCCGGGCCGTCCTCGACTATGACGATCTGATCGTTCGCACAATCTATCTGCTTGAGTCGGCGCAGGCCGCTGCCTGGGTTCTCTACAAGCTCGATTACGGCATCGACCATATCCTGGTTGACGAGGCGCAGGACACCAGCCCGTTGCAATGGCGGGTTATCGACGCGTTGGCCCAGGAGTTCTTTTCCGGAGAAGGCGCGCGCGACACCGCGCGTACACTCTTCGCGGTCGGTGACGAAAAACAGTCGATCTATTCGTTTCAGGGCGCCGACCCGGAGTCCTTTGCAACCCACGGACGCAAGTTCGGGCGCGCGGCGGAGGGTGCGCGTGCGGAGCTTCGCCCGGTACCGCTGACCGTATCGTTCCGGTCGACCGAGCCGGTTCTCACAACGGTCGATGAAGTGTTCGCGGGGGAGAAGGCGCGCAGCGGCATGAGTTGGGCGGGCGCGCCGGTTGTCCACAAGGCAATCCGCGAGAATCAGCCGGGCTTGGTGGAGATGTGGGCGCTCGAGGTTCCGGAGGATCATACTCCGGCCCACCCCATGCGCCCGCACGAGGAACCACCTTCGATGCGGCAGACCCGCGACAAGCTGGCAGAACGGATCGCACGGACCATCCGGCAGTGGCTTGATCGGCGCGAGTTTCTTCCCTCGCAGGGGCGTGCGGTTAGACCAGGCGATATCCTGGTGCTCGTGCGCACCCGCGATGCGTTTGTCACGAAGCTGATCCGGGCACTGAAGTCCCTGGGCGTTCCCGTGGCGGGTGCGGACCGTATGAAACTGACGGAGCAATTGGCTGTCATGGACCTGATGGCCGTCGCCGACTTCGCGCTTATGCCCGAGGATGATTTGAGCCTTGCGACCGTCCTCAAGAGTCCGCTTGTCGGTTTCGATGACGATGATCTGTTCGCGATCGGCTATGGCCGGTCGGGTTCGCTCTGGCGTGCCCTTCGGGACAAGGCCAGGACGGACACCCGTTACGCCGCAGCCATCAAACGGCTCACCCGCTGGCTCAACGACGCGGACATGGAGCCGCCATACGAGTTCTTCGCGCGCGTTCTGGAAGAGAACCGGATGCAGTTGAGGCTGGCGCTGATCGCCAGACTCGGTCCGGAAGCCGGTGACGCCATCGACGAGTTTCTGAACCTCGCGCTCGAATATGAGAAGCTTGCGCCGCCGTCTCTGCAGGGGTTTCTCGACTGGATGCGCAGATCGGAAGTGGAAGTGACGCGCGACATGGAGCAGGAGCGCAACGAGGTTCGCATCATGACGGTGCATGGCGCCAAGGGTCTCGAGGCGAACATCGTCATTCTCCCGGATACCTGCAAGCCGCCGACCGGGCGCGGCGGGAGCAGACCGAAACTCCTGCCGCTGCCGCGTGCGGGTGCTGTTCCGGGTGCCGCCGATCATCTGGTCTGGGTACCGTCGGGCACGAAGCCGCTCGATGCTATTGAGACGGCCAAGACACAGTTGGCGCAGATTGAGCGGGAGGAGCACAACCGCCTGCTCTATGTGGCCATGACGCGCGCGCGCGACCGGCTCTACGTCTGCGGCTGGCAGCAGGGCAAGGAGTTGCATCCGGAATGCTGGTACGCGCTCGTTAGGGACGGGCTCAAAGAACTGGGTAAGGAAGCTCCGGGCGCCTTGGGGGAACCCGTTTTTCGTTACGAGATTGCGCCGGATGGCGATTTTGCAGTGCTCGACAGCGACGAGGCATCACCCCCTGTTCAGGCCGCGCTTGAGCCCTGGGCCGTTGCCGATGTTCCCCACGAGGAATCCGCAACACTTCCGCTTACACCGTCGACCCTCTCCGCTGCTTCTGAAGACGACGGTCAAGACGTCGCGACCGCGGAACAGGACGTCGAGCCTCCGCTCGCGCGGATAGGAGAGGCGCGGTTTCAACGAGGCAACATCATTCATGCCTTGCTGCAGTATCTTCCGGCCATTCCATCGGAGCAGCGCGAAGAACGCGCCTTCGACTATGTGAAGACGCGTGGTGGCGACCTTGACGAGAAGCAACGGGATGACATCGTGTCCGAGACGCTTGGCGTTCTGTCTGATGACATCTTTGCGAGCGTGTTCGGACCGGACAGCCTTGCCGAGGTTCCGGTCGTGGCGCAGATCGACCGCCAGGACGCGCCACCCCTTCGGCTTGTGGGGCAGATCGACCGGCTGGTCGTGCGCGATGACGATGTTTTGATTGTCGATTACAAGACCAATCGTCCACCTCCGGATACACCCGAAAAAGTTGTACCTCTCTACAAAAGGCAACTTGCCGCCTACAGGTCGGCATTGCGCCGGATTTACCCGGAAAAACAAGTTCGTGCGGCATTGTTGTGGACCGCCGAGCCCCGGATTATGGAAATTCCCTCGGAGGTGCTCGACGAAGCCGCGGCAGGTCTCCGCGTGGCCTAGAGCCCCCTTGACTGGGGCAGGGTGGGCACATACGTTCCGTGCGACTTCGATGGGTTCCGGTTGATTCCGTGGCCCGGAACACAGGAGATGAACGCCATGGCGAGTTCCGAGGTATCCGACGACACCTTTGAGGATGAGGTCCTGAAATCCGCGACGCCGGTCGTGGTGGATTTCTGGGCCGAGTGGTGTGGTCCCTGCAAACAAATCTCTCCCGCGCTCGAGGAGATTGCGGACGAGATGGACGGCAAGGTCAAGATCGCCAAGATCAATATTGATGAAAATCCGAGCACACCGGGCAAATACGGCATTCGCGCGATCCCGACGCTCATGTTGTTCAAGGATGGCGAAGTGGCCTCCACGCAGATGGGAGCTCAGCCCAAGGGGAAGCTCGTGGACTGGATCAACAGCTCCATCTCGTGATTTCGCACCACCGACCTGTTTGACAGCCCCGGCCTATGCGCCGGGGCTTTCGTTTTGCATGGCGCCCAGTATTTCGCCGGCCAGGTAGAGCGATCCGCAAATCAGAATGCGCGCAGGCTCATCGGATACGCCCGCGCTCGCCCGCAGGGCGGCAACAACATCCTGCTGGGCGTGCGCGTCGAGCCCGTTGGATCGGGCAATCTCCGCAAGTTCGTCAGCGCCGAACGCCTTGTCCTTTCCGGAAACCGTTACCGTCGCCGCCCACTTTGAAAGACCTGCGAAATGTTCAAAGAACCTTGACGCATCCTTTCCCGTCATCATGCCGCAAATCAGGTGCAACGGGCGCGGGACCCGTTCTTCCATCTCGGCCATGGCTCGGGCAAGCGCCTCGGCGGCGGATTCATTGTGACCGCCGTCCAGCCAGATCTCCGATCCGATTGCAACATGCTGCTGAAGTGCGGGATGGGTCAGCTGTTGCAGCCGGGCGGGCCATCGTGCGGTTTTGAGGCCGCGTGCGAGTGCCGTCTCGTCGATATCCGCGTCATCAAGGGCTCCAGCGGCAGCCAGGGCGACACCGGCATTGTCGATCTGATGGCGGCCGACGAGGCGCGGCAACGGCAGATCGAGCAGGCTGTTGTCGGTCTGGAAGACCAGCCGGCTCTGCTGCTCGAATGCGTCCCAGGCCTGTCCCTGATCGATGAGCGCGGCGCCAAGTTCGCGCGCGCGGGCTTGGATGGACTGATAGGCCTCAGGAGCCTGGCGGGCAACGATACAGGGTACGCCCGGCTTCAGGATGCCGGCTTTTTCTCCGGCAATATCTGAAAGGGTGGTTCCAAGAAAACGTTCATGGTCGCGGGAAACAGACGTGATGATCGTGAGTGCGGGCTGCGTGACGACGTTGGTCGCATCGAGGCGTCCGCCAAGACCGGTTTCGAGCAGAACATAGTCGGCAGGATCGTCGGCAAACGCCATGAACGCGGCAGCCGTCGTGATCTCGAAAAAGGTGATCGGTTCACCCGCATTCGCTTTCTCCGTGAGGCGCAGATACCGGCACAGATCCTCTTCTGAAATGTGATCCGCCCCGTGCGCGCCGGAAAGGGTGATGCGCTCATGGAACCGGACCAGGTGGGGCGACGTGAATACGTGCACACGCTTACCCGCGGCCTCGAGAATGGCTTTCAGATAGGCGATGACGGAGCCCTTGCCGTTGGTCCCGGCGACATGAATGACGCCCTGCAAACGATCCTGGGGATTGCCGAGTTCGGCCAGCAGGCGAAGCACCCGGTCGAGGGTCAGGTCGATCACCTCGGGATGAAGCGTTTCCATCTGCTCAAGAATGGCGTCACTCGTCTCCGTGGGTGCGGTCGGCGTGGCGGCCGCGCGCCCGGTTGAGGGGGGTAGGGACGTCATTGGGATAAAACGGTCTCGGCTTTGCGGATGCGGATTAATCCGCAATCGGCCGGGACCCATCCTCTTGCAGGGATGCGTCGGAACCATCTTCCAGGGAAACGTCTTCGAACTCCGCTTCCACGACCGGATCTTCATTGGACGGTTCGGCGACATCCACCGATTGGTCCGCCACCACCAGGCTGGTGCCGAGTTCGTCGCGCCGCGCATCCATCAGCAGGCGGCAGATTCGGCTCAGGGTCTCGCGAAGTTGATGTCGGTGCACGACCATATCGACCATGCCGTGTTCAAGAAGATATTCGGACCGCTGGAAGCCCTCGGGCAGTTTCTCCCGGATCGTCTGTTCGATCACGCGAGGGCCCGCGAAGCCGATGAGCGCGCCGGGTTCGGCAACGTGGATGTCGCCCAGCATCGCATAGGATGCCGTCACGCCGCCGGTCGTGGGGTGTGTCAGAACGACGATATAGGGAAGGCCTGCTTCCTTGAGCTGTTGAACGGCGACAGTTGTCCGCGGCATCTGCATGAGCGAGAGGATACCCTCTTGCATGCGCGCGCCGCCGGACGCGGCGAACATGATGAACGGCGTTTCGCGGGAAATGGCTTCACGCAGACCGGTGATGACAGCTTCGCCGGCAGCGCGCCCGAGCGAACCGCCAAGAAAGGCGAAATCCTGAACTGCGGAGACGACCTTCAGGCCGTCGAGCGCACCCGCGCCGACAATGACGGCATCGTTCATGCCCGTCTTGGAACGCGCGTCCTTCAGCCGGTCCGTGTAACGGCGCTCATCGCGAAACTTGAGTGGGTCGGGCGTGACCTCCGGTGTGTCGATTTTCTCGTATTCACCGGAATCGAACAGCCAGCCAAGACGGATGTCGCCGGACATGCGCATGTGATAGTCGCTGCCGGGCACGACGAACTGATTTGCCTCGAGATCCTTGTAATGGATCATCTGCCCGCTTTCGGGGCATTTGAGCCATACATTGTCCGGCACTTCCCGCTTCGACAGGATGCGCTGAATTTTCGGTCGGACGACGTTGTTGATCCAGTTCACGGTCTTTTCCTCAATTGGCCGGCTCGTCTATGTGAATATAGGGTCGCTTTGACGCTATTTCACGGCGGCAGTTTCGCGCGCCCTCAGTCCTCCGGCAAGGCTGCGCACGAGGTCGACGACTTTCTCCACAGTTTCAGGCCCCGGTTTACCATCTTCGTCGAGCGTCGATCTGATCGCCTCGACGAGGGCTGATCCTACCACGACACCGTCCGCACCTTCCGCAATCGCGCGCGCTTGATCGGGCGTCTTGATACCGAAGCCCACGGCGACCGGCAGATCGGTCTCTTTCTTGATGTTGGCGACGTGGGCATGTACCTCGCGCGGATCCGGCGTTTTTGTGCCGGTAATGCCTGCAATCGAGACGTAATAGACGAACCCGGAAGTGTTTGTGAGTACGACGGGAAGGCGTTTGGCGTCCGTTGTCGGCGTCGCAAGGCGGATGAAATTCAGCCCGGCTTCGATTGCGGGGAGACAGATTTCGTCATCGGCCTCCGGCGGCACATCGACGATGATGAGCCCGTCCACGCCCGCATCGATGCAATCTGCGATAAAGGCGTCGACAGGATAGATGTAGATCGGGTTGTAGTAACCCATCAGAACGATGGGGGTATCGTTATCCTGTTCGCGGAATTTCCGGACCATCTCAAGGGTTTTCTTCATGGTTTGGCCAGCCTTGAGGGCGCGCTGCGACGAGGCCTGAACCGCCGGGCCGTCGGCCATCGGGTCGGAGAAGGGCATACCGAGCTCGACGATATCGGCTCCGGCCCCCGGGAGCTGCTTGAGGAGCTCCAGCGACGTTTCATAGTCGGGGTCGCCGGCCGTCGTGAAGGTGACCAGCGCGCCACGCTCTTCCGCCTTCAGCGCGGCGAACCGCTTGTCGATACGCGTCGCCATCCTCACATCTCCACGCCGAGATGCTTCGCCACGGCAAACACATCCTTGTCGCCGCGTCCGCACAGGTTCATGACCAGCAGATTGTCCTTTGGAAGCGTCGGCGCGAGCTTGGCGACATGTGCCAGCGCGTGCGATGGCTCAAGTGCGGGGATGATCCCCTCCAGCTTGGTACACAATTGAAACGCCTCAAGCGCTTCCGCATCCGTGATGGCGACATAATTGACCCGGCCCGTGTCCCGAAGCCACGAGTGTTCAGGACCGACCCCGGGATAATCCAGGCCAGCGGAGATCGAGTGCCCCTCAATGATCTGGCCATCGTCGTCCTGCAGCAAGTATGTCCGGTTGCCATGGAGCACGCCGGGTGCGCCGCCGTTCATGGACGCGCAGTGATCCTCGGGCTTGTCGAGACCCTTCCCGCCAGCTTCCACCCCGTAAATCGCCACGTCCTTATCATCGAGGAAGGGATGAAAAAGGCCGATTGCGTTCGATCCACCACCGATACATGCGACAAGCGTGTCAGGCAGCCTGCCTTCCGCTTCCTGCATCTGCTCGCGTACCTCGTGGCCTATAACGGACTGAAAGTTCCGGACCATCTCAGGGTAAGGGTGCGGTCCGGCTGCCGTACCTATGATGTAGAATGTATCGTGGACGTTCGCGACCCAGTCGCGCAGCGCCTCGTTCATGGCGTCTTTCAGCGTACCGGTTCCCGCGGTCACCGGTCGCACCTCGGCGCCCAGCAGCTTCATGCGGAATACATTGGGCGCCTGACGGTCGATGTCGGTCGCGCCCATGTAAACAACACACGGCAGTCCGAACCGCGCAGCGACGGTTGCCACCGCCACGCCGTGCTGGCCGGCTCCCGTTTCGGCAATGATACGGGTCTTGCCCATGCGCCGGGCAAGCTGGATCTGTCCGAGGCAATTGTTGATCTTGTGACTGCCGGTGTGATTGAGCTCGTCGCGCTTGAAATAGATTTTCGCGCCGCCGAAATGCTCGGTCAGCCGTTCGGCATGATAAAGCGGGCTCGGACGCCCTCCATAATGTGTGTTGAGGTCTGTCAGTTCGCGCTGGAACTCGGGATCGGCCTGCGCGTCCTTGTAAGCCTGTTCCAGATCGAGGATCAGCGGCATGAGTGTTTCGGCAACGAAGCGTCCGCCATAAAGACCGAAATGGCCGCGCTCGTCCGGGCCGGAACGGTAGGTGTTTGATCTATCCATCGGAGGTGTTTCAGACATTCTCGGGCTCGCTGGTACGTTTTGCAGGCGCGGCGGATTTCGCTGCGGCGATGAACTTCCGAACGAGGTCGTCATCTTTCTCGCCCGGCTGGCGTTCCACGCCGGAGGATACGTCGACAACCGGCGCATGGGTTATCGCCACGGCGGTTGCGACATTATCCGGAGTAAGGCCTCCGGACAGCATGAAGTTTGCTTGTCCCTTAACGCGCCTAAGCGCCCGCCAGTCAAACGCAACACCGTTTCCACCCGGCAGCGCGTTTGCCATGTCCGGCGGCGCCTTGGCGTCAAACAGAAGCATGTCGGCCGTACTTTCATAGACCAGAGCCGCATCGACGTCGGGAGCACTCTCGACCTTGACGGCCTTGATCAGCGGACGGTTTGCGATGGCACGAATTTCCTCAAGTCTTTCAAGAGGTTCGCTTCCATGCAATTGGAGGAAATCAGGCGAGACGATGTCGCAGACCTGCCGCACCTCGTCGTCGTCCGGATTGACCAGTAATGCAACGGAACGCGCCGTTCCGCGGCCTCTTTCGGCAAGTGCGGCGGCCGTGTCGTGATCCACGTTGCGCGGCGAGCGGGCATAGAAGACAAGTCCGAAATAGTCGGCGCCCGCCTCCAGGGCGGCGTCCAGTGCGCGGCGGGTCTTGAGACCACAGATTTTTACTTTAACGCTCATTGCAGGTGGACTTTATGCCGGGCGCATTTGTGCGGCAGCCTGACGAATTCCTGTTTCGTGGCAACCTAGGAGATCGTGGCCCCGCTGTCCATGTGGCAATGGCGGGTCACTCAGCCGCCTCGGGCGCGCCGATGCGCGGCGTTTGCGTTGTGCGCAACTGCTCGTTCAGTTGCTCGGTTTCCGCACGCAACGCCGCAGATTCCCGGGTTCGGGCCTTGGCTTCCTTGCGCCATTTGCCCTGACCGAACCAGGTGATGATGCCGCCGATGATCAAACCGGCGAGGAATGCGCCGAGAATGAACAGGAAAAACGGCGCGTCAATCGCGAAATAGGGGTCGTCGGCTGACAGTGGATCCAGGTTCAGTCGAACGTCGTGACGGTTGGCAAGCGCGAAGGCGACGAGGACGACACCTGCCGGCAAAACCAAAAAGAGCCAGACGAATTTCCTGAACACAGTTTGACCCCGCTCAAGTCTCCTGGTCGAACCGGCCTAACCTTCTCCCGTGGACATGGAGGAAACCGATACCTCGTAATCCCTGTTCAGCCGTTCGCGCAGCTCCTTGCCGGTTTTGAAGAAGGGAACATACTTCTCCTCCACGAACACCGTCTCGCCCGTACGCGGATTTCGCCCCTGCCTGGCGGCGCGATGCTTGACGGTGAATGCGCCAAATCCACGCAACTCAACCCGGTCGCCACGGGCGAGGGCGGCGATGATCTCTTCGAGGATCGTATTGACGATGCGTTCCACGTCCCGCTGATAGAGATGCGGATTTGCGGTGCCGATCCGTTGAATGAGTTCAGACTTAATCATGACGCAACCTCAGCTTTTTCCCCCATGCGCCTATCTCTTTGGGTCTTATTAGTTTTTCGGCGCCTCTAATCCTGCTGAGCGTGCCAAACAGAGATCAAACCGTCAAGCCGAACGCGCTCTAATGCGCTACCCGGACCAAGGACGGAATTGACAACCGTAACCGGAAGTCCGGTCCACGCGGCCACCTGCGTGATTGCCGCGCCAAACCATCCGAAGCTCTGCGAATCGCTCGTTTTCCAGTCGATGATCTTCAGTTTCTTGGGAACATCGCGGTTCTCTTCGAGCCAGGCAATCGCCTCGTCCTCGCCGCCGATCTGGTCGATAAGCTTTAGTTTCAGGGCTTCCCGACCGGAATAGATGCGGCCTGCGGTGAGGCCCGGAACGGTTTCGGGATCGATCGAACGGCGTTTGGCCACCAGTGCGATAAACCATTTCTTTGACTCATCGACCATCTGTCGGGTGAGTTCGCGTCCCTCTTCGTTCAAAGGGCGGAACGGTGACGGGACGGCCTTGAGCGGTCCGCTCCGGACTTCCTGCATCTGAACGCCGAGTTTCGCCAGAAGTTCGTTGATTTCCGCCCATTGCAGGATCACGCCGACTGAGCCGGTGATGGTGCTGCCGCGCGCGACGATACGATCAGTGGCGATGCCGGTCATGTAGGCGGCTGATGTCGCCACTGTGGAGAACACGGCGACGACAGGCTTTTTCTCTCGTAACTCGAGAATGGCGGTGTAGAGGGCTTCACCGCCGACCGTCGTGCCGCCTGGACTGTTGATACGGAGGATTACGGCCTTGGCGGATTTCGACTCACCAATATCCTTCAGCAATTTCAGGCGCTTACTATCCTGCTGGATCAGACCGGAAATCTCGAGGCGTGCAATGTGGGAGCGATAGCCCAAGGCGGTGGCGACATCATCGTTCTGCAGGGTCAATACGGCAATTACGCCCAGTACAGCGATCACGGCCAATGCGCGCCAAAGGCTGACACTGCGCTTCAGCCGTCGCCTGTCGACCAGATAATCTGCCCGCAGAGTCATCGTGCCTCACCTGACGACAAGTTGCGTGCCGCCAATCCGCGAATTAAAGGCGGGAGCTGAGCGCTGCTTTAGCTCTCATCACCCTTCTTCTCATCTGAATCCTCGGTGGCTTTTTCGCCGTCTTCCTCGGAGGGCTCAGCTTCGTCCTTCGCGTCATCCTCGGCCTTGGCCTTCGCTTTTGGTTTTTCTTCCTTCGCCTCGGGCGCTTCGTCGCCGTTTGCGTCTTCCTTGGCCTTGTCCAGTGCAGCCCCGAGAATGTCGCCAAGCGACGCACCGCTCACCGTGGAACCATACTGCTTGACGGCTTCTTTCTCCTCGGCGATCTCGAGCGCCTTGATCGACACGGTGAGCCTGCGTGCTGCAGGATCGACCTGGGTGACCACGGCATCGACCTTCTCACCCGGTGCAAATCGCTCGGGGCGCTGCTCGGAACGGTCCCGCGACAGGTCGGAGCGTCGGATGAAGGTTGTAACGTCGCTATCCGACAGCTTGACTTCGAGGCCGTTGTCCTTCACGTCGAGAACCTCGCAGGTGACACGCGCGCCCTTCTTGAGCCCGCCTTCGCCCTTGAGCGGATCGTCGCTCAACTGCTTGATGCCGAGAGAGATGCGTTCTTTCTCCGCGTCCGCTTCAAGAACGACAGCCTTGACCGTGTCGCCCTTCTTGTAATCCTGGATCGCTTCTTCTCCGGAACGGCTCCAGTCGAGGTCGGAGAGGTGGACCATACCGTCGACACCGCCTTCGAGGCCGATAAACAAGCCGAACTCGGTGATATTGCGGATGGCGCCCTCGATCTCCGTTCCCACCTTGTGGCTTTCGGCGAAGGCGACCCACGGATTCTCCTGAATCTGCTTGAGGCCGAGTGAAATCCGGCGCTTCTGGGAATCGACCTCGAGAACCTGGACCTCGACCTCCTGACTGGTCGAAACAATCTTGCCCGGGTGGACGTTTTTCTTCGTCCAGCTCATTTCCGAAACGTGGATCAGTCCTTCGACACCGGATTCGAGTTCCACGAACGCACCGTAGTCGGTGATGTTCGTGACGGTCCCGGTAACGCGTGCACCGATCGGGTACTTGGCTTCCACGCCTTCCCACGGATCGGACTCAAGCTGCTTGATGCCGAGCGAAATGCGCTGGGTTTCCGGATTGATCCGGATGATCTGAACCTTGACCGAGTCGCCGACCTTGACGATCTCGCTCGGGTGATTGACGCGGCGCCATGCCATGTCCGTGACGTGCAACAGCCCGTCGATGCCGCCGAGATCGATAAATGCACCATAGTCGGTGATGTTCTTGACGACGCCTTCGATGACCTGGCCCTCCTCGAGCCTGGCAACGATTTCGCTGCGTTGCTCCGCACGTGTCTCCTCGAGAACCGAGCGGCGCGAGACGACAATGTTGCCGCGCCGGCGGTCCATCTTCAGGATCTGGAAAGGCTGCGGAACGTTCATCAGGGGCGCGATGTCGCGCACCGGGCGAATATCGACCTGGCTGCCGGGCAGGAACGCGACGGCACCATCCAGGTCCACCGTGAAGCCGCCCTTGACGCGGTTGAAGATGACGCCTTCACAGCGCTCACCTTTCTTGAATTTCTCTTCCAGGCGGACCCAGCTTTCCTCGCGACGGGCCTTCTCTCGCGATAGCACGGCCTCACCGAGCGCATTCTCGACGCGCTCAAGGTAGACCTCGACCTCATCGCCGACCGAAATCGACGACTCTTGCCCGGGAAGGGTGAATTCTTTCAGAGGAACGCGGCCTTCCGTTTTTAGACCGACGTCCACGACTGCCAGGTCCTTTTCGATGGCGATGACTGTTCCCTTGACGACGCTGCCCTCCTGAAGGGCGGATTCTCCTAGGGTCTCATCCAGAAGCGCTGCAAAATCCTCACGCGTCGGGTTGAGTTCACTGGCCTGCGGTTCGCTCATCAAGTCTCCTGTTTGCCCGCTCGGTGCCGCCGCAATTTCCCAGGGTCATCGGCGGTAACAATAACTGGCTTATCTCTGGCCGGGGCGTCAGCCGCCCGGCGCTCAAACTGTCTAAATCTCTTCTGTTCTGCTGATATGGCCGGCCGATCAAACGAACGGCATCATCACGCATACCAAATGGCCCGCCATCCTTATCGCGGCAGCAGCGCCGTGTCGATAAGTTTGATGGCAGCCTCAAACGCCGCCTCTATACCCAAATCGGAGGTGTCGAGCAAGAGTGCGTCTTGCGCCGGTTTCAGCGGCGATATCTTGCGCGAACGATCCGCTTCGTCACGGGCTGCGATCTGGGCGTGAATTTCGTCGTAGGAAATGCCGTGTCCGGCTTCGAGAAGCTCCTTGTAGCGCCGTTCTGCGCGCACCCTGGTCGAGGCTTCGACGAACAGTTTTACATCGGCTTCCGGACACACGACGGTGCCAATGTCGCGCCCTTCGATAATTGCGCCCTCCGGTTTCGAGGCAAAAGCGCGCTGCAACCTATGCAAGGCCTCGCGAACGGCGCCGATCTTTGCCACTTTTGCGGCGGCCTGGCCGACTTCGGGCGTGCGCAGGCCGGGGTCGTTCAGCGTACCGGTATCAAGCGCCTGCGCCGCATGCACGGCTGCGTTTTCATCATCGAGAGAGTCACCGGCCACGATGACGTCGCGAGCCACGGCGCGATAGAGAGATCCGGTGTCGAGATGGGCCAATCCATAGTGCTCTGCGAGCATTTTGGCGAGCGTGCCCTTGCCCGACGCGGCGGGCCCGTCCATTGCAATCAGCATGCGTCGAATCTCCCGAATTCCATTCCGGCGTATCAGCCGGTTTCCTCGATTTTCGCACCAAGTCCACGCATCAGCCCGGCGAATTCCGGAAAACTGGTAGCGATGATAGGAGCGTTGTCGATGACGACAGATTTCTCCGACCCGAGGCCCAGCACGAGGAACGCCATCGCGATACGATGGTCCATATGTGTTTCGATCCCGGCGCCGCCGGCGATTGTGGGCGCGCCGACAACACGCAAACTGTCGTCGGTCGCCGACGCCTCGACCCCGCACGCCACCAGTCCAGCCAGCGTCGATGCGAGCCGGTCGCTCTCCTTGACGCGTAACTCTTCCAGACCCTGCATGCGCGTCTCGCCCTCGGCAAAGGCGGAAACCACGGCAAGGATAGGATATTCGTCGATCATGGTCGGGGCGCGGGCTGCAGGCACATCAACGCCTTTGAGAGCGCTGGAGGATACACGGATGTCCGCTACAGGCTCTCCGCCCTCCAAACGCTCATTCTCGAATGTGAGGGCCGCACCCATCTCCTTGAGCGTTTCATAAAAACCGATGCGTGTCGGGTTGATCAGAACGCCTTCGATGGTGACGTCGGAGCCTTCGGTCATCAGGGCCGCGGCAACAAGAAACGCTGCCGAGCTCGGATCGCCGGGCACTGTGACGTCGCTGCCCGACAGGACACCGCCGCCCTTGACCGTGATCGTCTTGCGGCCCCCATCGCCGGTGCTGCGTACATCAGCGCCAAAAAATTGGAGCATCCGCTCCGTGTGGTCGCGGGTCGGCGCATCCTCGATCACGGATGTTTCGCCTGGCGCGTGCAGGCCCGCAAGAAGCACGGCCGACTTCACCTGGGCTGAAGGAACGGGGAGCTCATAGACGATGGGAATAAGATCGGTCGAACCTGTGAGCGTAAGCGGCAGGGTGTCGCCTTCTCCGTCCACGTTAAGTCCCATTTTCCGGAGGGGCGTGAGTACGCGGCCCATCGGCCGCCGGCACAGCGATTCGTCCCCGGTAACGGCTGCGGTCACATCGTTTCCAGCCAAGATGCCCATCATCAGTCGTGCACCGGTTCCGGAGTTGCCGAAGTCGAGTGTTCCAGGCGCCCGGGTCAGTCCGCCAACGCCGCGGCCGAAGACGCACCATTGCTCGCCGTCCCGTTCAACACCGGCGCCAAGAGCCTGTAGCGCCCTGCCGGTGGCAAGAACGTCTTCTGATTCGAGAAGACCTGAAATCCGCGTTGAGCCCGTCGCGAGGGCGCCGAGGATAAGTGCGCGGTGAGAAATGGATTTGTCACCGGGTACGCGGATGCGTCCCTGCAGACCGTTGGATTTCGAAGCGATCAATTTGGCGGAAGGCATATATATCGGGCCGCGTGGCGGTATCTGGTTTCGGGCATTGCAGACATTCACCGCGGACTTTGCGGCGGCGCAATTGAGCGCCTAGGCCCCATATCTGTCAACGCCGATTGTTTCTGATTTGGCAGATCGCAATTTTTGCTTTTGACACCAGCGGCGCGTCATGGCAAGGAACCTCGCGATTCTGAGCGGACTTGGGAAATTCTCATGTCAAAAGAAACTCGAGGAACTAAAAGGCTCTGCGAAGCCTGTGGTGCCAAATTCTACGATTTGGGACGAAGCCCGATCGTGTGCCCGATGTGCGAGGCGGAATTGGTGGTTGAAGAGCCGAAGGCGAAGCCTGAGCCAAGGGCCGAGGTGGAGACGCCTGCTGCACCCGCGCCGGCGGAGGAGCCGAAGCCGAAGGCTAAACCAGAGGCGGAAAGCTCCGATTCCGGGGGGGCGGAACTCATAAGCCTCGACGAGGCGGCGGCGGAGGAAGAATCCGTTGAGGATGCCGATCTCGCCGATATCGAGACCGATGAGGAAAACATTCCTGCTGCGGGCGAGGAGGATGTCTTCCTTGAGGATGACGAGGACGAATCCGGTTCCGATGTGAGCGGCATCATCGGCGGTCCAATCGATACAAAGGAAGAGTCCTAAACTCCGGCATGGCCATCCCGTCGGCGCGTCGGGCTTGATCGCGCCGCCGTCGTGGCCTAACTAGTCGTCAGCACAGTTTCTGCGGTCCCGTACAGGGAACCGAATGCAGGTGTGGGGCCATAGCTCAGTTGGGAGAGCGCGTGAATGGCATTCACGAGGTCGGCGGTT
>JALCBY010000067.1 GCA_028066055.1 Hyphomicrobiaceae bacterium
GACACGAGGCCCCGCCTTCTCATAGCCGGCTGAGCAGCCTAAATCGTTGGTATTTGCTCCGCAGAAGCTTCAAATGTCAGAGATAGTGCTACCAGACAGGGTGACTGTCCTATCCGCACGACATCTGTATCGGGATGCCTGTGGCGTATCCAATTCCCGGTACAATTCCATACAGGCTGGAATTTCCGCCGGCTATTATGCATCGACGGTGAGTATTGGGCCCTCACTGATCCGGTGCCTGCGCGCAGTGCCTTGCATACTTCCGGCGAGCATGTGATACGATGACATTCGGATATCGTGACCTCGCAATCGAAATTTCAAGGAACGGCGCATGTCGAGATCAACCGAACTCATGACGGCCAGCTATGTTGCGGCGTTCGTCGGTGCACGACATCCTGATCGGGTAAACACCGACCTCATTGCCAAAATGGTTCAAACTCATCCAACGCGCGTGCGCAGGATCGTTTCGAAACTCGTCAAGGCCGGAATATTGCTTTCGAGCCGAGGTGGAAACGGCGGAGTTTCGCTGGCGCGCGAGGCGAACAAGATCACACTTGCTGATATTTATGACGCCGTTCAGGATCAAACCGTTCTGAAACTCGGCCTTCACAATCCGTTCTCCGAATGGAGTGATCACTGTTTTATCCACTCGACGTTTGAGCGAGTCCACTCGGATTTGGAAACCAAATTTCGTTCCGATCTCGCCGACATAAAGTTAAGCGAGATGTTCAAGCCATGGGCACCGGTCAAAAAGAAAGCTGAAGTCAGCTCGGCCGCGTAAAAGTCCCGAATTCGGCGCAATACGCCATATCTCACTCCCCTCTGGCACCTCCAATCGACCTCGTTCACATGTGAGTTCGCGCTTGTGTATTGTATTGTTATTGTTATTGACACAAACATTTCATTCTTGAATAATGTGGCCAGTTTGAGATGTGTCAAGCGAGCTTTTTTTGCATCAGGGGGGCGCGAAAATGAAGGTCGAAAGAACCGCTCGGTGGCCAAACAGTGCTGGTAGATTCATTGGGCTTTCGGTTGCGGCGGCGTGCATCCTAACGCCTGCCAACGCACACGCTTCAGGGTTCAACTGGTACGAGCACAGCATCACGATGCTGGGTCTGGCGGGTGCCGGAAGCTCCGTTCTCGCGGAAAACGCATCGATCGTCGCGTTCAATCCTGCAGGAATGACCGCTTTGGAGGGAACGAATGTTTCTCTGGCGGCATCATACTGGTTTTTGAAGTCAGATCCGCAGCTCACAAGCGCAGCTACTCCGGGGATACCAGCTACGGCTCCGCCCACGGATGGAGGAGATGATAGCTTGGTGGATCAGCTGATTCCCGGATTCTACGCGACCAAACAGGTCAACAATAATCTTTGGGCCGGTCTCAGTGTTTCCGCGCCTTTTGCGATTGTCGTGGACTCCGACAGGGACGGCGCGAACAGGTTTCTCAGCGACAATCTCGATATCAAGATATTCTCAGCCAGCACATCTCTGGCATATGCCGTCACGCCAACCCTGTCCGTTGGCGGAAGTCTCAATTTCGAATACGGAATATTCGACATTAAAACCGGCTTGCCGCTTCCACCATTCACAGGATCCATAAAGCGGAAATACACAAACTTCGACGTTGGCTACACGCTGGGCGCAACGAAGAAACTCGGCCAACATGCGAAAGTCGGCGTCAGCTATCGTCATGGCGTCAACCATGAGTTTGACGGGACGAGGAATATAGCCGGCATCAAGGTCCCATCGGCAACTGACGTGGACCTCCCGCAGCTCCTGACCGTCAGCGGTGAAACCAAAGTGACGGAAAAGGTGACCCTGTTGGGCGATGTGCAGTGGGCCGAGTGGAGCGACAACAAGCAGACGCTCATCGTCGAGCCGGGCGGGAACACAATTCTTGCACGGGACTGGAACGACACGTGGCGGTTTGCCATCGGCATGCAATACCAGTACAGACCCAACCTGAAACTCCGGGCCGGCTTTGCTTATGAAACCAGCCCCATCGACGCCAATCGGCGTGTGCCGGATGCTCCGCTTGACACACAGATCAAATATGCGGTCGGTGCGAACTATGTCGTGTCCGACAGCTTGTCGATTGATATCGGATATCAATATGCGGACGCTGGTGAAAACAATATCCGCCTTTCGGCGGCCGACTATGGCGTTGACCTGAATGGAAAGATGCCAACCGAAGCTCACATTGTTGGTATTCAGTTCAACAAGAAGCTGGGTATGAGGCAGGCATACAAGTAAGGTGAATCCGAACTGCTGGAGTGAAAGATGGCCTTCTCACAAACCAGAGACACCGCGAGAGCGAAATTGGAAATTGGCAAGCTCGCCCGAACCGTGCTGCTAGGGGGTTTCGCCATAGTGGTGATGGGCTATGGCGTAATGGCGTTTCAGTATTTTTTCGCGTTCTTTGCCGGCGAACGCGAATGGTGGAACCTTTTTCAGGCTCAGATGGTGTCCGACGAATTTTCGTTTGGCGACGGGTCGGTCTTCAAAGAACAACATGAGTTTTATTCCTTCAACAAGTTCTTGTTGTTCGGCCATACGACGTTAGGGGGAATCTGTCTGGCGATCGGCTGGTCCCAATTTGTCTCCCGGTTTCGCAAATCCGCTCCTCAGATTCACCGGACGGTCGGCAAGGTCTATCTGGCGACTGCCCTCCTTTCCATGACATTGGGCCTGCTGCACCTTTCAACCGTCCCGCTCAGGGGTGTTTTTTCCGGGCCGGCGTTTGGTATCGGTCTGTGGGGTCTCGATTTCCTCGTCATTACGACGGCTGTTCTGGCATACACCGCAATCCGGAACAAGGATGTCCGGGCGCATCAAGGTTGGATGGCATTCAATTATGCCTTGATCTGCGCGACCCCTCTTCTACGGGTCTTCTGGCTCACTTTCGGCTCCACGACCGACCTTACTCAGTCGCAGATCAATTCGGGGATATCGACCGTCCTCCTGCCCTTGTGCCTGATTGTTGGCATGGTGTGGTACTCGACCGAATACATGCGTGACCGAAGATCACACTCGTCTTGAGTCAAAGTTGGCGCCCATTTTGAGGGGCAAGGACGCGAACAAACGGTATTGCCATGAGCAAAGATCCCAAGCTCATCTCGGGCTTTAGAAAAAGCTATATCGCCCTGGCTCTCGGCATCGCAATCCTCACGACGACGATCACGTTAAACCAGTTTATGCTTCGGTTCTTTTGGCCGACCGGCCTTTTCGACAATTTCTTTTCGCCTGCCCGGATGAGTGCGGACTCACAAAGTTTTTCCGACCACTGGCCGCTGTATGTGGCCTATATCGCAAGCATTGCACTCGCAACCATAACCGGCGCGTTGAGCATGCGCCTCACTAAGAGCCAGCCTTGGTCCTCAAGTATGAGGAAACTTGTTCTGTTGTTCCTTGTCGTGTCGGTTCTTGCAGCACTGAGCGGCGGTGCAATCGCGGTGATACACGCATCGAGCGGATTGGGACGCCTGGACGGTGTCTTTTATTGGTGCGGCCTGACGGTCGTCTGGCTTGGATTTACCGGGATGGCGTTAGTTGCGTTTCGTTGCAGGGATCGGGACATCCTGTTCGAATGGCTTTTGCATAATACAGGACTCGCCAACTTGGCGATCATGATATATCCACTCACCTTTCTCTTACTCCCTTTGAATCTCACTATTGACGAAGCTTTTGCAGCGTCCGTCACTCTTAGTTTTACCGGGATGATCGCCCTCACATTTTGGGTTGTCGTGCGATTGCGCAGCACGCGGAAGGCGCCCAACCGAGACAAGCTTGCATCAGTTACAAACGATGCGTGAACCTCGCCGGAGCCAACCTTCGAAAATATGGACCGAGTGGTGGATCTGGACGGTCGTGCTTGTGACCGCCGTCGGCATAGCGTATGTCCTCATAAGGGCATTGGCCGTCACATAGGCCTAACACGACAAAAACCCGTAATTTCGGCGGAGTTCAGTCTGCCGGTGTCTCCATAATCGCAACCGGAGTCGGCTGGACCGGGCGAAGCAGTTCGTCAAAATCGTTCAAACTGGGAAACTCAATCGGTCTGAGCTGGTCGATCGATTGAAGATAACGGCGATAGCTCCTGAGTATATCGCCTCGCTCCTCATGCGAAATATACGGGACATGCCAGGCAATATATGGCGGCAATACATCAAACCCTACATAGTGCAGTGTGCCTTGCAGCAAGTGGCGAAACATTTCACCGAATGGGCCATGTATCGCATCCTCGCCAAACATGTGCTGTCTTGAGCCGATCGTTACCGCCACAAGCGCCTTCTTCCCCCGCAGTCCGCCGCGATCATAAAACCTCCTGCCGCCATACATCTTCCCGGACACAAACACGCGGTCGATCCACCCCTTCATGATTGCGGGAACGGAAAACCAGAAGACCGGAAAGTTAAGCAGAAGCATGTCGCATTCCAGAACCTTCTCGAGCTCATCCTTTATGTCGGGTGACAGCGTGCCGTTTTCCATGTTGCGGCGCTGTTCCAATGCATAGTTGAGATAGTTCCCGTCCGATCTCTCCTGAAAATCGCTTGCGCGTGCGACGGGATCGAAATCCATTGCATAGAGATCGGAAAGCACGACCTCGTGACCGGCCTCGCGAAGGGTCGCAATTCCTTCGTCGCGCATCGCGGTGTTGAAGGATTTGGGTTCGGGATGCGCGCTAACGACTAGGATTTTCATTCAGTATCGTCTCACTTGCTGGTTTGAGTTTTCTCAGCGCCATTGGCCTGCTCGCGAAGCCGGAACTTCTGGATCTTGCCCGTTGCGGTCTTCGGAAGGGGTCCGAAGATGATTTCGGTAGGACATTTGAAATGGGCCATGTTCGCACGGCAGAATTCAATGATCTCCTCTTCAGTCGGATTTGTTCCGTCCTTTAGGGTTACAAACGCACAAGGGGTTTCACCCCACTTCTCATCCGATTTGGCGACAACCGCCGCTTCGAGAATGCGGGGGTGCCGGTACAAGGTTTCCTCGACCTCTAATGAGGAAATGTTTTCGCCACCCGAGATTATGATGTCCTTGGACCGATCCTTGATTTCGACATACCCGTCCTCGTGCCATACGCCGAGATCTCCCGTGTGGTACCACCCTCCTCCCAAGGCACTTTCAGTGGCGGACGCGTTTTTGAGATAACCTTTCATCACGGTGTTACCGCGCAAGAGAACCTCGCCCATCGTTTCGGCATTCCTGGGAACCGGTTCGAGTGTCACGGGGTCGGCAACCATGACATCTTCCAGGACAGGGTAACGCACACCCTGCCGCGCGAGTTTCGCCGCTCTGCAATCCGACGACATCTCTTCCCATCCGGGCTGATATGCACAGACCGTTGCAGGCCCGTAGGCTTCGGTCGCACCGTAAAGGTGAGTGATCCTGAAGCCCATTTCCTCCATTGCCGAAATGATCGTTGATGGAGGCGACGCGCCCCCGGTCGCGCATTCAACAGTCCAATCGAACGATGTCTTAACCTCTTCGGGCGCGTTGACCAGCATGTTGAGCACGATCGGCGCGCCGATCATATGGGAAACTCTGTGCTGCTTGATCAGTGGAAAAATCAGGGCCGGGTCAACACGTCTTAGGCAAACATGCATGCCACCAACAGCCGTGACGGCCCAGGGAAACGTCCAACCGTCGCAATGAAACATCGGAAGCGTCCAGAGATAGACGCTGTCAAGGTCAAGGCCAAAGACCATGGCGTTTCCCAGCGTGTTCAAATATGCACCCCGGTGATGATACAGGACGCCCTTGGGATCGCCTGTCGTACCCGATGTATAGAGCAGCGACATTGAATCCCATTCGTCCCGCGGGCCACTCCATGCGAACTCGGGATCACCTTCCTCCAGCAACTCCTCATATGTCGTCGTGCCCAGATTTTCCCCCCCATCATATTCCGGGTCATCAATGTCAATGACGTCAATATCGTTATCACATTGTTTCAGCGCCACTTTAATCGTGTCGGAGAATTCTCGATCAGTAATGAGAAATTTTGCATCGCCGTGATTCAGACAAAAGGCAATGGCTGCGCCATCGAGACGAACATTAAGAGAGTTGAGGACTGCACCAATTGCCGGTACAGCAAAATGCGCCTCCAGCATGGCCGTTATGTTTGGCGCCATTATAGCGACAGTATCTCCGTACCCGATTCCGCGTTTCGTCAATGCTGAAGCTAGCCGCCGGCATCGCTCGTAAAATGCCGCATAGTCGAACCTACGCCTTCCGTCGATAATCGCTGTTTTCTTCGGGTAAACTGCCGCGGTCCGAGCGAGAAATGAAACCGGAGAGAGCGGAACATAGTTCGCTGGCTGTTTCGCAAACTGCGTCGCAGAAGAAGTGCTCGATTCATGTCGCATTTTGCCCCTCCCCTGTTCAGTCTCTTGGGAATCGAGAGTTCATCATTGTGTCTTCAAATCCACCGCCCCATGAATGTTACGCACACAAGCACAAATAGCAAGGGCAGTTCATTGTAATTCCGACTTTCATCTTCTAACCCCCTGCGACGGGTGGCCAGACTGCGAGCACGTCGCCATCTACCAGTATC
>JALCBY010000068.1 GCA_028066055.1 Hyphomicrobiaceae bacterium
TGTGGTCCGAGACGCACCCGCATTAACCATCAGTTTCCACTTCTCCCGTAAAACCGTCTTCAGCTGGCGGGGGCAAATTCGTCAGCAGAGCATTGGAGCGACTTGAGCCTTGAAAAGGTGCGTCAATCCGGCGGGTTAAGCCGGATTAGTCTTAACACCTCCTTAGGCTTAATTCGTGAAGATGCGTGTCATGTTCCAGGAGGGACATGTGTTTGGAGTAACCCAGAAAAGGAACTACAGCTATGGCTGCTGACATTACTCTCTCCTCTGCGGTGCGCAATAACCTCTTGTCGCTGCAGAATACGGCCGATCTTCTTGGCCGGACGCAGGAGCGTCTCGCGACCGGCCTTAAAGTGAACAGCGCACTCGACGATCCGACGGCGTTTTTCACGGCTTCATCACTCAATGCCCGGGCTGGCGACCTCAATCGTCTGCTTGATTCGGTCGGCAACGCACTGCAAACAATCGTCGCCGCTGACGAAGGTCTCTCTGCCATCACCAAGCTGGTTGAGACAGCACAAGCGAACGTGCGTCAGGCCCTTCAAAAGCCCGGACCTGCTGGAACCTCTGTTGCAGCAACCGAAACCGGTAATGTTGATCTGCGTGACGATACGGCGGCAACGTCAACTTCAACGCTCAACACAGGTAGCTTGGCGGCTGGTGATGATCTAGCTGTTCTCGGCTTCGCCGATGGTGACTCCCTCACTATTACGGGTGGAGGTTTCACAACTGTCACCATCGATTTCAACAATGTTGGTGGTGCCGGCGCGCTTGACCTCGACGGTGCCGACAATACAGGCGGCAACACCGACGACGAGACATTGGGCGATTTGGTTACTGAAATCAACACTCAAGCCGGAGCGACGATTGCTGCTATTTCTGGCGGAGACCTGGTGATTACTGGGCAGAACACCACAGACGCAATCACGTTTACCGGCACAAATGCGTCAACTCTGTTGGGGTTGGCTGATGCCTCGCCGACGAATGCGGCTCTGGCGGCCAGTAGTGACACCTTCACGCTGACTGTTGGAGGCGGCACGCCGCAGAACATTGATCTGACCGGTGTCAACTCATTGTCAGATCTGAATGGACAACTGACCGGACTCACCGGCGTAAATGCATCGGTTGACTCTGGAACCGGTTTCCTGTCGATCACCGCATCGAACACCACCGACAGCATTACCTTTGGTGGTGCCGGTGACACGGTCCTCGGCCTTACTGATGATGGAACCTTCAATCCGACAGCAGGTACGCCGACAAACAACGCCGACCGGGCGGCTCTGGAGAGTGAATTCAACAATCTCCGGACCCAGCTCGACGAGTTGGCGGCTGATGCCAGCTTCAACGGCAACAACCTCCTCGATGGCGACAACCTGACGGTTATCTTCAACGAGGAAGGCACCAGCACGTTGAGCATTACCGGCGTCACGTTCGATTCCGCAGGCCTGGGCATCAATGCCGCGGCTGCGGACTCGTTCCAGTCGGACACCAACCTGAACACCATTCTCGGTGAGCTCGAAACAGCAATTGGGTCCCTGCGATCGCAGGCTTCGACCTTCGGTTCGAACCTGTCGGTGGTTGAGATCCGTCAGGACTTCACCAAGAACCTGATCAACACGCTTGAAACCGGCGCGGGCAACCTGACGCTGGCCGATGCCAACGAGGAAGGCGCCAACACGCTGGCCCTTCAGACACGGCAACAGCTCTCGTCTGTCGCCCTGTCGCTGGCGTCGCAGGCCGATCAGAACGTGCTCCGTCTCTTCTAAGCGACGAAGACACATTCACGCAAAATTCGGCGGCGGGGTTCTTCCCCGCCGCTTTTTTTGTTCCGCATCCCTCGCCTGCCCGGTCAGCTCCCGGCAACGCCCTGACAACCACGCCTTAACCGGGTGTTAGCTTTAACGAAACATACTCGGGCTTGCTGCGAAGGACCGGACAACAGGGCCAACACATTCTTGGAAAGCCGCAGCGTGAGGCGGACCTAAATGGCACTCAAAGTCGAAATCAAACCCGGCGAACGTATTATCGTAGGTGATGCAGTCATTACCAACGACGGCAACCGTGCGCGGCTGATAGTCGAAGGGGATGCGCCCATCCTCCGCGAGAAGGATATTCTGCGCCCTGAAGACGCGGATACGCCGTGCAAGAAGATCTACCTTGTCGTTCAGATGATGTATCTCGCGGAAGACCCGAGGATGCATCACGATATGTACTTTCAGTTGATCAAGGATATTCAGACGGCGGCGCCAAGCACGATGTATCAGATTGACCGGATCAACGACCAGATACTGGCTGGCTCATATTACAAGGCTCTCAAGGAAGCCAAGGCACTCATCGAATACGAGAAGGAATTGTTGGACCATGCAAAATGCGCTTGATGTCTACAAAGAAACCGCAACGGCGACGACGGACCCGCGGCAACTCGAAGCATCACTCCTTTTGAAGGCGGCATCTCAACTGCAGGAAATCCATGACAATTGGGCCGACGACACCTCGGTCCTGCAGGCGGTGCTGCACTATAACCGGCGGCTTTGGACGGTTTTTGTCGGCGCCGTTGCGGAAAGCGACAGCCCGCTCCCCATTGAAATCAGAAATAACGTGGCGTCTCTCGGCGTGTTCATTTTCAAACACACGCTTGAAGTCCAGCAGAACCCCTCACCGGAAAAGCTGCGTACTCTCATCAATATCAATAAAGAGGTTGCGGCGGGCCTGAACGCCGCCGCCTGAAGAATCTCCCCCAAGAGACCACGCGTCATGACGTGTGGAAAGTCGAACGCTGCCCTCAAGCCATGTGGGCAGCGTTTCTCTTTAAGGCAATTGGGAGATCCTAGAGGAAGTTCAGGATCGAAAGACTGCTCATGCTGACCGAGACCTGCAGGCTGGCCTCCAGACGGGTCTGCAGCGCAAGGATCTGAGCGCTGACTTCAAAAATATCAGCGTCTTCCGCCTCGCCAATAACGTCACGCATCAGACTGTCACTTGCCTTGTGCCGCTCGTTGGCCTGCCCCATGACGGTTTTCGAGACCGTCAATTCGGTGATGATGTCATCCACGGCCTGTGCCGTTCCCTGAAATGACAGGTTTGTGGCAGCGCGCAGACGCATCTCGTGATATCGGTCGGCGGCATCGGGATCGTTCGGATCGAATATCTCCGACGTGACCGCCGCGAACGTCTTCATGACATCACGCAGCGCATCTTCATTGGCCCGTGCGCCAACGGAGACGGAAATCGCGTCATCCACCTTTGCCGTTGCGCTCTGGCGTGCGTTGGTCGACGAGACTTCGCCGGTGTACCAAAAGACGGTGTCGGTCGTCGTCGCGTTGACAAGTGACGTCGCCGTATCGAAAGGCGGCCCATTTACCCGCTGTGGCGGATTGGCATCATCGAAGTCAAAAAAGTTGTTGGCGGCCGCGAACAGGGAAGCCGCGCTCAAGGAGCGTTGCGCCTCGGTCTGGACTTCACTATCCAGCACGGACTGAAAATTCGCCGCCGTTTCATCAGCATCCGCACCGACAAGGAATTCGCCTGGATCGACGGGACCGCTGGTACGTGCCGTGAGGGTCATGTCATGCGTCGTGCCGTCGGGCAGATCGAACGTCAGCTGAATGGTTTCCCCATCCTGCGGAAGCACGCCGGTAAAAGCCACATCGATCGACGGCGGCGTTCCGGCAGGACCGGTTACGGTCGTTCCGCTCAATGTCGACGTCGCTCCGTTGAGCTTGAACCCGAAGGGACTGCCGTCCACGTCTTCAGCGACCGTCGCCGTGCCGGTCGGATTGGCGACCGTGCCCGTCGTCAGCCCGGCAAGTGCCGCCGCACCCGCATCGATGTCGGTGATCGTGATCGAGTCGGTGATATTGGGTGCGTTCAGCTGCAGTTGGTTTCCACCCACGATCGAGGCCACATCCGTACCGAAGGCTGCATCAATTGCCGTCTCCAGAGCGGCCAGTGTGTCCGAACCGCCATCCGAAACGTCAAACGTCTGGGAGTTTCCGCCGATATCGATGGTGAATTGCGCGGTTGCCACACCGCCGATGTCGCCCGGCGTGCCCACCGCTGCGCCAAGAATGGATGCCTGCGGACCGTCGAGGGTGAGCCGGCCACGGCCGTCCGCACCGAGATCGGCCTGACGGCGCTCACTCGAAACCTGCGTGAAGCCCGCCCGTCCGCCACTGCCGTTCAGTATTTCGGTCGCGGTGACAACCGGGTCCTCTTCGACCGCCCGTCCGCCGAAGAAATGGCGGCCATCGATTTCCGTGTTGAGAAGTGCTGCCACTTCATCGAACCGCGCGCTCACTTCTGTCTGGAAAATCGTCTTGCCCGTCGAGAGCACATCGAAGCCAACTTCAAGAGCGCCCGACTTGCTCTCCGATGCCAGCTCCCGAACGCGGTCGAGCGACTGCACCATCACATCCAGACGGATGTCCAGAAGTGAAATCGTGTTCGTGAACCCCTTGATCTGGGAGAGTTCAGCGCGCGTCGAGAGGACCTGCGACCGGCGCAAACCAAGGTCGCCATAAGTCTGAACCTTCTTGCCCGTTGCGAGCTGCAACTGCAGATTCTCGAGCGCACTGCGCGTCTCGGCGATCGACTTGTTAAGCCCGAGGGTCGGAGACAGAACGTTGACTGGCAGCATCTATACCCCCCTAACCGATGGCAAGCAGGACATCGAACAGCTCGTCGACGACCTGGATGATCCGCGCGTTTGCGGCAAAGGAATTCTGAAGCTCGATGAGCTCTGCCATTTCCTTGTCGATATTGACGGCAGTATCTTCCTGAAACCGTTCCTGCAAAGCGGTGACGACAACTTCCTGCGCCGTCATTTCGCTGACCGCCTGATCGGCACGGCCGGTCTGCAAACTGACGATCCGTTGCGCATAGCTCACGATGGAACCGCTGAACGGTCCTGAGGTCTGGCCAATTCCTGCCGCCGGCGAAAAGTCGAACGGCGTTGTGCTCAGCCGGTCGAGAAGCTCCTGAGGACGCGTCGAGTCGCCGAGGGGCGTCTGTGGCGATGACGCGTAGCGAACCAGCAGCTCGTTGTCCTGCACCACGGCATCGTTGATGGCGATGCGCGAGGCGAAGCCGAGTTTCTGACCGTCGCCATCGAAGCTTCCCGAATACGGCGTTGAAGCGACGCCACCGTCAATGAACAGCGGCAATTGCGACCCGTCATCCTGAAGCGACGTCGACGTTATGCTGGCGGTTATGCCGTTCACGTCCGTCGTTCCGGCAAGTCCGTCATCGACGATACGAAGCGTCGTACCGGCGGGATTGGACGCGACCAGATCAATTCCCAGTGCGCCAAGTGCGGTGTTGATATCGGTCGCAGCGGCGCCGACGCCGCCGGCAAAGCTGATCCCGATCACCGTATCGTTCGGATCGGGCGTTGCGTCGTTCGATAAGGGCAGAACAGAAGGATCCTCGACGCGGATTATCGTGAGCGTCTGCGGCGTTCCGCCATCGGTATAATTCACCGTAATCGGGTTGCCGGATAGCAGGCCGGCAGTATCGATATCGAAGCCATCCGGCGGTCCGGCCGGCGCGGCGGTTCCCTGCACCGTTTTCGTCGACAGCGAGGTAGCAAGCGCATGAGCGAGCTCATCGAGCTGGGCCTGCGCCTCGACGAGAATTTCGTCACGCATCTCAATCAGGCCGCCGATACGTCCTGAATCGAGGATGCCGTTACGGATCAGGTCGATTGAAAACCCGTTCGAGGCAGTCAGCGTTACAGTCCCGACCCCACGGTCCGCCGGATTGTCGCTGTAAAGCGTCGTGGCATTGATGTCGCCGCGCTGATCGAAATTGAGTTGTACCGGAATGCCCTCCAGCAGCGCATTGCCGCTGCGCGTGAAGATCGAAACGGTGCCGTCATCCGCCTCCTTGACGCGAACGTCGAGATTCTTGGAGATGACATCGATGAACTTGTCGCGTTCATCAAGCAGGTCGGCCGGCGGAAAAGGCCCGGCACCCTGGGTACCGAGCGTCTGGTTGATGGTCGCGAGCTGCTGGAGCGCCTCGTTAACCTCATCGATCGCAACAGCGATCGAATCCTCCGCCAGCTGGCGCATCGACTGAACGTCCGCCGAGAGCTGCCGCAGCTGTTGCGCCAGAACCTGTGCGTCACCGACGACAGCCTCGCGCACGGAGAAATTTTCCGGGGCTGCAGTCAACTGCTGCAGCGATTGCACGAACTCGTTCATCAGCG
>JALCBY010000069.1:0-3454 GCA_028066055.1 Hyphomicrobiaceae bacterium
TCACGTAATAGTCGACGGGGCTGGCCTTGCCTATGATGATCCTGATCCTCGCCATGGGCATCCTGGCGGGGGAGGGGCGTGATTTAAAGCTGGCGCCCGGGTTTGCCGGACTCGGGACGTACATCCCGCGGGCCAAAAGGATCCGGTACGCGGCATGTCGCACCGCGGCACGGGAGGAACGCCGGTCCGTGCCGGGATCACTTTTCTTCGGCGGGGCCCCCCTTCCTGTACGGGAACATCCCGTGCCGGTCCCAGTACTCCTCCCTCGCCGCGTCAAGGTCCCCGCCGTGCTTTTCTACCAGGGCGTCAAACTCGCGTATGGTCCTCCACAGGTGGCCGCGGCCCTCCTCGAACTGTCTCTTCTCCCTCTCGCACTTTTTGCGGTACTTTATCATCTCGGCGTCCGCCCACTCCTGCATCCTCGGGGGCATCATGGACCGCGGCACCCCGCCGAGCTTCATCATTCCTATCACGTGGCGCCGGGTAAAGTACTTGTTCCTGCAGTTGGGCAGGAACGTGTTCTTTACGGGTCTCGGTTTAGGGACTTTCTTCTCTGCCGCAGGTTCATGCGGCCTCTACCGGCCCCCGGCATATATGCCAACCCGGGGCGGGTTCACGTCTCACTGGGCACCTCTAGGATCCTCGGATCCCGGCCCTGTAGCTTCCACATGTAGAGGCAGGCCATCGGCACGCTGAAGATCCGCCCCACCCCGACAGGGATCGCGGCCTCATCCTTCTTCGCCAATGTCATTGCCATCCAAATAGTCCTCGATATCATCCTTGTCCGCCAGCAGCCGTACGCTGCAGATAGGGCGCCGCACGTACGGCGTGCCTCGAAAGACCCCGTTTGTTATGCTGGTAAAGAATATACCAAAGTCCTTGTCAAATGATACCACCCAGATCCGGAGACCGGACTCCGTACACCAGTCTGCAAAGGCGATGATGTCGATATCACCGGGGGGCGGATACCACCATTCCCAGCTCTCGTGGCGATCGTAGCCTTCGGGCGTACGGCACTCGTTTCCATTTTTGCCTCTCATTTTTCTTTCTTTGTCCCTATAGTACTCCATATAGCCCTCGCGGTTCTTGTAGAATATGAGCTTGAACATCCTCCATATCTCATCCACCCTGGCCCGCCTCGGTTTGTTCGCCTCTTTTCTTATGCCCTGGTGGCCGGCATTACGGTATATTTCAAAGTCATTCAAGGTCTTTATTGTCAGCTCTCTTCTTGTCGACTCTGAGAGCCCTGCATTCTTGCATAGTTTCTTCAGTATGTTTTTACTATGCTTTTTTTTATTTTTGCTATTATGTGTCACACCCAAATTCCTTTGAACTTCGCCCCGTACACCACCCGGTGTTATTAATTTCTCTTTGTTTTCTTTGATGAATCTGTTCATCACGGGTGAGGACGGGTCGTTTACCACGCCGTAATCCTCATGGCACACTAGGCCGTTCAACCATGCATTAGCATCCACGACTATCCAATCATCATCGCTCGGGTGCATCCCTAGCTCGGTTGGTGTCCTCGGACGCCTGATCTGCTTGGGTTGTTTACAAGAATCTTCGGGCGGTTTGAACGAATCGTGTGGAACGTGATCCTGTGCATCTTGTGCATTTCACAGTATTCCATAAGCACGTTGCCGTACTCCCACAGGGTGGAAAGCGCGTCATCCAGAGCGTAGTGTTTTACAGGCGGCATCGACAGATCCTGAACCTGTGAGCATTTATCCGCAACGATGCCTGCAATGTTCAGGATGGCCGGTCTGAACCGGAGGGAGTACGAGCCCATATCGGAGAGCACATGCTTTACGTGGTCGGCTTCCGTCTCCACCCACCCGTGCGTGTGCGGGATCAACTCGTCCCTGCGCCTTACCGTGTCTATGGCATCTCTAAGGTCAGCTTCCGTGCCTATGTCGATACAGGCGCTGAGCTTAGAACATGTGGCGTCCACTAGATTCGGCCACGTCACGTCCATGTTGCATGATGCCGCCTTGCCAAGCAGTCCTGACTCCTCCAGTACCTCCCTTCCGCGCGCCGTGATAGAATACGTCCTTGGCTTCATGGGGTCGCGGTTCCAGCCACCCCCCACCTCAAAGAGCCCGGTGTTTGCGGACACGTCATCTGCGAGATCCGCCGAGTATGGCCCAAACTTTTGGCGGGCAAAGTCGTATGCATGCATCCCCATGTTCAGCTGGACAAAGGATGCCGCGTACTGGAGGTGTGGCATGCCGGTGATGCCCTTGGACGCCCCGATCACGAGCAGGGGCAACAGGACGCGCTCATCCGGCCCGTTCTGCATCCTGTCGATCCTCTCCCGCATTGCATCAGCGTCCCTGTGGCCGGAGACTCTGCCAAACCACTCTATTGCCTTGGCACACTCACCAGTGCGGTACAGCGACTCTGCCTTGTGGTATGTCATGTCGGGGTCGCTCGGCCGGATCTCCAGCGCCTCATCATAGCACTCTATCGCGCTCTTGTGGTCGCCCACATGCGCGTGGACTAGACCCCTGCGCAGCAGTATGACATTAAGATCCGGCATGCCGTCCGCATCCTCCCCGTCGCGCTTTGCATCCAGTACCCAGTCAAGTCTTTCTGACGCGTCATGGTACTCGCTGGCATCGTCCTCTAGTAGCGCCATGTTGTACGCGGCCGCCGGGTGGCCCGGATCCATCTCGATTGCTCTGTCGATCCACTCGTACGCGTCATCATGCAGGCCCGCTTCGGCCAGCGCCGCTCCCAGCCTAACGGCGACATCTGGCGAATCACACTGGCCGCGCTCCCCCTCGAGGCACTTTATCGCCTCCTCGCCCCTGTTCGTCTCGCACAGCAGCACCGCCTTTGGTACGAACATCCCAGTGAATGCCGCTCTTCTCATATCCGACCGTAGCCCGTCAATCCTGCCCGCTAGATCGCCGTGGCCGCGCTCCCGGAGGTAGTCAGAGAGGAGCTTGGCATCAGACATCACATCCCCGGTGATCTTGATGGCATCATCATACTCGCTTATTTTGGCATCGGCGCTGCCACCCGGCATGAACGCCTCTATCTCCTTGATTCTTTGTGACTCGATCCCAATCGCGTCCTTGATCCGGGCCAGATGCGCCTCCTCCACCGCGGGCCTGTCCTCCAGTCCTGCCCCCCTCATCGATAGTCCCCGCGGCTCGCGTCTGATGTCCATGTGGGGCGGTGACTTCTGCCCAATATTTAAGGTTAATCGGATCGCTGTGTGGGTTGTGGAGTATGAAAATCTCGCTAGTGTATGATCCGGGTCCTCCACTTACCATTTAAGGTCGGATTTTCTGATCGCCCGGGCGGTCATCCGATGGCCCCCTGGCCTACGGTGGACGGGATCCCGTTGTCCGAGGATATCCGAGCAGGGGGGCACGTTGGTTCCTCCGGGCGACAAGCGTCCGGGGAAGATACACGGGCCGGCGGGAGGAGATCCCGGGTACGGGCA
>JALCBY010000069.1:3554-6079 GCA_028066055.1 Hyphomicrobiaceae bacterium
GGCATACACGCGGCGTTCTCAGAGGTCCCGCTGGCCCGGATCAACTCAGAGTACCCGCTGCCTGACGACTCCGCGCAGATGGGGCCGCTGGACGCGAGGGAGGAAGATCCAGGTCACAGGTACACGCGCCGCGCGGGATTCGAGACCGGTAAATACAGCATGAGCATACGCGGGACGGCAAGCGATCTATACAGCACCGTGACGAGCCTAGACATGGCAAGGCTGCGCGGGATACTGGTAGAGAGGGAGATAAAGCACGAGCGGGAGGCGTTCAGGGCGCTCGAGGGGATAGAACACACGGAGTACCTGAACGACATAGATGTAGGTAGATACGACAGGACCGCCGCCGCAAAGATGGGCGATATCATCGGCGGCATACGCTCCATGTACGGGTCCAGGATAACCCACGTCGTGATGGGATCCCACACGTACCGGCGGTACCTGGAAAAGTCCGGGATCAGCGGTGCGCCAGTGCCGGGATCACCTGCCGGCACGCCCGGGACGGGGCCGCTGCCGGGGCTCGAGTACGTCACGGCGGTAATTTGCCCGCTTGCGGACCAGGGTACAAAGGACGTGATCTACGCGGTGGACGGGCACAGCGGGGCGCTCTACGGCCAGGGGGCCCTCGTCCTCGAGGAGTACTCGGACGGGGTGAGGGACTGGACTAGGATCACAGAGTACTACGAGTATATGACCACGGACGGCCAGGTAAATAGCACCTACGAGAACGCGCCAAAGAGGAGGACGTCACTCAAGATGGTCATCCCGAATGGATAGGCGCAGCGTCCGACACTGCGGATCACCGCACAGGCGTGCTGGGCCGCCGATCTTTTACAGGTTCTGCATGTAACCCACAGTTGTCATTTCCCACCCACACCCTACACGCATCCTGAACACGCGGGGATCGTTGGACGTGGCTACCTACCGTTCACCCATGCATAGTAAAGATCAGAACGCGTGGTTTGGGGGCGGGCCGGAGCACCACATATCAGAGGCGGGCCGGCGGGATCACCCAATTCCCAAGCTCACAGTCGCCACGTCATCATCAATAGACACCTGCCTATCCTCGTCAAGCCTAAGGACGATCCCGATCACGCAACTGGGGTCAAAAGAGGCGGAGGCCGCTTGGAATTTTTTGTAGGATCCGGGGACACTCACCAGCCTTTGTCCGAACCGTACGCCGGCGGCCACACGCACAAGCGCCCTGGCTCCCGCCGGGGTTACCTGTATGCGCACATCATCCCGCTCGGTCGGGTCATGTTTTTCACCGGCAACAAAGAACCCATTCGGAAACCGGGTAGGACCCTCCGAGACGGCAGGGCGGACCAGCCTGCCTGATTCGTCGGTGGTCAGAAAATCACCCATCAAGACTCCTACGCCGCGCTTGAGGTACATCGATATGGGATCAGAATCAGTCGTAATAAATCCGGGATGATGATTCACGCAAGCCATCCGGGGGGGTCACATATAACCTGTTATTGTGGCGGCAGGTCAGGTACTGCCGGGATGTGCGGTACGGCGCATGCGGGCCCGGATTAGCCTTAAATCATCCCCGGGCCGCCGGGCGGCATGGGGTCTGCCAGAGCCGGGATAAAACCAAGGGCGTTCATAAGCTACTCTAATGAAAAGAAGGATCTGGCGGCCGGCGTCAGGCGCCACATGGAGGAGGCCGGCATCGACGCGTTCTTGTCGGACAGGGACATACGTTCTGGAACCAAGTGGGAGGACAAGATCATCGCAGAGATAGGGTTGTGCAAATATTTCATAGTGGTACTGACGGAGGACTATCATAGAAGAGACTATACCGATCAGGAGTTCGGCATAGCCATCGGCTGTAAGAGGAACATCCACATCTTGGGAATGGGTGGAAGGCCGTACGGGTTCATGAAGTCCATCCAGGTGGCGGATGCGGCCAAGTATGGAGCCCAAGGGTTTTTTGAATGCATATACGAGGTAATAGAAGAGATTTCCAATGGCAACACGGACATGGTATTAGAGTATCTGGTTAACGTGTTGACAAAATCGGAAAACGTGGAAATGACGGCATTCTATGCCGGTAAGATAAAGGATCAAAATCTGGACAAGGGCCAACTGGACAGGATTGCCGCGGCATACATAGATAACTGCCACATACACTGCGCGGAATCATCCGGGATCATAGAGAATATCATTTGCAGATCTATGGACAGGATTAGTAGGAAGTACGTGGAAAAGCTGAGCAAACCTTTCATTTGTGCCGATCCCGTGATCAATGACCACATGGTAGAGATCAAGTGTGATGGAACCGGGATGATGCCCGAAGGCGACTCAGAGTCAGAAACGGCCGGGGAGCACACCATGCCAGGTATGGATACAGTCTCATGGGCATGGTCCAGGGGGATGGTCATATCTGGATCTGATCCCAGCGTATGGAGACGAGATGAGTATAATTACAGAATAAAGAGAGACGAGTATGGTCAAATGTCAAAGCATGGTTGGATCATAGATCACATAATACCGACATCAGAGGGTGGTACAGACGACAT
>JALCBY010000070.1 GCA_028066055.1 Hyphomicrobiaceae bacterium
TCAAGCCACATATCGGCCTGCGCCTGCACAACGACATGCCCAATTCGGAATTTCGTGTGATTGGAAGCTGCGGACACCTACCCCAAGAAGAGCAGCCGCAGGACACCATTCGCCTCCTGCAGGCCTTCCTGAAGAAGTAGCTTCTGGAAACCAGACCTACCGGATTTCAGGCCGGCTTAAGCTTGGACTTTCTTATGCCTTTGAGAAAACAATTGCGAAAATCGGACATGCACCACTTCTGGTGAGGCCGCAGTTACAGATGTTCCGCCGATTGAACCATGGGTGAGGTTTTGAGCGCGGGAGCGGACGTCACTCCGCACGTATGGGAGCGGTCCCAATGGGACCGATTATGTCCAGAAACTCCCGGCGCGTCTGAGGATCATCGCGAAAGCAGCCTACCATTCGACTTGTCACCATGCTGACACCGGGTTTGCGGATTCCTCGAGTGGTCATGCACTGGTGCGCCGCCTCGATGACCACACCGACCCCGCGCGGCCTCAACACCTCCTGCAACGTATCAGCAATCTGAGCTGTGAGCGCTTCCTGGATCTGCATACGTTTTGCGAAGATTTCAACAAGGCGCGCCAGTTTCGAGATTCCAACCACTCGGTCCGACGGTAAATAGCCAACATGGGCCTTGCCCAAAATGGGAACGATATGGTGCTCGCAATGGGATTCTAAGCGTATATCACGCAGCACAATCATGTCGTCATACGCGGACGTCTCTTCAAAAGTGGTGGCAAGTATGTGCGCAGGATCTTCTCTGTATCCGGCAAAAAACTCCTCATAGGCGCGCACAACGCGCCCTGGGGTACCCCGCAACCCTTCCCGATCCGGATCCTCGCCAGCCCATTCGATCAGCGTCCGGACGGCGGCCTCCGCCTCAGAGCGACTTGGCCCGCTCGGCGCATGAGGATTGTCACCCGCGCAGCTTTCGTGATCGGCATCGTCAAATGCTTCATCCATCTTCACATTTTCCCATTTTCCCATCATTTTCGAGGTCATGCTCACTTGCAATATTCAAACGCAACGTTATAACATTGCCTATTGATTATACAAGGTTTGAAACGCCGTGACATCCTCCTTGATCCACGCCCGGCCCTGCCACAACCGTAACTGCCGCGGCGAGCACGAACCGGCCGAGCGTGTTGCAATGGCCTCTTCGCTGTGCGGTGAACGCGGCGCGCAACTGACACAACTCCGGAGGAGGATCCTTGAATTACTGTGGGCACACGACCGGCCGGCCGGCGCCTATGAGTTGATCGAGGCGCTGAGGAAGGCAGACTCGCGCCCGATTGGACCTCCTACGGTTTATCGCGCGCTGGAGTTTCTGATCGATCAAGGTCTGGTGTCGAAGATCGAAAGCCGCAACGCCTACATCCCTTGTGCACATCCAGAGCGACGGCATGATTGCCTGTTTGTAATCTGCACTGAGTGTGGCTCAACCGTCGAACTGGAAGACCCTCGCGTAGAGCGTTTGCTTGCGGAAAACGCCACACAACTCGGATTTCAAGTGGAGCGCCGTGTCGTTGAGGTCGAGGGCAAGTGTGCCGACTGTGTCGAGGCTGCGAAACCTGCGCAAGCGCCGGAGGCGCACGGATGAAGCAGCAGGGAATTGCACGAAGATTTCTCCTGACTGGAGCCGCTCTACGGCTTCCGGACGCCATCATCGGCGGTACGCCCTATCCTGACGCGCTATCCGGCCCGCACGGTCCTGCACCCGCCTATCTCGAATTGACACGCCAAAACACGACTGTACCGGCGCAGTCGTTGAGTTCATAAAAAACAGAGGGTGAAAACATGATCTCTCAAGACACCCGCCTCCCCGTCACTGTGCTCTCCGGCTTTCTCGGCGCTGGAAAGACGACGCTTTTAAACCGCGTGCTGAACAACCGTGATGGCCGGCGAGTCGCCGTCATCGTCAACGACATGTCCGAGGTAAACATCGACGCTGACCTGGTGCGCGCCGACACCGAGCTCTCTCGCACCGATGAGACATTGGTGGAGATGTCGAACGGCTGCATTTGCTGCACGCTGCGCGACGACCTGTTGGCTGAAGTACGCCGACTCGCCGGAGAAGGGCGATTCGACTACTTGCTGATCGAATCGACGGGAATTTCCGAACCGCTGCCCGTCGCCGCGACCTTCGAGTTCCGCGACGAAAAAGGCCAGAGCCTGTCGGACGTCGCCCGCCTCGACACGATGGTGACGGTCGTGGACGCGGTCAATCTGCTCAAGGATTACTCCAGCCATGACTTTTTGCGCGACCGGGGCGAGACGCTGGGGGATGAGGACGAACGGACGCTTGTTCATCTGCTGACCGACCAGATCGAATTCGCCGACGTAGTGATCCTCAACAAGGTCGCCGACGCAGAACCCCATCAGGTTGACGCAGCGCGAAAAATCATCCGCAGCCTCAACGCCGATGCCCGGATCATTGAGACCAACCATTCCGACGCACCCGCAGACGCGATCCTCAACACCGGGTTCTTCGACTTTGAGAAGGCGCACGAACATCCGATGTGGGCCAAGGAGCTCTACGGCTTCGCCGATCATGTTCCGGAGACCGAAGAATACGGCGTGATGAGTTTCGTCTACCGAGCGCGTCAGCCCTTCGTACCGGAGAAGGTTATGGCCGTGCTGAACGGCAAGATGCCCGGCGTCATTCGCGCCAAGGGGCATTTCTGGATCGCCACGCGGCCTGACTGGGTGGCCGAGTTCTCGCTGGCAGGGGCGTTGTCGAGCGTCAAGCCGCTGGGCACCTGGTGGGCGTCCGTTCCGAAAGATCGTTGGCCGGACCATGACACCGCGCGCACCTATATCGCCGCCCAATGGCAGGACCCTTGGGGTGACCGACGGCAGGAGATTGTCTTCATCGGCGCCGACATCGACTGGCCGCGCTTGAAGGCTCGACTCGACGCCTGTCTTCTGCCCGAGCATCTCGCACCGGGACCCGACGAAATGCCCGACCTGCCGGACCCATTTCCGGTCTGGAGGCGCGCCGAGGCCGCCGAATGACTCCATATCGAGGAAGTGACCATCTCACGCAACGACTGGAACCAAACCGTCTCCAGACCTTAGGAAGAGAAAGAAAAGCCTAATGCCGATCGCTGAATCTGAGCTGACGATGGCCCGAAAGGCTTGGGGTGACGGTCTTATTGCGATCTCTCAGGCTTTCGAGGTGGGCAAAATAGATGGTGCCCGTGTCGTCGCCAGCAACGTGTTGGATGAAGTTTACGGCTACAATTTGGGGACCGTCCTGTTCAAGCCGACTCTGGCCGGTGGTGAGCAGACGTTTCGCCCCACCAAAAAAGGAGCGCTGTCCTATTTTGTCGGCCATGATCCAGATTATCCCCTCGATGGTGGGTTCGGGATCAGGGGATGGCGCGATGTCCAGTCAGAAACAGCGGCAAGCCTCATCGAAGGTGATATCGCGATTTGGATGGGCTGGGTAAAGATGACAGATAAGAATTGTCAGATAACCAGGGTCGAAAAAAGCTGGGGTTACAAAAAGGACACGAACGGCATGTTGCGCATCGTGCTCCATCATTCATCTTTGCCTTATCAGCCTTAAGGAAACGGTCCGGGGATTTTCTTGGGATATGGCGCTGTCGGAGGAGGCGTCGGTATGACTCTTGTTCGAGAAATCATGAAAGATGCCGCCGTCGATGTCGACGTGACGGACACACCCGAGGGACTGTCTGCGATCCATAATCCCGGTTGCGCCGCTGCGATCTGGCGTCGCCGCCCATTGCCAGAGTTTCAATCCTGGATCGACGCGCTGGCCCCTGAGCAACTGCCGCAAGCACGGGTGATGGTGCGCCCTGAAGACATACGCGACGCCGCATTCCAGATCTGCGAAGCGGCCGGAACGCCGGACTGCCGCGAACGGGAACAGCTGGTAGACGATACCGCGGTTCTGGCGGACATCTTTGCTCGCCTAATGCGTACGCCGTATCTGAGGATGCGTTTTGACGTTGTTACGACAAACGCCTGTACACGATTCCACATCGACGCTGTGACCGCGCGTCTCATCTGCACCTATCGGGGGACGGGCACGCAATACGGCATCTCGACCGATGGGGCCGAGCCTCGGCGCGTTTTCGCCGTGCCCACCGGTGCGCCAATCCTGCTGCGCGGCAGGCTTTGGCCCGAACATCCGAAATCCGGCCTGCTGCACCGCTCACCGTCCATCGAGGGCACGGGAGAGACACGGCTTGTGCTTGTCCTTGATCCAGTGACGGAACCGGAGGGCGAAGTCTGGAATCGGGAGACGGCAGGAGCACCAGACTAAAGCACGAGTGAAGTCTTCGAACCTTGAATGAAGGACCCTGATCATGAAAAGTCATGAGTACAAAGGCGTGTACCGAACGGCAATATCCTGGCGATTTCTGGTGGTCGTCGCGTTCGTCTCTCTCGCACCAGAGTCGGCATCCGCGCATGTGGAAAGTGGTGCGCTTGGCGGATTTCAGAGCGGCTTCACGCATCCGATTCTCGGCATGGACCACCTTCTGGCTATGCTCGCCGTCGGCATCTGGGGCGCGCAGATGGGCGGGCGCAATGTCTGGACGTTGCCGGTCACATTCCCGCTCGTCATGGCCGCAGGAGGCATTCTCGGCATGAGCGGATTTGTGCTGCCCCACGTGGAGCTTGGCATCGCCCTGTCCGTCTTGGTCCTGGGGCTTGCGATTGCATTTGCCTGGAAAGCACCGGAGTGGATCGCTCTGTTGCTCATTGCCGTTTTCGCGGTCTTTCACGGCTATGCTCATGGCGTCGAGTTGCCGCTGGCCGTCGATCCCGCGTCATACGCTATTGGCTTTGTCGTAGCCACGGGCATTATCCATGTCGCAGGCATCGGCATCGGACTATTGCTTGGGCTCCTTTTGAAAGGGCGGCTCTCGCAGGCTCTTGGCGGCGCAATCGCTGTCGCAGGTCTGTATTTCGCAACTGGTCCGCTCCTCTCTTGAATGCCACTTCCAGGACCCCTTCGCGACGCGGCCTCTGCGCTGTCTATATCGCATCCGCCTTAATCGTCGGCGCCATCGCGGTCGGTCTGCGCCTTTCGGTGCCGGAAGAAGTTACGGGCTACGTTACCAACGGGCTCATGCTCCCCGCCTTCAGGTATGGCCTTCTCTTTCCGTTAATTGCCTGCGGGGTCATTCTTTCCGGCGAATGCCGCCCCATTGCACTGATCGCAAATCTTTCAATTCTCACGTCAGCGCTCTGGTTTGGACTTCAACGGGCTGAGACGATTGTTCTTCTTTACGAACCCCTGGTCGAGCTCATCATAGGGTATCCTGTCCTCACGACGGCAATGGGCATGACCACGGGGGGGGCGCTCCTTCTGCCACTCCGGGCCCGGAAGTGGTTCGTTCCATTCGTATGCGCCATCTGCGGTCTTTGTGTCGGGTTGTTCATCATCGTGGAGAGTCCGGCCGACTACTATGACGGTTGGTTTTTGTGGGCAGCCGGTCTGGGCTGCATGGCAGTGGTTGTCGTATCGATGGCCTTCTCCGACGGAGCACGGCGGATTTACGCCGGCTCGGGGCTTGCCGTCGCGGGGCGCATATTTGGAAGTTGGCTGATTGCTGCCAGCCTCATGCTTGCGGCACTTGCAATCGTGCCGGAGCGCTCCCTCGACTACGAGATGATGTCGATCGAGAGCCCTGATGGTATCGATTCGTCGCCGCAGCCAGACGCGCAACGCATTTTCGACGCCACAGACGTTCCGCCCGCCCAGGAAAGAAAAATCGGCGATGTCGTGAACACCCCGAACGGCGAAACATTTCTATGGACCGGCCAAGGCTGGGACCCGGTGGACTGATATCTTGTGGAGTTGAACGACCGATCTTAGTGCATGAATTCGGACTGACAAACAAGACAGAGGCGAGCGGCATGCAAAGCCGTAAAACTTGCCTGAATCAGATTGAAGACTGGTCCCGTTGCAGCTTGATGATCATGCTGCCATGTCAATCCTCTTCCTCTTTGCCCGCATCGATTGTGTAGAGCTTGGCGATATTCGGGTCGCTGGGAG
>JALCBY010000024.1 GCA_028066055.1 Hyphomicrobiaceae bacterium
TGGTAGCGGAGGAGGGACTCGAACCCCCGACACGCGGATTATGATTCCGCTGCTCTAACCAGCTGAGCTACTCCGCCAAACCAGAAACGGGGCACCGGGGGCAACCCCGGGCACGAGCGATATAAGGAGCGTGCTTTGCCCCTGTCAAGGAAGCTTGAACAGGTAGGCTGCGTTCAGGCGCGGGCGGGCTTGAACCGGGCCTGGCCCGAGACCTTTTCCGTCGCCAGTTTGCTGTCGGCCGCAAGGTCCGGCTGTTTGACAAACCGCAGCATGGTGAAAAGTCCGAAGGGACGCAGCGACGAAGTGTCGGTCAGACGCAGGCCACTGCTGCCGAGCACCCGATCCATCGGGAAAACAGGGCGCCAGCCGAGGGTCGCCGCAAGCGGCGCAAAGGTGCGTTCGATGGTCCCTCGCACCCCTTCGTCCTGACTGAAGTGATTGACCAGTATGACTTCGCCTCCCGGCGCGCAAACGCGCTCAAGCTCGCGCATCACCCTTTCCGGATCAGGCACGACCGTAATCACGTACATCGCAACCACGGTATCGAACTCCTCATCGGGAAAGTCCAGATTGCCCGCATCCATCTCGTGCAGACCGGCGACGTTGGACAGATCATCCCGAGCGACGCGGTCACGCGCCTTGTTCAGCATATCCGGCGAGACGTCAATGCCGGTGATCTGCAAGTGACGCCCGTAGCGCGGCAGGGACAACCCCGTGCCGACACCTACCTCCAGGACATTGCCCTTGCGACGATTGATGATTTCAACCGCATGACGCCGCCCGGCTTCGACCAACTTGCCAAATGTGAAATCGTAGACGGGTGCCCAACGCCGGTAAGCGCGCTGTACATCGAACAGGTCGATCACCGAACTGCCCGTCTTTGAACCGGTCTCCTGCATATTTCCCCTTACTCCGAGGTTTACGACCTTCCCGATTACGACCTGTTGCGCACCGGCGCGGCAGGAATGGCCCTCTTGATCCTGCCTGTCCGTATACCTTGCTAAAAATCGGACCTCGCTGTGAATGTCCCTCTAATTTGGAAAACGTGCGTTAACTCACCGTCGCACTTTGCACAAACGCTTCGACCTCTTCAGTTCCGCTTACGGCCAGACCGTCTTGCGGCTCGGTACGGACGATCCAACCTCCACCGAGAACCCGCGTGCCGTCATAGAATACACACGCCTGACCGGGTGATACTCCATCCTCGCCTTCATGCAAATGCACAAACGCCGCACCATCCTGATTCATCAATGTGGCCGTCTGAGGGATGCCGGTCGACCGGATTCTCGCCTCCACGTCAATACCGGTGTCCGGAATATGGCTGAACGCCTCGTCGCCGAGCCAGTTGAGCTCCTTGAGCCATACCCGGCTGGTACGCAAAGAGGCACGCGGCCCAACGACGACCTGGCTGCGCTCGGCATCCAGGCGAACCACGTAAAGCGGCTCGGTCGCCGCTATTCCGAGGCCCCGGCGTTGACCGATCGTGTAGTTGATGATGCCGTCATGGCGACCGACAACCTCTCCATCGATCGTCACGATATCACCTGGACTGGCTGCATCGGGACGCAACCGCTCGATCACCTGCGTGTAACGGCCCGTGGGCACGAAACAGATATCCTGACTGTCTGATTTCTCCGAAACGCTGAGGCCATAGCGCCGCGCGAGCTCTCGCGTCTCAGATTTTCTGAGCGTGCCGAGAGGAAATCTGAGCAGCTCCAGTTGGGCCGGCGTGGTAGCGAACAGGAAGTAACTCTGATCGCGCTCGGCATCGGCGGCGCGGTGCAGTTCCCAGCCGCCCGGGCCATGCCTGGACGAGATATAGTGGCCGGTGGCCAGTGCCGCGGCACCAAGTTCCTTCGCCGTCCGCAGAAGATCCTTGAACTTGATTTTCTGATTGCATGACACGCACGGAATGGGCGTTTCGCCGGACAAGTAGCTGTCCGCAAACTCCTCCATTACGGCGTTGGCAAAGCGCTCCTCATAGTCAAGGACGTAGTGCGGGATATTCAGCGTCTCCGCCACACGGCGCGCATCGTGAATGTCCTGACCCGCGCAACAGGTGCCCTTCGCCTGCACCGCCTCGCCATGGTCGTAAAGCTGCAGGGTGATCCCGATAACCTCATAGCCCTGCTCCTTCAGCAGCGCGGCAACCACGGAGGAGTCGACGCCCCCTGACATGGCAACAACGACACGGGTATCTTGCGGACGCCCTGGAAGGGAGAGGGAATTCAAATTCGACATGAAAGTTACGGGCCCGCCGTTTTCGGATCACGATCACACTGTGCGGGACAACTTTGCTGCAGGGATTGCCATCCATTCCCCGCGGCAGACCCACCGGAATATCCGTTACATCACAAATTTGACTGTCAATCCGTAATTTATTGATCCGCGAAGCGCAGTTCAACCCGGAACGGCAACGCTTGTACAGATGACCGAGGCGGCAAATTTAGCCCGATAGCGGCAATTTCTGCCGCCCTTGTGGACCAATTTTCCTTCACTCCACAAGCGAGAGATACGATAATTATCTGATTTCATTACATTTTAACCCCCCACCCCAGATTGGCCCGCAGTTTGCTGCTGAAAAGCGCGAAGTTCGAGTAACAGGCGTATTTTATGACTTCACTTGCATCATATCTCGCCAGTCTGGCTGGCGCCGCACCTCAGGAAGGCCAAAAGGCCACGCCCGCTAACGGGGCTGGTGCGAGTGGTGTATTCGCGACGTTGCTGGAAACAACCTCCGCTGGCGACGCTGCAACGGAGACCCCACATTCCACGGACCCGACAGCGATCCTTCCGACGGCACCCGGCACAGCCGATGCGCCAGACCCAACGAAATTTGCCGCCGGAGACAATGCCTTGAGCGAGGCCCTGACCATAGGCATCGATGCGGAAGAAGGCAACGGAGCGGTTGAAGCGGCAATTCTTGAAGAGCCGTCAGACGCCGATATTGAGGGTGCGCTGTCGGGTGAACCGGCCTCACCAACACATCTCGGCCTATCGCCGGACGAAACTGACGCCGATACCGTTATTCCCTCGCCCGAGCGGATGCAGGATAAAGCCACAGCGCCCGCGCCACATGCAAGCGCCGCGCAAGAAACAGCGGCTGCGCAGAATAGCGGTGCAGGCAGGCCTTCAGAGAGACTTCTTCACCGGCAAGCGGTCCGCAACCAGAATGCTCAAGATATTTCAGGACGTCCGACAGGCCTCGACAACGCCGTGCAGCGCGCCTCGGACGATGGACATTCGCACGGTCTGACGACCGCGCTTGAGCGCACCGGCAGAGGCAATGGTCAGAATTCACAATCCGGCGTTCCCGGCGATCCTGCAACGGATCCAGTCGATGAAATTCCCGCTCCGGGCCGCGACGGCAAGCCCCTGAACGAACCCGGGAAGGGCCGCGCTGACTTCGCGCCGCAGGCTCCTCAGATTGTCCAGCGTTTCTTCAAGACCGGCACCGGACAGAACCTGATCCAGGTCCAGGAGCGCATCGGCGGCGAAACCTACAGTATTTCCAGTCCCCCAACGCTTACGGTGAGCGTGCAGGCGCCCGCGGCTTCCCCCGGCCCGGCAATTCCCCCTGCGCCTCACGCTCCCGTAGGTGCGTTGGCGGTCCATATCGCCCATCAGGCAAACAATGGCGCCAAACGGTTTGATATCCGCCTTGATCCGCCCGAACTCGGCCGGATCGAAGTGCGTCTCGACGTTTCGCGCGAAGGACAAGTGATGACGCATCTGGTCGTGGAGCGCGCCGAGACGCTGGATCTGCTGCTGCGTGATGCCAAACAGCTCGAGCGAGCCCTGCAGGACGCAGGTCTCGATACGTCGGACAAAGGAATGAAGTTCTCGCTGAAGGATCAGGGATTCACGGGCGAAGACGGCAGTTTCTTCGACGATGAACCCGATACGCATGCCGGCGCTGGCGACAGCGACGACGATAGCCTGGCACACACCGAAATGCCGCCGCCGAAACGGTACACTGCCTCGACGGGGCTCGACATCAGAATATAAGGACGCCGAAGACACATGGTTGAAATCAATCCTTTCTCCGCCCTGTCGAGCCTGGGGCAGTCCTCGACCGACCGTGTTTCAATTGCGGACGATTTCGATACGTTTCTGTCGCTCCTGACGACGCAGCTTCAGAACCAGAACCCGCTCGATCCGCTGGACATGAACCAATTCACCCAGCAGCTGGTGCAGTTCACCGAAGTGGAACAAACCGTCAAGCAGAACGAAAATCTGGAACAGCTCATCCAGCTGTCTGCCGCGAACGCGGTCACCAACGTCGTCAGCTTTCTGGGCGCCGAGGTCACGCTCAGCGGCAAGACCGCGGAGTTCAGCGACGGCAACGCCACATGGACCTACGACATTCAGGGCAACGCCAACAACGTCACATTCACGGTGTCCAACTCCAACGGCGTCCCGGTTCACACCAGCGGCGGATCGCCCGGATCCGGACCGGGCACTTTCGTTTGGAACGGCCAGACCGATACCGGCGCCAATGCGCCGGAAGGGACCTATACGCTGACGATATCCGCTGTAGACGGTTCCGGAACTGCCGTGAATGTCGTCACCGAGTCCGTCGGCATCGTTGACGGTGTAGACTACAGCGGCAACGAGCCGATATTGACCGTCGGCGGCAGAGAGGTTCGCCTCGACGAGATCGATGCGGTCAGGCGGCCGGGCACCTCGTCTTAAACCGTCCACCTGCCCCAATCGGGTGCCAGCCACTATGCCGGTTCGCACCCCGCATTGCGCTCGGCAATGCCTAACGCACCATTAACCCTCGACCTTAGGCAAATTTTAAAACAGAGCCCGTATGCTCGGTCCCGAATTTGGGTCACGTGTAAGAGTATCATGACAGAGCACTACAGGCCGCGCGTACGTTATGTGATTGGGCCGGACGGCAGTCCCCTTACGATTGCCGATCTTCCTCCCACAAACACCAAACGCTGGGTTATCCGCCGAAAGGCCGAGGTCGTGGCTGCTGTGCGTGGTGGCCTGCTGAGCCTCGATGAGGCGTGCGAGCGCTATACTCTTACCGTTGACGAGTTCCTGAGCTGGCAACGCTCCATCGACAAACATGGTCTCGCCGGCTTGCGCGCAACGCGCATTCAGGATTACCGCCAGCAATCCTCGTAATCGCACGAGCCATTGATTGTACCGCCTGCGCGCATGCGTGCAGGCGCAATCCGGGCCATCGGGCATAAGAAACGGGCGAAAAGCCCTTTTCGCGCTTTCGCGTGGTCAAAATTCTTCCCGGTTAATCATCTGTTTAGAAGTCGCTGGGTAATTTTTGCCTACTCGCACGAAACATGGTGAACGGCGGGTTAACGGGCGTCCCGCTCCGGGCGCGCGCACCACGGTTCGCCATCAGCGGAAGGATTGCGCAAGGGTGAACAGCGTCACAGAATTCGTAAAGGCCCTGGGACCCGCCAGGCTCGCAGCTATGGGTGCCGTAGCAGCTGCGCTCATTGGTTTCTTCGTTTTCTTGATGTTGCGCCTGTCGCAGCCGCAATTGGCGGTTCTTTATACGGACCTCACTTTCGACGACTCGATTCAGGTCGTCAAAAAGCTTGAAGGCATGAATGTGCCTCACGAGGTCCGTCAGGAAGGCGCCATCGTCCTCGCACCCAAGGAGCAGGTGCTGAGACTCAGAATGGAAATGGCGGAAGCCGGTCTTCCGGCCGGTGGAACCGTCGGATACGAGATTTTCGACAAAGCGGACACGTTGGGCGCAACCAGTTTCGTACAGAACATCAACCGGATCCGCGCCATAGAAGGGGAACTGTCGCGCACCATTCGCGCCCTGCGGAACGTGGCCGTGGCGCGCGTGCACCTCGTTCTGCCGAAGCGGGAGCTGTTTTCGCGCGACAAGAACGAGCCTTCGGCCTCGATTGTCGTGCGCGTACGCGGCGAGCTCGACCGCGGACAGATCAAGGCGATCCAACATCTGACAGCATCGGCCGTCAACGGCCTCAAACCTGGACGTGTCTCGATCGTCGATGAATCGGGGCGCCTGCTTGCGAGCGGGCGTGAGGACGGCGCCGATCCGGGCGGTTCGGAGTTCGAAGAGCGCCATCAGGCGATGGAACAGCGCATGCGTCAGGAGATCGAGGACATCGTCTCCAGCGTGGTCGGCAATGGCCGTGTCCGCGTGCGCGTGTCGGCAGAAATGGATTACTCCAAAATTACCGAAACAACGGACATTTACGACCCCGATGGCCGTGTGGTCCGTTCAACCCAGACGCGCGAAGAGAACTCGAACATCACCACGCCGAACGGCAACGATGGCGTTTCGGTGGGCAATGAACTCCCGGCGGCCAACGCCGAACCTGGAACCGACGGAAACCAGCAGGAAAACGCAAACAAGACCGAAGAAGTGGTCAACTACGAGATTTCGCGCACCACCAAAACCGCGGTTGCCGAGGGCGGCAGGATCAAACGCCTCTCGATCGCTGTCCTCGTGGACGGCATCTACCAGAAGGACGCAAACGGCACCTTCAACTATTCCCCCCGACCGGCGGAGCAAATCGAGCAGATTTCGGCACTCGTCCGCTCCGCCATCGGGTTCGATAAGGATCGTGGCGATCAGGTACAGGTGGTCAATCTGCAGTTCGCCGAGGTGCAGGCCCCCGCTCTCGCGGACAGCGCACCCGAAGGGTGGTTGGGTTCGATGCTGTCCCTTTCGAAAAACGACTATTTCGCAATCGCGGAAATGTCGGTCATCGGCATCGTCTCCCTGCTGGTATTGCTGCTGATAGTCCGCCCGCTTGTCCGGCGCATTGTGACGCCCGATGAGATACAGCCCGCGCTGGAAGACCTGTCGGCAGCTGGTGCTCCTCAGCTCACTGGGCCTGATGGCCAACCGGTTGGCGAGGGAGACCTGGCACTTCCCCCGCCCCCAAGCCAGACGTCCGAAGCCTTAAAGAGCGCGCGGGCAATCGGCGAAGTTCAGCAAAAGGCGGTCGAGGAAGTCGGCGAAACGATCAAGAACAACCCCGATGAGGCCGTCACCATTGTGCGCGACTGGCTCCAGCAAACGGCATGACTCGACGAGACATGGCAACACCGCAAACAAATATCGACGAGATGCTGGCCGAAGCCCAGGCGCAGCAACAGGGCGGCGAACTGCAGGAGATGTCCACCAGCGTGGACGCCTTGACCGGCCCGCAAAAGGCCGCGGTCCTGATGCTCGCGCTCGGGTCGGAATGGGGTCAGCCGGTCTGGAGCGAACTCAGCGACGACGAAGTTGTCGCCGTGTCGGTCGCAATGTCCGAGCTCGGCAATATCACGAACGACATGACCCAGGCTTTACTCACTGATTTCATTTCGAAAATGTCGTTAGCCGGTGCCCTGCTCGGAACCACGTCATCGACCGAAAAGCTGTTGTCGGAATATCTTCCGGCCGACCGCCTTCAGGTCATCATGGAAGAGATCCGCGGACCCGCCGGACGCAACATGTGGGAGAAGCTTTCCAATGTTCAACCGGCGGTTCTCGCCAACTATCTCAAGAATGAATATCCGCAGACCGTTGCGGTGGTTCTTTCCAAGATCGCAAGTGACCATGCCGCCGGTGTCCTGTCGCTCCTGCCCGACGAATTCTCGCTGGAAGTGGTTCAGCGGATGCTCAAGATGGGATCGGTGCAGCGCGACGTCCTTGAGAAAATAGAGCACACCCTGCGCAGCGAGTTCATTTCGAACCTCTCGCAGACCCGGCAGCGCGACGCGCATGAGCTGATGGCCGAGATCTTCAACAATTTCGACCGGCAGACGGAGGGGCGTTTTCTTTCCTCGCTTGAGGAAACCGATTGGGAAGCGGCAGAGCGCATCAAGACGCTCATGTTCACCTTCGAGGATCTTACCAAGCTCGACAAGGCAAGCATTCAGATCCTGTTGCGCAACGTCGAAAACGACGATCTCTTGCTCGCCATGAAGGGAGGCAGCGAACAGGTTCGCGACCTCTTCCTCTCCAACATGTCCGAGCGCGCCGGGAAAATGCTGCGTGACGATCTTGAAGTGATGGGGCCGGTTCGCCTCAAGGATGTCGACGACGCGCAATCGAAGATGATCAACACCGCCAAGGATCTCGCCGCCAAAGGCGAGATCATCATCACCAAGACGGGCGGCGACGACGAGCTCGTCTACTAGAGGCAACCATGGCTGAAGCAGCGAGATATCTCTTCGACCGCACCTTCGACGCACCGACGCGCCGGACGGAGTCGGAAGAGGCCGCGGCTGCACAAAAGATGCAGGAGGAGTGGGAGCGCAAGATGGCCGAGGCCTGCTGCGCAGCCTACGAGGAAGGCCGGACCGAAGGCGAGGAGGAAGCCCGCAAGAGCCTCGAGGCGGAAATGCATGCGTTGATAGGCGAACTGCTCCAGCGGGTAGAGAAGATCCGGGAAGGTGCGGACAAAGAGCTCGATCGCATTCGGGCCGATGCGATTGAACTTGGAAACCTCACGGCAAACATATTGGCGGAACAGCTGATTGTGCGCTCACCTGCCCTCAATCTCGAATCCGTCTTTACCGATGCGCTCGAGCATATGGGCGACGCCCCGCATATCGCCGTCACGGTCAACGATGCCCTGGTAGACGACATTCAGAAACTGGTCAGCACGATCGCGGCGGAACGCGGGTTCAAGGGAAACATCGTCGTGCTCGGGGACCCGGATACGACAAGGGGTAATTGCAACCTACAATGGGCTGATGGTGGCATAACCCTCGATCTGGAAAAGAAACGTGATGCCGTTGCACAGATTGTCCGACGTCATCTCGATGGACTCAGCGGAGATTCGGCGGCGGAACCCTTCGGTGTCGATATGCCTTGCCCGCAGCCGACATCTGAAGCCGCCGACGCCACATCGATACAGGCGGGACCAACCCCAACCCAACAAGAAACAACCGGTGCAACCGTGCCCGATTCAGGAGAAACCAAATGAGCGAAGAGCCAGGCGGCGAAGTAGCCGACGAAGCCGGCGGTGACGATGTCGATCTCACCGATTTCGCCCAGCAGGAAAAAATGCCGTCTGCTGACGATGCACCAGCGGATAACGCCGGTGATGCGGTCGTCGAGGATGAGACTCGAACCGCGTCCGATCTCGAAGCCGTGTTCGATGTTCCGGTGAACATCTCCGCGGTTCTAGGGCGCACCAATATCGAGGTCGCCAACCTTCTGCAACTGGACGAGGGCGATGTCGTCGAACTGGACCGAAAGGTCGGCGAGGCCATCGACATTTACGTCAACAACCGGCTTGTGGCCCGTGGCGAGGTGGTGCTGGTCGAGGACCGGCTTGGCGTGACCATGACGGAGATCATCAAGAGCGAGAGTAACTGACGCGAGAAACTGGGCGGTGTGGCGCGCTGCCTTGCGGGATTAGGAGACGGCAATGAGACTGACGATTATCGGCAGCCTGAATGGCGAGCTGACGACGGCGACAAAAATCGCGATGGATCGCGGGGCGCAGGTAACCCATGCGCCGAACATAGAAACTGCAATGAAGGATCTGCGTGCGGGGCGCGGTGCGGACCTGCTGATGGTTGAAGTACATAACGATATCGCCGAATTGATCGAACGGCTCGATACTGAACATATTCATGTTCCGATTGTTGCCTGCGGCATCGAACATGACGCAAAAGCCGCCGTCGCCGCCATCCAGGCGGGTGCAAAGGAATATATCCCGCTGCCACCGGACCCCGAGCTGATCGCGGCCATACTGGAGGCGGTCGTCGCGGAGAGCCACGCCCTCGTCTACCGCGACGAAAAGATGGCGCAGGTCATCGCCCTCGCCGAGCAGATTGCGGCATCCGACGCCAGCGTTCTCGTAACCGGAGAATCCGGCACCGGCAAAGAGGTCATGGCGCGGCACGTCCACCGCAAGTCGGCCCGCGCAGCAAAGCCGTTCATCTCAGTGAATTGCGCCGCAATTCCGGAGAACCTGCTCGAATCCGAATTGTTCGGACACGAAAAAGGCGCGTTCACCGGCGCCATCGCCCGACGTATCGGCAAATTCGAGGAAGCCGACGGCGGAACGCTTTTGCTGGACGAGATCAGCGAAATGGATGCGCGGCTCCAGGCCAAGCTGCTGCGCGCCATTCAGGAGCGCGTAATCGACCGCGTCGGCGGCACCAAGCCGATTTCCGTGAACATCCGCATCATCGCCACGTCGAACCGCGACCTTGCGGCGGCGGTGCAGGAAGGCACGTTCCGGGAAGACCTGCTCTACAGGCTGAACGTGGTCAACCTCCGTGTGCCACCCCTGCGGGAGCGCCCCACCGATATTCTTGAACTGGCGGAGCACTTCGCCCGCAAGTATGCGGAGGCCAACGGTGCGCCGCGCCGCGCGATCTCGGCGGAAGCGCGGCGGCAGCTTCTTGCCAATCCGTGGCCCGGGAACGTCCGCGAACTGGAAAACACCATTCATCGCGCAGTATTGCTCTCCAGCGGTGCGGAAATCGGGGCCGATGCCATTCGTGCGCCCGACGGTGCGCCGGCGGCGCCGGCCGGCGCATTCACCGACCCGGCAGCGCAGGCCGCGCAGACCGCCGAGGTGGTCACGCGCACTCTGGTCGGCAAGACGGTGGCGGAGGTGGAACGTGATCTCATTCTCGAGACACTCGGGCACTGTTTGGGAAACCGCACACACGCCGCAAATATCCTTGGAATTTCGATCCGCACGCTCCGCAACAAACTCAAGCAGTATTCCGATGACGGCGTAGACGTGCCGATGCCCGGCGATGCCCGTGCGGCGGTTGGATGATAGATGCACGAACGCGGCACCGAACATGCCGTTTGGCCAACTGAATAAAGCATAGCTGCAGGAAACACGTGATCGCGGTCCCGACTCGGGGCCGCGATCATTTTCGTTGGACTTTCCCCACCCACAACATGAACCGCGGATGAACACCGTGTTCCGTCCGCGTTCAGCGCCTCTACGGCATCTTCATGGTCGCATTTGAACACACCGCAGCTTCGTTGGAGACGGACCATGAAAAGCGCCATCACATCCCATCCTGCACATCTATCCAATCGTCAGCTCAGGCAATCGAGATATCTGTTCATGGCGCTGCTCTCGGCTCTGCTGATGGTGTGCATCGCCGCGACAATCTCGCCAGCCATGGCTCAGAGCAACAACGGGGCCGCACAATCCGCCGAAACGCCGAAGGCCGGAGAGAAACCTGCAACAAAGAAGGCTGTGAAAAAGAAGACCGCAAAAAACAAGGCAGCGAAAAAAAAGAAGCCGGTCAAACCGAAGGCCGTGAAAAAAAAGAAAGCGGTCGCCAAGAAGGCCGCAGCGAAAGCGCCGTCGAAGAAAGCCGCGGCTCCGAAAACCGACAATCAGAAAGCCAAGAGGAAAGCGAACAAGACTGCATCCTCAAGCGCCGTGAAGACAACCTCACCGAAGAAAGCTGCATCGCCCGCCACGAAACAAGGCAAACGGGCCGCTCCTCAAAAGATCTCCGCCCCAAAAAAGGTTGTCAAAAAGAAGGTCATCAAAAAGACCGTCGTAAAAACCAATCCGGCACCGAAAAAAGATGCACCGGGGAAGAAGAATGCCAAAACGAAAACCCCCAAAAAGGTCACCAAGAAGACGGTGGTAAAGGCCGAACCGGCCGCCAAGCCGAATGCAAAGAAGACCGCACCGGCGAAGAAGAAAGCCCGAACGAACCCTTCTGAGAAGGCTGTCAAGAAATCCGTTGAGAAAGCCAAGCCAGTGGCAATTCCGACTGTAGAGAAGGCCACGAAGAAAAAGGCCGAAGGTCAAAAAACACGGGCAAAAAAAGCGAAACAGACAGCGTCTCCGAAGCCTGGCAAGACAAAGCCCGCAAAAAAGAAAAAGAAGGCCACGCCGAAGCCAGGCGGCAAGGCGCATCCCGCTGCGAACAAGACGGCAGGCAAGAAAAAGAACAAGCCAAACAAAGCCGTGGCCGGAAAGAAGAAACGGAAAAAGAAGAATGCGAAGGCGAGAAAAGCCGCCAAGCGGGCGAAAGCAATTGCGCGCGGCAACGCAGCACCCCGCAACCCTCACATGAAGCGAGCCAAGCGCGGCAAAAACGGACGTCATGACCCATCACACCGGAATTGGGATCCGGATTACAAAGACGCGCTCGCCGTGATCATTGAGGGCGCTGTGCGCGCCATCGACCGCCACAACCGCGGTGCCGGGCATTACCGAGAAGTACCTGTCCCGGGCGTCGGAAGTCGCCGTCGCGTCAAGCACCTGCCGAACGGCCGAAAGCGGATCGTCCTGACACATTCCAATGGCGTGCGCATTATAACCATCCGCGCTCATGACGGTGGTATCGTAAGGCGCATCCGCCGTTTTCCCGATGGCCGCACCGTCGTGCTGATCGACAACCGGCATCTTTATAACGCACCACGACGGCAAACGCGCTCCGTTCCGCCACTGCCGAGCGTGCCTTACGCCGGCCAGCCGTCTGCGCTGGATGCAGGTCGGGCAAATTCCCGCGAACTGAAACAGGCTCTGACCGCACCGCTACCTGCACCGATCGAGCGCAGCTACAGCCTTGAGGAGTTGCGCCAGGACGGAGATTGGATCAGCCGCCTGAACCGTGTCGACGTCAAGAGCATCACATTCGCGACCGGCTCCGCCGAGATCGATGGTTATGAGGTTCCCAAGCTGTCAGAGTTGGCCGGTGCCATGCACCAGATCATCGCGAGCAATCCACGCGAGGTCTTCATGATTTCGGGGCACACGGATCTTGTCGGCGATGCATATTCCAATCTCGAACTCTCAAACCGCCGCGCAGGGGCCATTGCCGACGCGCTCATCGGCTTCTATGCGATCCCGGCGCAGAATCTCATAACGCAGGGCTACGGTGAGTGGTATCCGGTCATCCCGACGCCTTACGCCGAACGGCAGAACCGGCGGGTTTCGGTGCAGTGCGTCACGCCCCTCCTGCGCACTTCGGAACCCGGCCCAAGCGTCCCGGCTCCCAATTTGCGGTGAATGCTGAAGCACGAAAACGCTCGGAAATCTCGCCATTCAACGTCGCCATTAACCGTCCGCTAACCATATGGGCGGCAAATATTGCCTAGCATGTTTGCCGGCGCGCGACCGCCGGCTGCGGGGAGTTTGTACGGCATGAGCGACACGACGGCGGCGGGACCCGTCCCGAGCACCGATACGGCACAGCCGGTTCCCGGCCAACCCAACGGTCTGTTGGTGGGCTTGGGAGATCTCGCAAACGCGGCACGGCGTGGTGAGATCGGGCTGGCGCTCGGCGTCGTTGCGATCCTTGTCGTACTGATCCTGCCGATGCCGGCAATGATGCTGGATCTGCTTCTCGCGATCTCGATCACATTTTCGGTCCTGATCCTGATGACGGCGCTGTTCATCCATGTGCCGCTGGAATTCTCCGCCTTCCCCACGGTTCTGCTGATCGCAACCATGATGCGGCTGGCGCTCAACCTCGCCTCGACGCGATTGATTCTGACCGACGGGCATGAAGGCACCGATGCCGCAGGTCAGGTTATCCAGGCCTTCGGAAATTTCGTGATGCAGGGCAATTTCGTTATCGGCATCATCGTGTTCGCGATCCTCGTGATCGTGAATTTCGTGGTCATCACCAAGGGTTCCGGCCGCATTGCGGAGGTCGCAGCGCGCTTCACCCTGGACGCGATGCCCGGCAAACAGATGGCGATTGACGCCGACCTGTCCGCCGGCCTTATCAACGAGGATCAGGCGCGCGAACGCCGCAAGAAGCTCGAGGATGAATCCTCCTTCTTCGGCGCCATGGACGGTGCCTCGAAATTCGTCCGCGGTGACGCAATAGCAGGCATCCTGATTACATTCATAAACATCATTGGCGGCATGATCATCGGCGTCGGGCAGAACGGCATGTCGATGATGGATGCCGGCCAGACCTACACCCTGCTCACCATCGGGGACGGGCTGGTTTCGCAGATCCCGGCCCTGGTCGTTTCAACGGCCGCCGGCCTTCTGGTCTCGAAGGCGGGCGTCGATGGCGCAGCCGACAAGGCCCTTGTGAGCCAGCTCTCCGGTTACCCCAAGGCCCTCGGCATGGCATCCTTCGTCATGGGCGGCATGGCTTTGCTTCCTGGTATCCCGATGCTTCCCTTCTTTGCTCTCTCCGGGATCGCCGGAGGTCTCGCCTGGCGCGCGGCAAAAACCAAGAAGGTAAAGGCTCAGGAGGAGGTCGCGGTCCAGCAGGCGGAAGCCGAAGCGGAAGCCGAACCCGTGGAAGAGCCGATCTCCGAGACGCTGCAGATGGACGAGCTCCGGATCGAGCTCGGCTATGGCCTGGTCCCCCTGATCAACGATCCCAGAGGCGACTCCGACAAGCTGACGGAACAGATCAAGGCGCTCAGACGCCAACTTGCGGCGGAAATGGGCTTCGTCATGCCCGCGGTGCGTATTCTGGATAACATGCAGCTGCCGGCGAACGAGTACATCATCAAGGTCAAGGAAGTCGATTCCGGTCACGGCGTCCTCTATCCCGAACAGCTCATGGCGATGGACCCCAAGGGCGCCCAGATCGACCTGCCGGGCAACCATACGACGGAGCCGACATTCGGACTCCCGGCCACATGGATCGACTCAGATCTGCGTGAGGAAGCGGCCTTCAAGGGATATACGGTCGTCGATCCGGTCACGGTGATCTCGACCCATCTCACCGAAACCCTGAAAGCGCACATGCCGGAGTTGCTGTCCTACGGCAATATGCAGGATCTGCTTGAGAAACTGCCCGAGAAGTCGCGCAAGCTTCTCGATGATGTGGTCCCGGCGCAGATCAGCGCGCCGGCGATCCTGCGGGTCCTGCAGACGCTGCTTCGCGAGCGCGTCTCGATCCGCGACCTGTCGACCATTCTCGAGGCGATTGCCGAAGCCTCCGGCTTCACCCAATCCGTTCAGGCAATCACCGAACATGTGCGCACCCGGCTATCCCGCCAGATCTGTGCCACGCACACCGGGCCGAACGGCTATCTTCCCCTGATCACGCTATCTCCCCAATGGGAACAGGAGTTTGCGGAAAGCCTTATCGGAGAAGGCGAGGATCGACAGCTTGCCCTCGTGCCGAGCCGGCTTCAGGAATTCATCAAGGATTTGCGCAAGGCGTTCGAAGTGGCGGGTGAACTGGGCGAAGCTCCGGTGCTCCTTACCGGGCCGCACATCCGCCCCTATGTGCGCCAGATCATCGAACGGTTCCGTGCGCAAACGCCGGTCATGTCGCAGCACGAAGTGCACCCACAGGCAAAACTCAAAACGGTCGGGCAGGTTTAGGGCCGTTTGCCGAAAACATCCTGATCCGACACGCAGGCAATGGTACCGCCCGTGATCGTCGCGGCGACACGGGGCTGCCGGTCGTCGGCCGCATCGACGATAATGACGTCTGCACGCGCACCCTCCGAAAGTCGTCCGCGGTCATCAAGGTTCATGGCCTGCGCCGGATTTTCTGAAACAAGCGGCCATGCCTCGTCAAGCGTCTGCCGTCCATCTGCGACCAGTTTGAAGACGGCGGCAAGCATTGCGGGGTAATAGTAATCGGACGCAAGAACGGTGCACAGACCCTCATCAATACACTCTGCCGCATTCAATGCACCGTTGTGACTGCCGCCACGCACCACGTTTGGTGCACCAAGGACAATGTGCTCATCGTGGGATCTCGCATCGCGTGCTACGTCGATGCTCATTGGAAACTCGGCCACACGGGCGCCGACATCCCTAAACCTCTGCCTCAGTTCCAGGCTGTCATCGTCATGAGACAGCATCGCGCGGCCATGCGACTGCGCGAAGCGACTGAGCGTCTCGATCTGCTCAGGCACATTCTCCTGACGGTCCCAGACCTCGTGAACCATCTCGATGTAACCCTGCTCCGACAGGCCGGCCCGCGCGGCCCACTCGCCCAGTTTGTTGGGCTTGTTCGTTGCAAGCTTCCTGACGGTCGAACTCGTATGGTCGTTGAACGCGAGCGCCGGCGCCATATCGCTGGCAAGCCAGTCCTTGACGGTATCAACCGCCTCGAAGGCAAAGGTTTCCCATCGGATTTGCAGGTGATGATCGCAGCACAGCTTCTTTTTGATCGAATTGAGAGCGGCGACGAACCGCGCGCCGCCTTCTACCGACCGCAAACCCGGCTCCCAGGACAGTGTAAGACCGTGAAATGCAGTTGTGATACCGCCTGCTACAAGTTGCGCATCCGTATCGGTCAGCGCGATGTCAGGAGGGATCCCGACGTTGGGCCGTGGCATCATCTGCCGCTCGAACGCGTCTCCATGAATATCAACCATCCCCGGTAGTACGAGCTTGTTTTTTGCGTCGAGCAATAACGCGCCTGCCGGACGCGAACCTCCGAGGGCGGCGATTTCTCCGTCCGCCACCAATATGCTGGTGTCCTCGAGTGTGTCACCGATGAGACACGATCCACCTTCGATGAATACCGGTTGCACGCCTGCTGCCTCGCCTGCCGGATTAGGTTGAAGGCAAGTGACGTAGCCGCGCCACATGTCATCAAGGTGAAACATTTTTTTCACTCAGATGACGCTAACGATCCTTATGAAGCCCGTACTGCAGGTGGTCCGTGCCACCTCACTCGAAAGCGGGAGCACAAGAAAATGTTAAAGTCGCAATTCGTTAAGGCCCTGGCCTTGTCCATGGGCATGCTCATTGGATTGTTTTCAATACCTTCCGACGCCGCCGACAAGATTCGCTTCGCTGTGACCGATATTGAAGGTCTTGAGCAGCTTCAGCAGGAATTCGGCGCGATGGAGAAGGTTCTGGAGAAATCCACCGGGATGGATGTAGAGCTCTTCCCGGTGAACTCGCGAACGGCTGCGGTTGAGGCGATGAACTCCGGGATGGTGGACTTCGTTCTTACCGGCCCGGCCGAGTATGTGGTCATCAAGGAGTTGGCCGATCCGCGGATCGTTGTCGGCTGGCAGCGCCCGGACTATTTCGCCCAGATCGTCGTCATCGCCGGCGGCGACATCAAGAGCGTATCCGATCTGAAGGGCAAGAAGGTATCGTTCGGTTCCGTCGGGTCCACATCGCAACATCTCGGGCCGGCTCAGGCCCTGGCCGATCTCGGGATGAATTACGACAAGGACTACAAGGCCGAGATCATCAAGCGAAACATCGCCATCGAAGCTCTGCTGCGCGGCGACATCGCCGGTATCGGCATGAACTTCGGACATCTCGTCAAGGCCCGCAAGGCGTACCCCAACGTTGCCTTCACCGTTGTCGCCCGCGGCCGCGATCTGCCAAATGACATTCTCGTCGCCAACAAGTCGGTTTCAGACAAGATCTTCAACGCGGTGAAGAAGGCCTTCACCGATGACGGGGAAGCGCTGATGCAAGCCGTACTGAAAGGCGACGACAATGCCAAATACAAGGGCGGCTTCTTCCTCTCAAGCATCGATGACGGCGACTATGACTATGTCCGTTCCATGTATCGCACAATCGGCGTGAACGGGTTCAGCAAGTTCGTCGGCAACTAGAGAGCCGGGAAGTCAGGTTCGGGCGGCGGCGCTTGCGCCGCCCTTACTGCTTTCCGGCCAAGAGGTGTACCGTTGCTGCAGAAGTCTAACCTCATCCGATGCGAGAATCTGGCCAAGTCCTTCGGGCCGGACACCGCTGTCTTGCGTGGCATCAATCTGGATATTTTCGAGGGCGAGTGTGTCGCCCTGATCGGTTCAAACGGCGCCGGCAAATCGACGCTTCTCAAAAGCCTGATCGGACTGCATCCCCTGACCGAAGGAAGCGTCGTAACCCTCGGCGAAGAGTTCAATGCCTTGCCGACCGGAAAGCAGCGGCAAAAAATCAGACGTCAGATCGGCTTTGTGTTCCAGAACCATGGTCTGGTGAAGCGCCTCACGGCGCTTTCCAACGTCGTCCACGGCATGCTCGGCATGACGCGCGGGTGGCGTGCGGTTCATCAGGCCATCGCTCCGTCCGAATGGCGCGAGGCAGGGTTATCAGCGCTCAATGCGGTGCGCTTGCGCGACAAGGCGGCAACCCGCGCCGATCAACTCTCGGGTGGCCAGTCCCAGCGCGTGGCGATTGCTCGGGCGCTGGTGCGAAACCCGCGACTCATCATTGCCGATGAACCGGCGGCCAGCCTCGACCCGGTCGCGGGACATGAGGTCATGAAGCAATTTTCAAACCTAACGAAAGACAACGGCATCACGCTGGTTTTCACCTCCCACGACATGGATCACGCCGCAAGGTACGCCGATCGGATCGTTGCTCTGAAAGCTGGCAAAATCTATTTCGACCGGCCGAGCCACAAGGTGTCGAAACGCGATCTGCAAAATGTCTTCCAAGACTGATCCGCGCAGCGACACGCGGATACCCCGGCTTTCATCGCTGTCCGCGCTGGAATTTACCGTCTTGATCATCGTTGGCGCTGTCGTGATCGTTTCCATCAACGATGTTTCACCCTCCCCCCAACGGTTCGTCGAAGGGCTGCCCCGCATGTTCAAACTTGTGGAGCGCATGGTACCGCCGAATACGGATCCACAGTTTCTTTGGCGCATTTTTCTGAGGCTGGTTGAAACCTTTCAGATCGCAATCGCCGGAACCGCCATCGGCATTGCATTGAGCATCCCAATCGCCTGGATGTCGGCCCGCGGCGTGACGCCGCTTGCCGCGGGCGCGTTTGTCTTCAAGAGTTTCGTCTCTTTCTTTCGCACCGTCCCCGACCTCGTCTGGGCCCTCATATTCGTGGCATCGGTCGGTCTTGGCGCGGTGGCCGGAACCATGACCATCATCGTTGACACAATCGGATTTTGCGGCCGCTTTTTTGCCGAAGCCATGGAGGACGCGGACAAGGAGCCTCAGGAAGCGCTTGATGCCATCGGCGCGGGGCGTTTTACCGTCCTCTGCGGGGCGGTGATCCCCGATGCAATGCCGTCTTTCATCAATACCGGGCTGTTTGCCCTTGAAAAGGCGGTCCGCTCATCGGTGGTTCTTGGTTTGGTCGGTGCTGGGGGAATCGGCCAGGAACTCAAAGTGGCGTTCGACCTGTTCCAGTATCAGAACGCATCGGCGATCATCTTGGCGATCTTCGTCATCGTGTTGCTTATGGAGCATCTCACCGACCGGTTGCGGATCCGCTTCAGCTAACGAAACTCAGCGGACCGAACCCGTAGTGCCCCCGGCAACTGCATTACCTGAAGCCAGGCTTGTTGACCCCGCAGGATCGAGTTTCGCGGTTGAAACGGGCTTTGTATCGGGAGCTTCTTGCGGTTTGATCTCAGGCTCTTTTTTGGACTTGTCAGGTTGTCTCATGGGCGCTTTGGTGCGCCGCCTCGCGGGTGCCTTGGCCATCTTTCCCCGCGGTGCCTTTGCGCGAGCTTTTGCCTTCCTAGGCATTCTCTTCTTTTTTGGTTCTTCCTTTTGCAGCGACCGTCCCGAGAAGCGCCCGCCTTGATCGACAATCAGCGTGTCATACTGAATGTCGCCCACCACGCGCGCGCCGGACTTCAAATGCAGCCGGGAACAGAAGACCGGTCCATCCACGGTTCCCGCGACGATCACGCTGTCTGCATCCACTTTGCCGTTCACGCAGCCTGCCTGCGAGACGAACAAGGACCCGCATTCAACGTCCCCGTTCACAGTGCCGCCGATTTCAACCATGCCCGAGGCGGATACACCGCCCCCGATTTCCGATCCCTCCGCGATGAGCGTGAGTTGGCGCCGTCGTCCAAACATCCCTGCACCTGTCCCTGTTTCAGTTCTTCCTCTCTCATGCCAAGGGGTGCAACTCGCCCAGCCCCCCGACTGGCGACATCAATTCTGGTTCGAAAACGGGTCCCACGTTCCACCGGTACGTTGACGGCGCTTGACCCGCCGAGTTCCGGGACGCGCTTGCCGATAGCCTGGATATCCCTGTCCATAACCCGGATAGCCTTGGCCGTAGTTGGGGTATCCCTGCCGATAGCCCGGATAGAACCCATCTCGTGGCCGCCCGAACATCATCGCATTGCCAAAATAGGCGCCGGAGCCGTAGCCGGACGCATACATATATTCCTGATCCATGAGCATCGACATCAGCGTGGCGGACCCTATACCGCCCGAGCGCCGACTTGAGGGCTTTGCCTGGAATGCAGCAATTCGCGTGGGGGCCCTGCGCGAATTCCTATCAATCTGAAGGGCGTTGGAAACAAACGCTTTCCAGATCTGAGCCGGGAGGTTCCCGCCGGTCACTCGTCTCATCGGTGTGTTGTCGTCATTTCCGACCCAGACACCGACCACGAGATTGCCGGCAAAGCCGACAAACCAGGCATCGCGATAATTCTGGCTGGTGCCGGTTTTTCCGTAGGACGGAATTGAAAGCCGTGCGGCACGTCCCGTTCCCGCCTGTACGGTCGCTTCTAGGAACTGCCTCATGGTCCCGCCTTCCATCAGTCTCCAGCGGCCGGCTCCCTTGGGCGGCATTCCGGAGCCGGAATTACGCGCGCCCATGGAGACAATGCCCCAGGGCTTGATGGGATAGGCGTTTGCGGCAAAGGCCGCATAGGCTGATGTCAGATCGACCAGTGTCACCTCGGACGTTCCCAGCGCAATACTGGGATGTTCATCCGATATAGGCGTGGTAATGCCCAAGTCCCGCGCGGCGGTCGCTACCTGGTGCGGGCCGACTGCCTGCGTCAGCCGGACCGAGACCGTATTGATGGATGAGGAAAACGCCCGCCTGAGCGGCATAATCCCGCGATACCGTCCATCATAGTTCCGCGGGCTCCAATCACCGATCGTGATCGGCACGTCGGCAACCATCATGTCCGGCCTGCCGCCGGCGCGCGCCGCGGCCAGATAGACAAATGCCTTGAAGGAAGAGCCCGGCTGCCGCAACGCCTGGCTGGCCCGGTTGAACTGGCTGTCGCCATAATTTCGTCCACCGACCATCGCCAGGACGCGGCCATCGGGCCGCATGGCGACCAATGCCGCCTGCCCGGCTCTCAGCTTGCGGCTGGAGTTGTTGAGGATCCTCCGGACTGCCGCATCGGCAGCGCGCTGCAGCCTCGGATCGAAGCTGGTCCGGATCGGCAGGGGCGCCATGTTGCCATCGTTTTTGACCTTTGCCGTGTCGGCGATCCAGTCCGCATAGAATGCACCGAAGGATGCGCGCGACGTATTGAGGGTCTTTGCGAGCTTGAGCTCAGCACGGCGCACCGGATCGAGGCGCCCGTAGTCGACCATCGCGTCCAGCACGAGGGCTTCGCGGTCTCGGAGCGCCTTTTTGTCCTGTGCAAGCTGGCTTGGCGATTTGAGCAGAGCGACGAGCATCGCAGACTGTGGCACCGTCAGCTTGTCCACGCCGCGCTTGAAATAGTGGCGCGCCGCGGCACGGAGGCCGAAACATCCCTCGCCGAAGTAGGCGCGGCTGAGATAGCGCTCCAGGATTTCCCGCTTCGTGAGTGACGCCTCGAGACGCAAGACCGCAATCGCTTCCTTCACCTTGCGCTCGAAGGATTTTTCGGACGAGAGATACGAGATCTTCGCAAGCTGCTGGGTGATCGTGCTGCCGCCTTGAACGATCTTACCCGCAGCGTGATTGGCACGCGCGGCGCGAACAATGCCGACGGGATCGATACCGAAGTGAACGAAGAAGCGCCGGTCTTCGGTTGCAAGCAGGGCATCGATAAAGTGATCGGGAATCTCGTCAAGGCTGACCGATGCATCGACACACCCGCCACGCCGCGCGAACGGTTTTCCTTTCGCATCCAGCAGGATCAACTCGCGATCCGACGGCACCTCCAGGGTTTTGCTCAACGGATAGTTGCGGGCGGGGTCGGGATCATACCCGCGTGCCACCCAAAACAGCGCAAGCGCGGCAATGGCCGTCAGACTCGTAAGCGGCGAAAGAATATGAAACCTGTAGCGCCGGAACCGCTTTGGTTCGTTGGGCCGGTGCAGAAACTCAGGCAATTTGGCAGATGTGGAACTGGCCGCCAACTTGAAATACAGAGTGACACGGCGCAGCGTTTCACGCAGCCGATCCGAGATGGGCCCAAGCCGCACCATTTGCTCCGAAAGCGCTGAAGTACTCTGGGATTCTTCAGTTTCGGGCGATTGCGTTTCGGCCTTCGGTCTCCACTGCAGTTGAGGGCGAGAGATACGCAGAGAAGACAGCTTCTGGCGTCCTGCGGACACGATACGGGTCAACAGATCAAAACGCACAACACCCTCCGTATCGACAGTTCCCGACACCATCTGCACCTCGGATGGGAACGAGGTACCCTTCAGGATGGCGCCCTTCTCCACTGTCAATTGGTGATGCGTAATGTCTCCTTCAACAACTGCGCCATATTTTAGGTAAATTTCTTGAGCGTCGATTGAACCGGATACGTGGCCACACACGATCACGCGTTTCGCCGCGACATCGCCCGAGATCACTCCTTTCCTGGTCAGGAAGAGTGAATCACAATGCAAATTTCCCTGTATTTCACCTGCAACCTTGACGTCGCCCGCGAACCTGACGTCGCCGCGGAGCGTGGCGTCCGGACCAATGACGGATGCAAGTCGTGTACCGATCGTAGCCCCCAATCAACTACTCGTACGCAAGGGCGATACGCGTTGAACCGAACTCGTCTGAAGTTGCGGAAGATCAACGCTCAATCGAGCGATGCGATTGAAGGACAAACTTAGGGGTTGCATGGGGGGCGAACAAGCAAAACCGCGCAAAAACCGTAAGATTCCGGGCAAAACCCGCAGCATCGATGATCTATCTAACGAACTGGACGTGTAATGCGGGATCTACTGGGTTACACGCGGACCGGAAACCGAACCCCTGGGTCCGCCCGACGCCTGCACAGGCCCGTCGCAATTCGGACCGCCCTGCGCCCAGTAACCGACATCGGCAACCAGTTTCTGGCCGAGCGCGTAGGGCAAGCGCTGGTTTTTCACGTTGATCTTCGTGCCGCCGCGGACCGGCTCAAAATCAATCGAAAACGCCTTGAGGCCGCGTCTGCGATCAGGCGTTTCATCATAAATGATGATCCTGGTGGCGTTCGCCCCGGTCGTCGCGGCACCGGCCTCGCCGCGGAATACGTGCTTTGTCAGTACCGGCGACGAGGGATTGAACCAGCAACCGCGCACCTGACGGGCAATGTGACTGTAAAGCTGCACCGGAGTGCTGCCTTTGACGATGGTCGTCGGCCCCCGTGAAACCGGGGCGCCACCGCTCCCGCTGCCCGTGGCCCCGCAGGAAGAGAGCATGAACACGGCTCCTATCAGAGATGCGGTCGCGAGCGTTCTTGTCATTCGAGATGCCCCTTAGCCGGTCCAAGTCTATCGCAGGTCCGGATCGGACAGGAATTCACGATCAATCCCGCATATTCACAAACTGGAGCGGAACATCGCACTTCAGGCCCTTCACATGCTCAATCGCTGCCTGGAGGTCGTCACGCTTTTTTCCCGTCACCCTTAATTCATCGCCCTGTATCGCGACCTGAACCTTGAGCTTCGTGCCTTTGAGTTCTTTCACCAGCTTTTTGGCCAAATCACGGTCAATGCCCTCGCGCACGACAGCCTTCTGGCGAACGGACTGACCGGCGGCAGGTTCTTCCGTCTGATAGTCCAGCGCGGCTGCATCGACCTTGCGGCGCGCCAGATGGCCCTGCAGCATCTCGCGCATCTGCCTGAGTTTCAGATCGTCATCCGCGTGGAATGTGATTTCCGCATTGCTGCGCTCGACCCGGCAATCGGACCCTTTGAAATCGTAGCGCTGCTCCATCTCCCGTTCCATGTTGGCGATGGCATTCGCAACTTCGTTCAAGTCTGTTTTCGAGACAATATCGAAGGATGGCATTGTCAATTCCCCTCAATCGGGGCCGGAACGGCCGTTGATTATGTATACCCCGCGCTTACTCACGCGCCGGGCAATTTGCAACAAGAAAGGAGTCCGGGCGTATGGCAATTGGAAGCCACAACGGCCCGCATTTTCGTGAGCTGTCGAGCGCTCAACCGGGTTCGAGGTGCAGCCCAAGGACGTTCCGGAACTTGATGGATCATTGGCGCGCCTCGCGGATGAGGCACGCCCTTTCCACGAAAAGCTCCACGCGCTCAGACTGAAAGTCCGAGCGCGTGGAGGAAAAGAACGTGTCCGATTTGGGAAAAGCTAAACCGTATCGCTCGCCATACCCATTTTGGGCATCAGCGCAATCTCATCGAGCTCGGCCTGCTCACGGGAAGCATCCTGCGCGCGGATGCGTTCCGCATCGCGCTCCTCGATCAGCTCGACCTTTTTGAGTTCCTCAAAGGCGTCGGCCAGCTCGCCGCGCGCCTCCTCAAGTTTCTTCTCAAGCTCCGATATGGAGTTCTGCAAATTGTCACGCCGCTGGATTGCGGCCTTGGCAAAGGTCGGATACGCGAAATGGTTAACGTCGTTGACGCCTGCCTTCTCCTGCTCGACCTCGATCTGACGTTCCAAGTCAACGACCATTTGCTTGAGATCCTCAAGCATATTTTCGATATCAGCGACCGTCTGCCGCCGCTCGTCAACCTCGAAACGCCTCAGCTGTATCAGCGACTTACGTGACTTCATGACTCAGTACCCTCACTATGTTCCGACTGCAACTCGGCGTGCAATGCCTCGTCCTGTAACGATTCACCATTCAATATCCGTGCCAATTCTCCGTAACCGCCTTCAAGGGACGCCTGGTCCGCCTTGGCCTGGTTAAGGAACTCTTCAAGCATGGGATGATAGGCGATGGCCTCATCCACTTCCGGATTGCTGCCCGCGCGATATGCGCCAAGGCGAATGAGCTCTTCCATCTCCGAATAGGTCGACATCAGCTGCCGTGCCCGTCTGACCAGTTCTTCCTGTTCGCCGCTCAAGCAATCCGGCATGGTCCGCGAGACGGACTTCAGAACGTTGATCGCGGGATACCGGCCGCGCTCGGCGATTGCGCGCTCCATGACAATGTGCCCGTCGAGAATCGAGCGAACCGCGTCGGCAATCGGCTCGTTGTGATCGTCACCCTCGACCAGCACAGTAAATAGACCCGTGATCGAGCCGCGTCCTGTGCCGGGACCTGCGCGCTCAAGCAGGCGGGGAAGTTCGGTGAAAACCGTCGGTGTGTAGCCTTTTGTCGTCGGCGGTTCGCCACCAGCGAGACCAATCTCACGCTGCGCCATCGCAAACCGGGTCACGCTGTCGATCATACACAGAACTTCAGTGCCCTGATCGCGGAAATATTCCGAAAGCGTCATGGTGAGATAAGCCGCCTGACGGCGCATGAGGGCCGCTTCGTCGGAGGTCGCCACGACGAGCACCGAGCGCGCCATTCCTTCCTCGCCGAGATTGTCTTCGATGAATTCCTGCACCTCGCGTCCCCGCTCACCGATCAGGCCGATGACGGAGATATCGCAGCGCGTGAATCTGGCGAGCATGGACAGCAGAACCGACTTGCCGACGCCGGAGCCGGCGAAAATCCCCATTCGCTGCCCCTTGCAGCAGGTCACAAACGAGTTGAGCGCCCGCACGCCGAGATCGACCGGCCCGCCCACACGTTCGCGCTGATGGGCCGGAGGCGGGCAGGCCCGCAGCGGATATTTCCGCGGTCCCAGTACCAGCGGCCCCTTACCATCGATCGGCTCTCCCAGAGCATTTACAATACGCCCGAGCCACGCACCTGAAGGTTTGACGGCGGGAACCGCCGGCTCGAGCACGGCTTTGGCGCCCATGCGCACGCCTTCCAGTGGACCGAACGGCAGTGCGAGCGCGCGGCCATTACGGAAACCGACGACTTCGCAAACGATCTCGCCACGCAAGCCGCTGGCGAGGCGCAGGCGAGAGCCAACGCTCATGGCGTTAATGGGCCCCGCAATCTCGACCAGCAAGCCCTGGACCGACCTGACCCGCCCATAGACTTCACAAGTCGGCACTGCCGCGATTTCGCTGAGCAACGCTTGCACGCAATCCCTCCCGATGTTCTGGAGCCGCGAAGCATCCCCAGCTCCGCAGGTATCCCCCACTCGAACGATTTTGCCCCGCGGATCATTAAGACCCGGTAAACCAAATCGATCGCAGAGCGTTAGTGTGTGACGGTAACTTTTGCTATCAATGACGCATCGAGTGATTCGTTCTGAATTCTCCAATCGCGTTTCCGTGTAGATCATGTCTGACTGGTCCGGCTGCTTGTGCTGGCGCAGGGAGTCCTGCGCCTTCATGCCGACAACGTCGCGTGCATACGTCGAGGATTAACGACCCAATAGATTCGCCCGGGGCGTTGCTGAACGGCGAAAATCGCGGATTTGGCGGGCGTGCGCCTGGAGAAGATTAGGATTTGTTAACCAATAGAACCTAATTTGTTGATTCGAATTAACCATTTTGAATTGAGGCGACAAACGCCATCCGTGTGGGGGCCAATGCCCATTTCGGGCCCGGGGAAAGAGGATTGAAATGAGGGTTCTTCTTATTGAGGACGATAGCGCAACGGCGCAAAGCATTGAGCTGATGCTGCAATCCGACGGATTCAACGTCTATACAACCGATCTCGGGGAAGAGGGTGTCGACCTCGGCAAGTTGTATGACTACGACATCATCCTTTTGGATTTGAACCTGCCGGATATGAGCGGTTATGAGGTTTTGAAGACGTTACGGGTCTCCAAAGTCCAAACACCGATCCTGATCTTGTCCGGCCTCGCTGGAATCGAAGACAAGGTGCGCGGTTTGGGCTTCGGTGCCGACGACTATATGACCAAGCCGTTTCACAAGGACGAACTTGTGGCCCGCATCCACGCCATCGTCCGCCGGTCCAAAGGGCATGCCCAGTCGGTCATCCAGACAGGAGACCTCAAGGTCAATCTCGACACCAAAACCGTCGAAGTTGGCGGCCAGCGCGTGCATCTGACCGGCAAGGAATATCAGATGCTGGAACTGCTTTCCCTGCGCAAAGGCACGACGCTGACCAAGGAAATGTTCCTGAACCATCTCTACGGCGGCATGGATGAGCCGGAGCTCAAGATCATCGACGTCTTTATCTGCAAGCTGCGCAAGAAGCTTGCGGCAGCCACCGAGGGCAAACACTATATCGAGACGGTCTGGGGCCGCGGTTATGTGCTGCGCGATCCTGAAGATGAATCCGAAGCCGCATAAGACGGTTCATACACCGCCCGGCGCAGTGCCGTGTGCCGATAAGATTTCAAAGGGCCCCCTCGGGCCCTTTTTATTTGCCCGGAATCGTTCTTTCGTTTGGGTCAGTTATCAGGCGGGCTTCGCAATGCCGGCAGCCGCAATGCTTGCTGCCGTTGCAGCCGGCGCCGGCTTTGCCGGTTCTGCGACCGCTGGCGCCCCCGTAGCAGCCTGGGAAGCGGTGGAAAGTTCGTACAACCCCCGCGCATCCGCAACCGGCTTGAACTCACTGGAAATTCCGATCACCGTCTCCGCTGCCCCCAACACAAGATAACCGTCCGGTTGCAGGCGTTTCGCCATGCGAGCCAACATGTCCTGCTTGGTCTCGGGGTCGAAATAGATCAGTACGTTTCGACAGAAAATGATGTCGAACATGCCCAGACTGCTGTAGTCGTCGAGCAGGTTGAAATGCTTGTAGTCAACCATCGATCTGATGGCGGAATCGATCTGCCACATGCTTCCGGTCTGCTTGAAGTATTTCACAAGCAGCTGAATGGGGAGCCCGCGCTGAACTTCGAATTGGCTGTACAGTCCGGCTCGGGCTTTCTCCAGCACCTCCTCGCTCAGATCGGTACCGATAATGTCTGTTGACCATCCGCGGAACTGTTCCTCAAGTTCCTTGATTTCAATCGCCAGCGAGTAAGGTTCCTGACCCGTCGACGCAGCTGCGCACCAGATGCGGAGTTTCCGCGTCGCCGAACGCTGGGATTCGAGCATTGCCGGAACCATGATGTCCCTAAAATTTTCGAACGGCGTCTTGTCGCGATAGAAAAACGACTCGTTGATGGTCATCGCCTGGGTGACTTTGGTCCGCAGCGATTCCGCGCCCGCCACCATGACTGCCTTTGCCAGATCACCGAGCGATTCAAGACCCGCTTCGCGCGCGACCGGCATCAGCCGCGATTCAAGGAGATAGCGCTTCTCCTCCCCGAGAACGAGGCCTGACCGGGTTTTGAGCATATTTCTCAAAAAATCGAATTCCGCGGGTGTCATCAGGCGCCTCCCCGCAACAGCGAGCTTGCTTTCCGTCCGATTTGATCGAGCGGCAGAATGGCGGCGCAGGCTCCGATTTCCGCGGTGGCGCCCGGCATTCCCCAAACGACGCTCGTGGCCTGATCCTGAGCAATGATGGACCCGCCGGAGTCAGCAATCACTTTTGCGCCCGCCGCACCGTCATGCCCCATTCCGGTGAGCACAAGCCCGAGGACCGCCGCGCCATAAACCTTTGAAACACTTTCGAAAAGTGGATCGACGGCCGGCTTGCAATAGTTGATCATCGGACCATCATAGAGTTTCAACTCGGGTCCACCATCGCCCTGAACGACCGCCATATGCATCCCACCGGGTGCAACGTATATCGATCCCGGAAGGAGCTTTTCTCCATTCTCGCCCTCCTTGGACGGAAGGCCCGACTCGCGGCCCAGATGTTCTGCAAGAATCGACGTGAATGTCGGCGGCATATGCTGCGTGATCACGCAAGGTACGCTCCGCAGGGCCGGACCGACGACGCCGATCAAGCTGGCAAGAGCCTGTGGCCCGCCCGTGGAACTGCCAATTGCAAGAATTCTCGGAGCCACATTTGAGAACTTTCGGATCTCGTATGAGCCGGGATCGGCGGGTACGGCTTTCGCCTCGGCCGCCTGTGGCTGAGCGGTTGCCAACCCGGCCACCGGGCGGTTCTTCTTCTGCGGCACCATGGCCTTGATCTTGCGCAGAAGCTCGTCGCGAAACTCCTGTGAAGTCGTCACACCCCGGTTCGTTTCCGGCTTGGGGATGTAATCCGTCGCACCCAGCGACAGCGCCTTCATGCTTACTTCGGCGTTCTTGCGCGTCAGCGTGGAGGCCATGATGACCTTGACACCCGGCTTGCGGGTCAATAATTCAGGCAGCGCCGTCAAACCGTCCATGACCGGCATTTCGATATCCAGTACGATCACATCCGGATCGCTTTTGACGATACCGTCGACGGCAAGCTGGCCGTTGGAAAAACGTCCGCACGCCTCCATGTCCGGATCTTCACCGACCCAGCGCGAGACAAGACCGCGCACAACCGCGGAGTCATCCACGATCATCACCTTGATCTTGTCGGAAGCTGTCCCCGCCGGAATTTCTTGCGCCATCGCAAGAGCTGTCATCTAGACCTCCCCGTCCGCGCTACAGAAGACCGACTTCTTGGAATTTCGCCTCGATGATTTCGCGGTCGAAGGGTTTCATGATGTATTCGTTGGCACCGGCGGATATAGCCTGCGTGATATGCGCGGCGTCATTCTCGGTGGTGCAAAAGATCACCTTCGGGACATCTCCGTGACTCTCGCGACGCAGCGCCACCAGAAAGTCTATGCCGTCCATGACCGGCATGTTCCAGTCCAGCAGGACCGCATCCGGCATCTCGTCCCGGCAACGGTCCAGTGCTTCCTGACCATTCTCTGCTTCGGTTGTCCGGAAGCTCATTTCTTCAAGGATGCAGCGCGCCACTTTCCGGATCACGCTGCTGTCGTCAACAACAAGGCAGTGCTTCATCAATTGCTCCTTTGACCGCGCCTTGGCGGAACGCGGCTTGAACCCTGCCGCCGATCAAGCGGCAATAACCGTTTCTTCCTGAGCAAGAACCTTCTCAACATCGACAACGACCATCAGGCTGCCGTCAAGGCGATGTACACCCGCCGAAATGGCCGCCCAACGCGGGTCAAGATTGGCCGGATTGGCTTCGAAGGTTTCATCCGAGAGGCGATGGACCTCACCGACCGAATCGATGATCAACCCGTAGGATTCGCCGTTGCTTTCGATGCCTACGGCCATGCGACTCCGGTCGTCTTCCAGATCGGGAAGTCCCAGCCGTTTGCGCATGTCGATCGCGGTAACGATACGCCCCCGAAGGTTCAACACACCGGCGACATCCTGGGTAGCCGTTGGGACTTCCGTAATCGCTTCCGGCATGAATACGTCCTGAACTTCCAGGATCGGCAGACCGAACAGCTGATCGGCGATCATGACGGTTATGTATTCCTGGGCAGACTGGTCAGATCCCTGCTCCGAACTCGCAACACTGGTCATGCGGCAACTCCCATCTGCGGACTGCAATCCTTGATACTTTCCATAAGTCCCTGCCGGTCGAACTTGCCGACGAAGTCTGCGAACCCGGCCTGGCGGCTGCGCTCGATGACGTGCGGCGCTGTGTGGGACGAAAGCGCGATAATCGGCGTTTCTTTCCATGCCGGATCGTTGCGAAGAACCTCGGCAAACGCGATGCCGTCCATTTCGGGCATCTCGATATCGCTGACGATGATATCGAAGTTCAATCCGCGGTCCTTGAGTTCAAGCGCCTGTTTGGCTGAGTCCGCGATTGTCACGCTGTAGCCCGCGGCCGAAAGGAGCGGGGCGAGCATGTTGCGGAAGAATGCACTGTCATCGACGAGCAATAGACGCGCCCCACGGATTTCTTCTCCGGCCTCGCGGCGCTCCATCCAGTCGTCATAGGCCTGCTCGATGAAGTACCCGATATCGACAAACTCCGTCGCCTTCTCCTTGATGACCGCAGAACCGATCATTCCCGGAGATTCGGACTTGAGCTCGATCTTGAGCTTGTCCTCGACGATGTCGACGATCTCGTCGACCACAAGCCCCATCGACCGGTCCTGATCGGAGAATACGAGGACCGGAAGTTCGCCCTCCTCTTTGCGCTGTGCTTCCTCGTCGAAATACACGAGCGGCATGAGAACGCCGCGATACTGGACAAGGTCGCGTCCGTTTGCGCGTTCGATATCCGACACCTGAAGTTCCTCCAGGCGTGTCACGAGCGAAAGTGGAACCGCCTTCGGCTCTTCCGATACCGCGCGGAACAGCAGCACGGTCGTCGTATCGTCGGTTGAGAGCTGCTGTGCCGCTTCCTCTTCCTCAGCCGTTTCGGTCGAACTGGAACTTTCGCTGGCAACGGCCTGCGCAATACCATTCGGATCAATGATCATGATCACGCTGCCGTCGCCCAATATGGTGTTGCCGGAGAACAGCGTGATGTCGCGCAGCATGCTCGACATCGGCTTCACGACAATCTCCTCGGTGTCGAAAACACTATCCACCACAATCCCGAACAGCTGCGCCCCGACCTGAATGACCACGACGAAGAGATTGTCTTCATCGGAGTTACCCTTGGTCTCTTCGCCATCCTCAGTACCGGCTTCCGGCTCAGACGCGTCAGCCTTGTCTTCCGTCGGCGTCTCCGGCTCGGTCACCTGCTCGATGACGGGCATATCCTCAGCATCCGGCAGAGCATCCTCCGCCATCTGCAAATCCAGCAGTTTCGACAGTGTGATGAGCGGCAGAAGCTTGTTTCGCAGACGCAGAACCGGCGTGTCGTTGATCATCTCGATCCGGTGATCCGCATTGTTATGCGTGCGGACAAGCTCGACGACCGAGAGTTGCGGAATCGCAAAACGCTGGCCGGACGATTCAACAATGAGCGCCGACACGATCGCCAGGGTCAGCGGAATCTTGATGATGAAGGTGCTGCCGACCCCGCTTTCCGACTTGACGTCGACCGTACCGCCGATGAGCTCGATGTTCGTGCGCACCACGTCCATGCCGACGCCGCGTCCGGAAACGCTCGTCACCTGCGCCGCGGTCGAGAACCCGGCCTTGAAGATGAACCGGTGAATCTGGTTCTCGCTCATCTGGTCGAGTTCAGCCGGCGTCGCCAAGCCGTTTTCGATGATTTTCGCCGTCACCTTCTCGGTGTTGAGGCCGGCGCCATCATCTGCGATCTCAATGATGATGTGACCGCCTTCGTGATAAGCGCTCAGCTTGACCACACCAACTTCGGGTTTGCCGACATCGATGCGCTCCTGCGTCGACTCAAGTCCATGGTCCGCAGAGTTACGAACCATATGCGTGAGCGGATCCTTAATGAGTTCAAGGACTTGGCGATCAAGCTCCGTATCCGCACCGAGCATTTGCAGGTCGATTTTCTTGTCCAGCTCCTGCGCGAGGTCGCGAACGATTCTCGGAAGCTTCTGCCACGCATTGCCGATCGGCTGCATCCGGGTTTTCATTACCCCGTCCTGCAGTTCGGCAGTCACCGTGGACAGGCGCTGCAGCGGAACCTTGAATTCAGAATCATCCAGACGCCGCACCATTTCCAACAACTGGTTTCGCGTGAGCACCAGTTCGCTGACCATGGTCATCAGATGCTCAAGCGTTTCCACGTTGACGCGGATGGACTGGTTTTTGACGGGCCCGTCCTTGGGTGCAGCCGGGGGCGCCACCTTTGCGTCCTGCGCAGCCTTTTCGTCCTGTGCGGCTGGAGCCGCAGATGGTTCAGGCGCTTTGTCCGGTTCCGGTGCGGGCTGCTCCGCGGGTTCCGGCTCGGCTGCGGCCGCAACTTCCTCGTCACCTGCTGCTTCAGCCGCAGCAGCAGCCGCGGATTCAGGTGAAATGTCGACGTCTTCCGGACCTGGCGCATCGAGGAACGCGCGCTCAAGCTCGTCCAGCGAAACTTCGCCTTCCTTCGGTTCGGGCGGGGCCACGTCATCGCTGAGACCCGGTGCTGAGGGCTCCCCCTTGTCCGGTGCCGCAGCTTCCGTTTCCGCTGCAGGCTGTTCTGCAGGCCCCGGCTCCGCCGCGGGCGCTTCGGCCTCGGCATCGGCTGCACTGCCGCCAGCCGAGATCGCATCGAGCTGACTGATCAGGTCTTCGTCAGACCCCTGCGGCTCGGTTCCGGCTTCCTCCAGATCACCAAGGATTTCCTTGAGGCGATCAATGGTCTGAAGGATGAGCGATACGCCCTCCTGCGTGACCGGCGCGCCGTCCCGATAATTGCCCATGAGCGTTTCGGCGGCATGCGCCAGCGCCTCCAGGCGCGGCAGGCCAAGAAAACCACATGTTCCCTTGATGGTATGAACCAGCCTGAAAATATTATCCAGGATGCCGGCATTGTTCGGCTCTTGCTCGAACTTGACCAACTCGACATCGATCACGTCCAGACTTTCGGACGTTTCAGTAAGAAATTCGGATAGGAGATCATCCATTGGCCAACCGCCCTTTCCCGCACAAACTCTCGCACCGGAAGCCAACATGTAGCCCCGGGCCAACAGTCAGAGTGTGAAGAGAAAGAGTTTACGTTTGGTTGAAGCGAGACGATGGATTGCCACACGCTACAGTTGATTCTTCTACCGTCAGCTTTTTCCGATTGCGGAAAGGACGACATCATCGCCATCGGTTTGCGCAGTCAGCGACATGCCAGCCTCCCTGGCAATAAGAAGTGAGTAATATGGCTGAATTGAATGCGCATCGAGCGCCTCGCCATTACCGCCGGAAAGCATTTTCTCGACGATTTCCGGAACCCGTGCGGATTCGCCCCGGCAGCGGATGTCAAAAGCCGGAGCGGATGCATCTTCCGCTATGGACACATTTATGGTCCCGCCGCGCGGAAGCGCATTGAGCGCCATAGTGACCATGTTCAGAAGCAACTTCACCTTGTCCTTTGCAAGCCGTGCGGCGGGTCCGCTCCACTCAACCGAATGCTTGTCGGACTCGGCCACCGCACGCGCGACCTTTTCCGCCTCCAACAAATCGATCTCCGCACCCGACGAGCCTGCTGCACCGAATGCAAGTCGTGCAAACTGAAGCTTTGCGGACGCTTGCTGGGCGCTCTTGCGAATAAGATCCATCGCATGTTCGCGCATGGACTGATCGGATTCCTCCGCCATCACCTCCAGGCCGTTCGCGATGGCGCCGACGGGAGAAATGATATCGTGACAGATACGGCTCGAAACAAGCGCGGCGAGTTCAAGTTCACTAAGTTCGGTTTCGGCGGACATGGGCCGTCGCTCCCATCTCATTTTGAGCAGCATTAAGACGCAAAACGAACATGCTGCGGCGTTAAGGACCATAATCTGTTACACGAGGCAGCAAAGGGTGCCAAGGAGCCGAGATACTGATCAGGTAACGTCTTGCCGTCGCAGTATTTTTCTGCAATAGGGTCGACTTCACACCGGGATTGGCAGCATCCGGCCTTGCATGACGCCCCGCGAATCACCCTGTCGCGAACGCGCGCCCTGGCGCTGCTCCTGCAGAGAACCAGTGCAGAGAACCAAATGTCCCATGGATCAAAGTGACTACAGCCGACTTGCCGCGGAACTGATCGCTGCCGCACACGACGCGGGCGCTCGCATTCTCGATCACTACGGCAACGCCGAGGTTGAATTCAAGGACGACGCCAGCCCCGTCACGGTAGCAGATCGCGCGGCGGATGCCGTGCTTGTCGATGCGCTGAGGCGCATTGCGCCGGACATTCCCGTGATCTCCGAAGAATCATCCCCGTCACAGAAAATCGCCGTCGATGGAGAATTTTTTCTCGTCGATCCCCTCGACGGGACAAAGGAATTCATCCATGGGCGTGACGAGTTTACGGTCAATGTCGCGTTGATCGATCATCGTGTCCCGCGATTCGGGATTGTCTATGCCCCCGCACTCGGTCAGGCCTTTGTTACACGCGCACCGGATGAGGCCGTCAAACTCGAGCTGGACGCCCGGGCGCCGCTGCCGGATATCAATGAACTCGAGTTCTCGCCGATCGCGACGCGGGCCGCTGATCCAGGCAATCTCGTCGCCGCCGTAAGCCGGTCCCACATGGATGACGACACGGCGGCGTTTCTCGCCGAGCACGGCATTAACGACACCCATGTCTCCGGTTCCTCCCTCAAATTCTGCTGTATCGCCGAAGGTCTGGCCGACGTCTATCCCCGCTTCGGCCGCACCATGGAGTGGGATACGGCCGCAGGCCATGCCGTTCTTGCCGCAGCCGGAGGGACGGTGCTCGATGAAGCCGGCGCGCCGTTTACTTACGGCAAGCACGGTCAGGCATATGCCAACCCCGGATTTGTCGCCTGGGGGTCGAGCGCCCTGGCCGCGGGTTAAGAGGTTGGCCAATACTGAGCGTGCCTGCTAGCGCCCCGACGTACCCGGCAGGTCCTTGCCCAGTTTTTTCCAGTTGATAGAGGCCCGCTTCGTTACGGCATCCGGATTTCTTTTCCAAAGTTTCAGATTCTTCCGGTTCTGAAACAGAAGAAGCCGCCCCTTGTAAAACACCCACAACAACGGCTCGCCCTGCAACGTCAGCCCCCTTGAGAGAGCGAACGCATCATAGCCGGCAAAACGCGGCACATAAATCTCCGGATGCTTGGCAAACGCATCACGGTTGCCCGAGTTGAAAAAGCGCCACGCGGCACCGCCCCACTGATGTTCCAGACCGTTTCTGCCGCGCACCGGCCTTCTTTGCGTATGGTATGCAACCGGATCGTATCCGCCGATCGCGAAACCGGTGGCGTGATCGCGCCAGACAGCGGGAGCCGCCTGCACGGTCACTGCTTCACTGAGCAGATATTGCCCGCCCGCGATGACAAGCAGGGCAAGTGCGCCGCATGAAAGCCAACCCCGTTTTTCCGCCATCATCGGCACCATTTCGACGTGGATGCAATGAACCGACGCGAGTTTGCGGCACAGTTGTTAAGAAAACGGCAAGCAACACGTGGGAGTACAATGGGGTAGGCATCGGATTAATGGTAGGTTCACACAGTGATTCGTTCCGCCGACGGGAAAAACTGAAAAGTGGCAGTAAGCGGACAAGGTCATCCCATGCAAAAAACCATTCTCAATCGGTCTTTCACGTGGCGCGTTGCCGCGACGGTTCTGCTGGCGGCATTTGCGGCTCCGGCGTTCGCGCAATCGGCTGACGATGGCCCAACTCAACTGGGCCCGAGGACGGCAACCGGCTCCGCGCCACAGAGAACCGCATACACACCGCCTCCCACTTATGGGCAGGACCCTTACGCACAACCGCAGAATGAAGAAGGGACCTACTCATCGGAAGAAATTCTCTCCGCCGGGCACAGCTTTTTCGGGCGTGTTTCCACCGGGCTGGCGCGTGTCGTCGAATATGCCTTTTCAAAGTCAGGGCGGCCCAACGGTTACATTCTGGGTGAAGAAGCCGGCGGTGCGTTTGTTGCAGGCCTGCGTTATGGCGAGGGCACGCTTCACACCAAAGATGCGGGCGCCCACAAGGTCTTCTGGCAGGGCCCGTCGTTCGGATACGATTTCGGCGCAGAAGGCTCCAAGACCATGGTGCTTGTCTACAATCTGCGGAGCCTTGACGACATTTACGGCAGGTTCGCCGGTGTCGACGGGTCGGCATATTTCATCGGCGGTGTTGGGCTGACCTATCAGAAGCGCGATCACATCACGCTGGCGCCGATTCGTTCCGGTGTCGGACTACGTCTTGGGGCAAACGTCGGATACCTGAAATACACCCGCAGACCGACCTGGAATCCGTTCTAGGCGTTCGCAAAACCAATTGCCTGAACAGACTTAGACCACATTTGCCCGGCTAACGTCGCGCGGGTCTGGCCAACCGTGTCCGCAAGTGGCACATTCGCCCGACACACCATCGCGTTCGCACAGGCTTCGTTTGGCATGATCGAAACGATAATGCTTTTCGCCCTCGGCTTTACCGCCGCCGGCATCTTGGCGTTGTTGATTGCGCCCGCCGCCTGGCGGCGCGCCGTCCGGCTGACCACGCGCAAGCTGCAGGCGACGATGCCCATATCCGTCGCCGACATAAACGCCGACAAGGATCTGTTGCGCGCCGAATATGCGGTGGAAATCCGGCGGCTGGAGATGGCGCTGGAACGCGCCCAGAGCCGTGCTGCGCGGCATCTCATGGAACGCAACCAGCACAATGTGGAAATCGGAAAGCTCAAGGCAGAGATCGAAGAGCTGGAGCGCACGGTCGAGGAACGCAAACACGCCAGCAGCGTTCTTGAGCAGACGGTGCAGAAGCGCGTCCCCGAACTTGAGACCGACTTGGAACGCACATTGAACGTGGTCGCCGCACGGGAACAGGAGATTGCGGAACGCGTGCGCGCCTATGACGTCCAGACCGAGTCACTAGAGTTCACCCAAGGAGTCATCCGCCGGCAAGAGGAGGAAATCGAGAAGCTGCGCGGAGCACTCGAAGGCGGGATTATCGGCCGCCTGACCCTCCGGCGCAAACGCGGCGGGTCGGATGATGACGAAGCGACGATGGCGCTGAAGAAGGAGAATGGCCGGTTGCAGGCCGAGTTGTCGCGCCTTCGTGAGGAGTTTGCCCGCCTCAGGGAAACCGAAATGGCCGACGCGGAAGGACTGCGGGCGGAAATGCAACGCCTCGCGGACATGATGCTGGCCCGCACGCCCGTTACCAAGAAGGCGGCCGAAAAGACTGCCCCGAAAACACCTGAAGCCACCGCCATGGACGAGGCTGCGGAAAAACCCAAATCGCGCACTGCAAAGTCGACGCGCAAAAAGACGACCGCGCGCAAGGCAACGCCCAAGGCCAAGACCGCGGCCAGGGCACGCAAAAGCCTGTCGGAACGTTTGGCGTCTCTGCGTCCGAAACGGGAAAAACAAAAGGAAAAAGAGAAAGAAAAGGAAGACGCCTGAGGGGTATTCAGTCCGCGCCCGCTTCCTCCGCGTGAAAGAAGGCGCGCTCCGAACCGGCAAGCCGCAACGCCGTCAACCGCCCATAGACCCACGCACCTGTGTCGATCCCGATCCGGTTTCTTCGTTCCACCGGCTCCGGACCCGGTGTGTGCCCGTGCACGACAATGCAGCCGAAATCCTCATCACGGTCGAGAAAGTCATCGCGTATCCATAGCGCATCGTTGCGCGCCTGGGCGTCGAGCGGTACGCCCGGACGAATGCCGGCATGCACGAAGTAATAGTCCCCCAGCTTCACCGAGAGCGGCAGACCTCTCAGGAACGCCAGGTGTGATAGCGGCAGGGCCGCGAAAAGCTGATCGCGGCATTGAATGAATGCCGGCAGCGGGGCGTCTTCGCCGGGAGCACCCACTCCATATGACGCAAGCGTTGCCGCCGCGCCGTTCCTCAACCAGTGTGGAAGCAGCGTCGGATCGTCGAGAAAATCGAGCAGGATGGCCTCATGGTTTCCCATCAGGCAGTGCGCCTCAAACCCGTCCGGCAGTCCCGATACAAGCCGCTCGATCACGCCAGCGCTGTCCGGACCACGGTCGATATAATCACCGACGAACACCAGAAAGCGCTTTGTGACATCGGATGTCTTGTCCGCGTCGATTACAATCTGCGAGAGAATGTCATCGAGCAGATGCAGCTGTCCATGCACATCGCCGACCGCATAAATGAGTACATCTTCCGGCGCCGAATAGATTTGGTGCGCCATGGGGTCGCTCTTGCTCATTAGGTTTCGGCAATTCGTTTCAAGCCACATTGCCATCAGTCCGCCAATTGACTTACCTTCGGAAAGATGGCCCGCAAGCGCAGGAGGCAATTGTCGATGAGAAAAACCAAATTGCTAGGAATTTGGGTTGCGATTGCGGTATTGGCAAGTGCTGAATCCATCCCAAGCCTCGCTCGCTCACAATTCCCGATCGAAGGCAGTATGGCTAATACGTTCTTGGAATTCTGCTCTACAAAAAAGGATACTGTACTGCGCAAATTGGAGCCTAAACAGAAGGCCTATTTAACGAACGAACGGTACGGCTCGTTTTGCAATTGCTATGGTTATCTTTTAGCAAAAGGCATGGGTAAATTGACATCTGCCGATGAAATTAAGAATGGAAAATCAACGATAACTCTTGAGAAAACTAGGAAACTAGAGGATTTTGTTGTTGATTGGTGCTATAAACACGTAAAGAAATAAAATATTAGATATTATATTTATAATTTTATCCGAATGACTGAGTGTTTGCTTGCACAATGGCAAAATCCAGTGTCAGCGATCAGAACAGCGCGTGCGTGCCGGTCTGCTCCATTTTCACAGCGAACAGCCGCCGAACAAAAAGTTGAAACTTTCCGGGCCAAAAAATTGAGTCTGGCATCCGCCCAAGCCGCCAAGTCTCTGAAATAATTGGCACCCCGTACGGGACTCGAACCCGTGTTTCCGGCGTGAGAGGCCGGCGTCCTAGACCGCTAGACGAACGGGGCGCAAGCGGTCGGTAATTCTCAGCTATAGCTTGCACGCACAGCGCCGATCAAGCCTATTCGCTCTTGACCGGGATGCGGGTAACGACCTTCCCCGTGCCAAGGTCGATGATCCGGATTTCCGCGCCGCGCGGACCGGTCAGGTGTACCGCCAGGCGATTGTCGCCGAGAGCCATTTGCGAAATCGCCATGCCCTTGGGCACCACCAGATCGGCGACCGTGCCGCCTGGTGCTGCAGGCGCATTCGCAGGCGCGCTTTCGCTCAGGTTCGAGGCCTGATAGACAATGGCCGACATGACGAAGGCGAAACCGCCAACCAGCAGGATGCCCATCACGATAACCGCGATCTTGAGAATCCTGACCTGACGCGGCGTGAAAACCGTGCCCGGCACGACATCTGACTGAGTTTCGGTTTTCGCCATAGTTCAAACTTTCCTGGGCCAATGAGCGACAGCACAACCGCAGACAATGTGACCCGCTTCAGTGTCGAGGCACGTGCCGACGACGAGGGAGAACGCCTCGACCGGTTTCTCGCAAATCACATGCCCGACATGAGCCGTTCGCGGTTGAAGGACCTGATCAAGGCGGGTCATGCAGCGCAAGACGGGCGCACGATAGTTGAGCCCAATTTGCGGGTCAAACGCGGCGAACGCTACGACATTGATGTTCCGCCCCCTGAACCCGCGACGCCGCTGGGCGAAGCGATCCCGTTGAATGTCGTCTATGAGGACGACGCGCTCATCGTCATCGACAAACCGGCGGGGCTGGTGGTGCACCCGGCCGCGGGAAACTGGACGGGAACACTCGTCAATGCGCTCATCGCCCATTGCGGGGAGAGTCTGTCGGGAATTGGCGGTGTGAAACGGCCCGGCATCGTCCATCGGATCGACAAGGAAACGAGCGGTCTGATGGTCGTTGCCAAGACCGACGCCGCCCACCGGGCGCTTGCCAAGCAATTTGCCGATCATGGCCGAACGGGAGCACTAGAGCGCAGCTACGACGCCCTTGTTTGGGGTGTTCCCTACCCGCCGAAAGGCACCGTCGATGCCGCGCTCGCCCGCAAACCGCAGAACCGGCAGAAGATGAGCATTGTATCGGACGCGGGAAAACATGCAGTGACGCACTATCAAGTCGTCGAGCGCTATGGCCGCGGCGAGCAGCATGTTGCGTCCCGCGTGACCTGCCGACTCGAAACCGGCCGGACGCACCAGATTCGGGTCCACATGGCGCATATCGGCCACCCGCTGATCGGCGACCCTGTCTATGGCACCGGCTTCAGATCAAAAACGCAGCTTTTGCCCGAGCAGGCGCGCAGATCGGTCGACAAACTGCCCCGCCAGGCGCTTCACGCAGGCGTTCTGGGGTTCGAACACCCACTAACCGGCACCCACATGCGATTCGAGAGCGAACTACCGAAAGATCTGTTGCGGATCGTCAAACACTTGTCGGAAATCTAAAAAATAGACCCAATAGGGTGTTTTTTTAACCGTCTTTCCCCTATATTAGGCGAGCTCGGGGGGCGAGTGCCGCATGGAGTAGTGCTTTCCCTGGGGAAATCATAAAATGGCGACAAAATCATTACCCACCGTTAGCGGACAGGGCGGACTGTCCCGCTACCTCGATGAAATCCGCAAGTTCCCGATGTTGGAGCCGGATCAGGAGTACATGCTTGCCAAAAGCTGGCGCGAGCATGACGACCGGGACGCGGCCCACCAACTGGTGACTTCGCATCTGCGGCTGGTTGCGCGCATTGCCATGGGCTATCGCGGCTACGGCCTGCCGATCGGCGAAGTCATCTCGGAAGGAAATGTCGGCCTGATGCAGGCGGTGAAGCGGTTTGATCCGGACAAGGGGTTCCGTCTTGCCACATATGCAATGTGGTGGATTCGCGCCGCGATTCAGGAATACATCCTGCGCTCGTGGAGCCTTGTAAAAATGGGCACCACCGCCAGCCAGAAGAAGCTGTTCTTCAATCTGCGCAAGATCAAGGGCCAGTTGAAGGCGTTCGACGACGGCGACCTGCATCCCGATCACGTGAAGAAGATCTCCACGCGCCTTGGCGTACCCGAGGAAGACGTGGTCTCGATGAACAGACGCCTGTCCGGCGACAGCTCTCTCAATGCGCCGGTTCGTACCGACTCTGAAAGCGGCGAGTGGCAGGACTGGCTGGTGGACGACACCGAGGATCAGGAGACGGCGCTCGGCAAAAGCCAGGAACTGGATCGCCGGCGCGAGTTGCTGAAGGAGGCGATGAAAGGCCTGAACGAGCGCGAGAAGCGGATTTTCCTGGCGCGCCGGCTGTCGGAAGACCCCGTTACGCTTGAGGATCTCTCCGGTGAATTCGGCGTCAGCCGTGAGCGTATCCGCCAGATCGAGGTGCGCGCATTCGAAAAAGTCCAGAAAGCCGTCCAGAAAGCATCCGCCAAGGCGGACGCGGCTCCTGCACAGTAGAGCGCAAACCAGGCGCCTTTTCCTCGTCGCCCACCTATTATTGAGGTGCGCGTGCCGGCGGGCACCGCACCTGCAATATTTGATCAACACTGTTTGACGATCCAGCGCCTTTGCGCGGATGTGATTTGCCATTACAACGTGCTTTGACGTTACAACGCTATGAATTTCCCCCCGCCGGACTTGCAGGAGATGGCCATGACCCCTCATTCGATTCTTTATCCCAGACAACCCGTTCCGGAACTGAGCGTCCCTCTTGCCGGAGGCGGCACGTGGACGCTTGCCGATCAGACGCCGGAAAACTTCACGATGATCGTGTTTTACCGCGGTTATCACTGCCCGATTTGTTCCAAATATCTGGGCGACCTGAACAAGAAGCTCGGACGGTTTGGCGACCTCGGCGTCACGGCGATCGCCATCACCAACGATGGCCAGGAGCGCGCGGAAAAATCCAAAACCGAATGGGAACTCGACGCACTGCCCATCGGTTATGATTTGTCACTCGACAAGGCACGGGAATGGGGTCTGTTCATTTCCACAAGCAAGGGCAAGACATCCATCGGCGTCGAGGAAACACCGCTTTTCGTCGAGCCCGGCTTGTTCCTGGTGCGTCCGGACGGAACGCTTTACTGGTCGAGCATCCAGACCATGCCGTTCGCGCGCCCGAGCTTTGCCGAGGTACTCGGCGCAGTTCAGAAAGTGCTGGAGATGAATTATCCGGCGCGCGGCGAGGTGATCGACTATCAGGCGGTTGCGGCGGAATAGCTGTAACTCAGGAAGCAACAACACCCTCGGCCACGCGACCAATTGCGTGATCGCCGCGACATGGCCGGACCGGTTATGATCGAAGGCGATGTCCCGCTGCGTCGTAAAACCATGCGTCCGACTCTGGATTCTGTTGTTGGTGCTTTCGTTCAGTGCCGGTGGCACCAGCGCGCAAGATGATTCCATTCTCTACAGGGCGGTTGCATTTGTCACCGGGACCGAGGAGCCGGAGCGTTCACGTGGCTTTCGCGACGGGCTGAAACAGGCGGTTGTGAAGCTCACGGGCAACGCAAGCCTCGCGACTTCACCAAGGCTTACGCCCTATCTTGATGGAGCGGCGGGTCTTGTGGCGTCGTTCGAATATGAAGACCGGATGAAGGGTATTCCGGTCCATGATGAACAGGGCACACGGGAGCGGCCACACTTTCTGCGCATCACCTTCGACAAGGGCAAGCTCGACAACATTCTGACCGAACTCACCTTGAAGAAATGGCCCCTTCCCCGCCCCCGGCTGTCGGTGTTGATTGCGGTGATCACGCCGAAAAGGCGTTTCGTCGTCACAGAGACCTCCGGTCCGGCCTACGGGCAGCGGGAAGTGCTTCGATCCGTGTCGGAGCGTCGCGCCATTCCCATAGCGCTGCCCGAGAACGAAAAATGGATCAGCGTTAAAATGATCAAAGCCGGAACAGTCGATGAAATGGACAAAGCTCCGGCAGCGGTCGGAGGCAATTGCCCATTGTCGGGTACGCTCAAGCTCGACGACAAGGGTATCTACTGGGACATGCGCTGGACACTGCACTGTCACGGCACGTCAGCACGCTGGTCGCTCTCCGGGGTGACATACGACAACGCCCTCGCAAGCGGGCTTGAGCACAGCGCCAGAATTCTTTCCCAACGTGACGCGAAACAGCACTGAGACCTAGCGGATATCCAGATCGACGAAAGGCGCCCGGACACGAACACGGCCCTTGCCCACACGAACGTCGGCAAACGGCGCTTTTACGTGGATATCGCCACTTGGCCCCTGCCCTGCGGGTGCGCCGCAATGGCCCACCGGATCCACATCGACAATGTTGTTCTTTGCATCCAGTTGCACCGAAAACCGTGTTCCGCTCTTGCACGCCCAGGCCTGGTATCCGGGATTTTCATCAGGCTCGATTTCGATGTCGGTGTAACCGCGCTTCTCGAGCATAGAAATCGCATCCTCCGGTGCAGCGCCGGCGAATACGGGAAGCGTGAACGCCACGGCGGCCATAGCACCGAGCGCAAGAAAATAGATTGCCGATAGTATCATATCTATTGCCAATTCCCTTTTCACCTACTACGCCGGGCGATCTCGCGATCAATCAACATCGATACCGCAAACGCCCTTGCCTGCACATAGCGTTTCATTCCGACAAACAACCTGCGTAAGAGTTCCTGCCACTCTTTTCTGGCCAGCAATTCCCGGCACCGACTAGGATACATACGTCACGAACCAACGTGCCCCAAACACATCCAACAGGGCAGCCGACCTGCTCAGGAGAAAGAACAATGGACATCATACTTGTTCAACCCCTCGTCGCTCTCATCGCCGGAATTCTCATTCTGGTCTGGCCGACCGTCATAAACTATGTGATTGCGGCGTATCTGATCCTGACCGGGATTACTGGTCTGTTGCCGCAACTCCAAGGCTGATCAGCCAACCAAAGGGAGTACTTGTACCAAGTCGACGGCTCCGGTGTCGTGAGCCGGAGCCCACAGTCTACGGCGCACATTCATTCGTCGATAAGCACTTCGCGATCCGCGTCGAACCTAACTTGTGCGCACTGTTCCAAATAAAAACAGATTCCCGGCAAAAGCCGGGGCAAAAGAGGGAAATCCAATGAAACTGATGATGATCGAATCCGATGGCGCGACGCGTCTCGGAGTGGTGGATGGCGAGAGCGTTATCGACCTCGCGGCATGTTCCGATGCACTTCCGACAAACCTGCAGGCCCTCATCGACGCAGGTCCCGACGCGCTGGCGCGCATTGGAAAGGCGGTTGAAACGGCCGCAGACACAGCAAAGCTCGCTCTGGACCAGGTGAAGCCGGCCTTGCCGTTGTCCCGGCCCGGAAAATTCATCTGTGTCGGGTTGAATTATGCGCTTCATGCAAAGGAAGGTGGCCACGACACGCCCGACTATCCCTCCCTGTTTCCGCGCTGGTCGACATCGCTGGTGGCAGCCGGCGCACCGGTCATACGCCCCAGAGTATCCGATCAGCTGGACTATGAGGGCGAACTGACAATCATCATCGGACGCGGCGGACGGCATATTTCGGAAGAATATGCCTTGGAGCACGTGTTCGGCTACACGATCTTCAACGATGTCTCGGTGCGAACATACCAGCGCAAAACATCGCAATGGGCGGCCGGCAAGAATTTCGACGGAACCGGACCGCTCGGACCTGTCGTCGTCACACCGGATGACCTGCCGCCGGGCGCGTCGGGACTGCGTATCACCACGCGTGTAAACGGTGAAACGCGTCAGGACTCCAACACGTCCGACATGATATTTCCCACCGCGCGCATTATCGCCATTCTCTCCGAGTTCATGACACTGGAGCCGGGCGACGTGATAGCCACCGGCACACCATCAGGCGTTGCCCACGCTATGTCGCCTCCCGGGTGGATGAAACACGGCGACGAGGTCGAGGTCGAAATCGAGGGAATCGGCGTCCTGAGAAACCCGGTTGTCGACGAGACCTGAGGGCAGGCCTATTCCAGAGGTTCACCTGCGGCGATCAGGGCAGCGCGACACCGCTCGGACAGCCTGTCGCCGTGTACCTTCAGGCAGAACAGCGCGTTGCCGTGACCCATCGGCACGTCCGGGCAAAGAACGCGGAAATCCCTTGCACAGGATCGTGCGGTGATCCTGAGTTCGCGGAAGAACGGCATAATCGGGCGTTCAGGCATGGGTGCCGCCGCAGGTGCCGGGGCGGGCGTTGGTTTGCCCTGATCTGCACTTTTGCTTTCCGGCGCTTTCGCCGCGGCGGGCTTTTTATCGGCTGAAGCGGCGGAGGAACCGGCCTTCTGCTCTTCGGCTCCCCCGGATACGGCTTTCACGGCCGACTGGCACGCGGGCGAAAGCTTGTCCACATGCTGCTCCAGACAGACCAGAGCGGCCATGCCACCCGTTGGTACGCCCGCGCAATTGGCGCGGAAGTCCGCCGGACAGGAAGAACGGAGCGCCTGCTTCTGGGCTGCCGTCGGCCTTTCCTGCGCGAGAGCAGAAAACGATGAAATGGAAAGCGTGGTGAGCGCAACTGCGCCAAAAATTGCGACACGTGTCATTAGGATGCTCCGACTATGTGGATGATAACGGCCCGTTCTTTAGCACGCACATAAGGACCGAACTGTGATCCGTTACATCTAAGCCTTGAACCTGTTCGCTCAAGTGATCGCCCAAGAATTTTTTGAGAATTAGGGGATTTGTCGCAATCTTTCGCGCCTCAATACGGGTAGAGGCTCCTTAACACTATTCCCCTAGACTCTTTGAACCTGAAATTTGGGCGATTCCGGACATGGCGCCTGCGATGACATCCCACAATACAGCAACCGGTCTGCATGCAGCCGAGGGCCGTCGCGTGCCGGAGCAAACAGAGAAAGTCGCGCTCGCATCGATCGTAAAGTCGGTTGTTCGCGTCTGCGCGGTCGATTTCGCCGTGATCGCCCTCGCAGGCCGAGATGGACCATCAATCCTCGCACAAAACGGCGCCGCCCCTTCCGCAACAGATCAGCTGCTGAATTCCTGTATCGACACGGTGGTCAGGAGTCGGACGGGGCTGGAAATTGACGACATACAGAACCACCCGCAACTCGCCGCTGCGCTGAGCAACACCGCGCATTTCGGAGCTCGGTTTTGTGCCGCTCGTCCACTTCTAACGCCGGACGGACATGCTGTCGGCGCGCTGTGCCTGATCGACCAGCAAGACAGGGTTTTGAGCGACGCTCAACACGAGCTGCTGGACGACATGACCCGTACTGCTTCGGCTCTGCTGGAACAAAAACAAGCGATGGCAGCAGCACGCAGTGCGCTTGACAAGGCCCAATATGCAGCGGAAATGGCGAACGAAGCTGCGGAGACCCAGAATACGCACTTCTCGATTGCCCTGAAGTATATGTCCCAGGGTCTATGCATGTTCGACGGCGATGAGAGACTCGTCGTCAGCAATGACCGCTACGCGGAAATGTACGGACTTTCTCCCGACCTGATGAAACCTGGTGTGAGTTTCCGCAAGATTCTCGACTACCGGATCAGCAACAACGCCATCACCGGGGATGACCCCGAACAGTATATCGCGGAGCGCGTGGCGGCTGTGCGTGAAAACACGCGATCGACAAAAATACAACTCATGTCCGACGGTCGCGTTCTTGCGATCTCTCACGCGCCGCTGCCTGGCGGCGGATGGGTGGCCACGCACGAGGATATTTCCGAGTTGGCCAAGGCAGAGGCCATGAACCAGCGGCTGGCACGCATCGTCGAAGATGCGATCAACGAGATATACGTATTTGACGCGGAAACGCTGAAGTTCCTGCAGGTCAACAAAAGCGCCTGCAACAACCTTGGCTACTCGTTGGACGAACTCAGGAACCTCACTCCAATTGACATCAAACCGGAGCACACGCGCGAGTCGTTTGAAGATGTCATTTCACCTTTGCGGAGAGGAGATACATCGCACGCACTGTTCGAGACCGTTCATGAGCGCAAGGATGGATCGTTTTACAATGTGCGGGTCACGCTGCAGTTGATCGAATCACAGAACCAGCAGGTGCTCACCGCAATCATCGAGGATGTCACCGAACGCAACGAGGTGCTCCACGATCTGAAGCAGAACAAGGAACTGTTTTCACGCGCGTTTCACGCAAATCCTCTCCCCTACACGATCTCCGGACCAGACGGTGCGATCTACGATATCAACGATGCGTGGATGAAAATGATGGGATATTCCCGTGAGGAGGCCGTTGGCAATTCCGCCTATAAGCTGGGCCTCTGGGCAGACGCGGAAGATCGGGCGAAATTTGTCAGTCTGCTGGAGAAGAACCGGACCGTGGACAATTACGAGACGCAGTACCGCACCAAGACCGGCGAGCTTCGCGACGTACTCGTCTCCGGTGAGTGGGTCGATGTGCGTGGCAAGCCCCGCATGTTCAACATTTCGCACGACGTTACCGAGCACAAGGAGACAGAACGACGCCTGCTCGAAGATCGCGACATGCTCAAGGAGATGGTGAGGGAAGCGACTGCCGATCTCGAAGCGAAGGCGCAGGAACTTGCCGCCGCGCTCGCGAAGGAAAAGGAACTGAACGAACTGCAGCGGCAGTTCGTCTCCATGGCAAGCCACGAATTCAGGACGCCGCTCGCCATCATCGATGCCACGGCCCAACGCCTCAAGAAACGCGCGGACAGCATGTCTTCAGACGATGCGATCAACCGGATTGAAAAAATCCGCCAGGCGGTCGCCCGAATGACACAACTGATGGAGAGCACACTCACGGCAGCACGCCTCGAAGATGGCAGGGTTGCCGTCGATATCAAGCCGTGTGCGATCGAACAGATCGTTCTCGATGTCTGCTCGCGGCATCAGGACATCGCCAAGAACCATGTAATCTCATGCGAGATGTCGAACTTGCCCGAAACGATCAAAGCCGACGCCAGAGCACTTGAGCAGATTCTCACGAATCTACTGTCGAATGCCATCAAATATTCACCCGAGTCTCCGGACGTCCGCGTCAACGCCTATCGCAGCGGGAAGAATGTGGTCATCAAGGTAGCCGACCAGGGTGTGGGCATTGACGAAGAAGACCTGCCCAACATGTTCGGACGCTTCTTCCGCGCCAAAACGTCGACCGGGATTGCAGGAACAGGCATCGGCCTCAACCTCGTAAAGACACTGGCGGATATGCATGGCGGCTCCGTCAGCGTCGAAAGCACAAAGGGCGTCGGCAGCACCTTCATCGTGATCCTGCCGATCGATGGTGTCGCTGCGCCCGACAAACCGCAGGACACCGCGGCATAAATCCTGCCGCACCGCCCGAGATTTCGATCTTTACTTGAATTGCGGCGACCGAGCGGGGCCACCGATGCAGCGGAGCTGGTAGCTGTCCATTACCGGATGCGCCAGATTGACCCGCGAACTCGGCAACACCTCGAACATCGGGATGCGGTAGCGGCTTGCATCGTAAAGCACCAGCTTCGCCGCGGGACCCGTCGTCACCGAAAGAACCCTGCGGTTGAGGTCGCGACCGTCCGAATACCGCAAATCGCGGATGCGCGGGACGTCTTCCGGTCCGATCCGCTCAAGCGATACGCCCTGCCCGTTCCGGCCTTCATGGAAGACCGCATAGCAGGGACTGCCCGCCGGTTCGACCTGGGCAAGGGTTATCCCGACTTCCTGCGCACTGGATACGGCCGAGAAAAAGGCCACGCTCGAAACCGCCAGTATTCCAGAGATTTTCTTCACTGCACTCATAACTGCACCTGAATTCAATATGTTACTGCCCGGACGCGTATCACCCGAATTTGGCCGCGATGTGTTCGTGCCGTGCCATGTTCAGCCGCATTTCGCGACGATTTGCATTGTCTCGCCGTTCTGAAAAGTGATGCGCTAAGCGACACGCCACCCCCGCGCGATAGCCTGGGCAAAAGATTTGTTCTTGTTGCAGAACATGTCGCTCATCACGCGCTGGTGGGCCTTGTCCTTTCCCGGTTTCGGTGGCCGCTTCACGAACTTGTTCCACTCAACGACTTTGCCTGTGCAAAGAACCACCATCCAATCCTGCCGCGTTACGGCATCCACCCACATCGAACTGTCCGCATTGATCTTCTCCGCCGCCGCCTTCACGTCCCTGCAGAAGGTTTCGTCGAATATATCCGCACGAGCGGAACTATCTGAAGCAAACGTAATGAGGAGAAGGCTACCAAGGGTAATCAGACTGATTGTCCGCATGGGATTGTTTTTCCTAAGCCTAAAACAATCGTAGCTGAAGATGGCTTAAACAGCGTTCATCGAAAACTGTCACATATACTTCACTAGTAATCTTTGCCGGGGAAATAATATATTAGCTGGCGGATAAAGGCGTTACCGAGAGTTCCCCATGAAAAATTTCACACTCAAAACCATATCGATTTTGGCCATTTCGATGTTTTTTCTTGGACTTTCACCTGAAGCGAAAACCCAAGTGGCGTCAGATACAAAACCGAGCTTGCGAACACACGAAGGTCTAAACGCCACGCTTTGGATGAAGACATCGCCGGAGTATCGAATGATGGCAAGTCAGTCATTCTATCTGGCAAGCCTGATGCTTGAGAGGGCCTTGGCCAATCCGAACTGGACCGCTGCAACGGAGCAAAGGGGAAGCTATCAGGACCTGGAAAAGGTCGCCGTTATTCTGGATGTGGATGAAACCATTCTCGACAATGGGCCTTTTCAGGAAAAACTCATTGTTGAAGACACTCAATATGACAGCGACGAGTGGGACGACTGGGTTGGGCTTGGCAGAGCCCCGCGCCTGTCTGGCGCCGTCTCGTTCGTCAGGCGGGCGGAGAAATTGGGCGTAAGTATTTTTTACGTGACCAATCGTGAGCATAAGCGCTGGAAAGAGACAAATGAAAATCTCAGAATGAAGGGGTTCCCCGTCTCGGAAGATGGCGCCAACCTGTTGAGCAAATACAAACAGCCCGATTGGGACTCAGACAAAACACCACGACGAGAGTTCGTCGCCCGAACACATCGAATATTGCTGTTGATCGGAGACGATCTGAATGATTTTGTCTCCGGCTCACGGACGCCTGACCCGAGCGACCCGGATCCGGCATACCTGCAGCGGCGCAAGGTCGCCGAAATGCACAGGAACATGTGGGGTACGAAATGGATTGTGCTCCCCAACCCGACCTATGGTTCTTGGGAGCGCGCACTCTATAAAGTCGGCGCGGAGTGCCGAAACCCGGCGGATGACGAGGTGCGCAAGGCTTGCCGCAAGGAAAAATTACGGCAGAAGTATCTTCATCTTGAAGGCCATTAGCTGATGGATACTTAGCCCGCGCGCCCTTTCAATTCGTCAACCAGCGACGCGACAAACTCTTCCGCCTGGCCTTGAATGCCCGGCTCGCCGCTTTCGCGTGGACCGGCAACATTGAGCACGTGGACCTGTTCAGCCTCCATCCAGTCCGCCACGCGGCGGGCCTCTTCGGCCAAATCGCCCGCGGGGTCGGCCCACAGATGCGGTTTCTTCAACTCAACGGCGAAGGTCCGTGTCAGCTTCGTGCCGCCTGAAAGTTTCGGATTGTGGGTCAGAATCAGCGTGGCGTCAGAATCGCGGACATTGGCTTTCGTCCGGTGCGCATAGTCGGCGCTTTCCATTTCCTGCACCGGAAACTTGTCCGGGATCGCGCCATCTTCCGCGCGCCGCCCTTTCGGGCACCAGCCGCCGGCATCGATGCCCGCTGCAAGAGCTGCATTCAACGCCCCGCGATCGACACCTGTCTGTCCTCCCGAAACAATGCGTGTCAGCACTGCGGTCTCTCCCCGCTTCTAGCGATTGATTCCATCCGATTCGCACGCATCGGACGACGTCAGGATGGCATGCACAAGCCCCGGGAACTTCTGCTCCAGTTCATCGCACCGCGCCATATTGACAACCTGCGTGCCCTGTTTCTCGGAACGAATGAGGCCTGCCTCGCGCAACAGCTTGAAATGATGAGACAGCGTCGATTTGGGCAAATCGCACGGGGCGGCCGTGCTGCAATTCATCGTGCCGCCACACCCGGTCAGCCGCCGGAAAATAGCCAGGCGATGGGGATCGGCCAGTGCGTACAGCACGCCCTCGAGGCTCACATCCTCGATCGGGGGATGAACAAACGGTCTCGCCATGCGACTCAATATGTGGGTACATCACCAAAAGTTCAATAGTTCAATATTCTTGAACTATTGAACTTCACATCCTACATTCCTGCTCGACGCGACCGGAGTGCGGCGTGTGGATAGTGCTGATTGGAAAGGGTAACCGATGGTCCGCTCATTGGAAGACAAGATTGCAGTGGTGACCGGCGCCAGCCGGGGCATTGGACGGGAGATCGCGTTCAAGCTCGCGAAGGAAGGTGCCATGGTCGTCGTGCACTACGGCGGCAGCAAAGAGGCCGCCGAAGCCGTTGTGACGCAGATTGAAGTGGATGGAGGCAAAGCGTTTGCCGTCCAGGGCGACCTTTCAAAGCCCCGCGCCTCGAAGGCGCTTTTTGAGAGAATCGATACCGGCCTCAAGGCGCACAATGGCAGCGCCAACTTCGACATCCTCGTGAACAATGCAGGCATCGCGACCTTCGTCGACTTCGCCAACACCAGCGAAGACCAGTTCGACGAGCTCATCGCCGTCAATCTGCGCGCACCCTATTTCCTGGCGCAGGAAGCGGCACAACGGCTCAACGAAGACGGTCGGATCATCAACTTCTCCACCGTCGTCGTCCGCATGCCCCTGCCGTCCATCGCCGCCTATTCGGTATCCAAGGGCGGAGTTGACGTCCTGACGCGAACCCTGGCGACCGAACTGGGAGAACGTGGCATCACCGTCAACGCCATCGCACCAGGCGCGATCCAGACGGACATGGCGGAGTTCCTGAACGATCCGGAAGGAGTCGAATTCACGAAATCGAAGCAGGCGCTGAAGAGGATCGGCCAGGCCGACGACGTCGCCGACCTCGCACTCTACCTCGCATCACCCGCGGGCCGCTGGGTGACCGGGCAGGTGATCGAGGCGTCGGGCGGCTCGCTCGTCAGCTACTAGATACAAGAAGTATCGACGGGATGCTGCGCTTTTCCTTGCAAGTTGCTGCATCCCGCGCCTCTGTCCGCAGAGCATGGTCCTCCTCCCCCAGGCGCACGCGGACAGACACACAGGCGGCGGCGCATGCCCCCTCCACATGCGCCGCCGTCGCCTTCACCGGTGCGACGTCAATCGCATAGATTTGCTTTGACCTTCCAATCAAAAGGGATGCCCATGACCAGGATCAGCGGCTACCACGCCCATGTCTATTTCGACGCCAACACACTCGCGCAGGCGCGCACGCTTTGTGAGGAGGCCCGCGACAGGTTCGGGGTCGAAATGGGACGGGTGCACGAAAAACCGGTGGGCCCGCACCCGGACTGGAGCTGCCAGCTCGCCTTCGGCCCGGAGAAATTCGCCGACGTCGTGCCCTGGCTCGCGCTCAACCGCAACGGTCTCACCGTCTTTATTCATCCCGAGACAGGTGAGGAACTGAACGACCATACCGAACACGCCATGTGGATGGGCCGGATCCGACCGCTCGATACGTCGATTTTCGAGGGCTGATGCCCCCTACTGATGGGCCCCAATGTGGAACCGCATGCCCGTGAGCGCGGCATCCGCATAGGTCAGAGGCCGCCATGCGTAATACATCGCCTTGCCCAGACTGCCCGTCGGGAAAATGACGTAAGCCTGATTATCCTTCTCCCAGACTTCGATGTGTGTCTGCCGGAAACCACCGTAGGCGGCGGCATACAGGATGAGAAGAATGAGAATCTTTCGCACAGCACCTACTTCCGCGTGACCGCGCCTCCGCGCGGACCTTCGTAGGTCAGGTAGGCAAAGGAGAGAGATAGAACGCCGATGGAGATCAGGGTCTGCGCCGCGTAAAGCACCGCCTCAAGCGTCAGGGTCAGTGACTTTGGCAGACTGGCATAAAGGGCCAATGCCGGCTCTCCGAAAATCAACGTTATTCCGACCAGCGCGAACCCGACAATAATGCCCAATCCGAACATCAAAAAGAGGATCGCCAGGAATTGCCAATTATGTCCCCGGGAGATGTCCCATGCCGCACGAAATCCGAAGTCCGCGTGCCCAATTGCGGCAGCAGGAAGCGTCAGGCTCAGCCGAAAGACGACGATTGCGAGATAGAGGAAGAACGGGATGAAACAAATGACGAGGAGATAGTCAAAAGCCGATCCCGCACCTGTCGCCGAAAAAGCAAGCCCGATCACGGTAGAGATCAGCATCAATGCCACAATAAGAATCATGGCCCAAAGGAAAACCCCGATCACATAGAAAATGTACCGCCAGACCACGCGGTCGAACCGCAACGGAACGTTTCCAACCGCGTGTTCGCCCAAAAGAATACTTCGGTGCCAAAAAACGGCGATGACGGCCAGAAAGAAACCGAACAGCAGCGCGACCGGCAGGCCCCACAAAAACTGGCTGAACGTGGGGTTCCGGGCCCCCTGTTCTTCGGCCAACACAAATGGCGGTTTTTCGATCATGCCGAGATCCATTGCCACACCGGTCAGCAGGTAAAGCAGGATGATCGGGAACGAGATATAGAGAGCAAACAGGCGCTTCTCCCAGATCAATGAAATGGCCTTCGTGAAGATTTTCCACGGCGGAAGTTCGATTTCCATGATGTGAACTTGTGCAACCCTAGCTATCAGGTGAGCAAAGACGATGCAGATTCATAAAAAATATGTGCAGCAACTCAACAAAAATTTCGCAGATGTCCTCAGAAAGATCGATGTCCTGAAACATTGATTTTGGCACGACAAACAAAAAGGGCGGCAGGGGCCGCGCTCTTCTCAATTCACTTTTGTGCGGCGTATTTTGCGGCTCAAAGGATCAAACAGATCGCTAAACGACTTGTCTTACTCAATCCTGGGAGCTTCGGGCACCGGTTTTGTAAGTCAAGTATGCATACGTGACGGACAAGATTCCAACGCCTAGAAGCGCTTGAACAGCCGCCAATACCGAAATGACGCCTTCGCTTAGTGTTTTCGGCAGCAAGTCCAGCGGATTGAGGACTGCTCCATTGGAATGGAACGCAACGATGGCGGCGGCAACAATAAGCGGAAGAACCAGCACGATATTCGCCAAGAAATAAAGAGAAATGATCGCTAGCAGGTTCCAGCCATACCCCTTTGAGAGACGCCAGGCTGCACGCAGGCCGAAGCTCCGGCGTGCGATTGCCTTTGCCGGAAGCACTAGACCCAACCGAAAGGAAGCGACACCAAGCCACAGAGCGAGCGGCATCAGGACCACGAACACGAAAACATCTACAGCGGATTGGTGAACACTGAAGGACGTAAGCATGCTTGAAAGCGCGGTTCCGAAAAACACGAAGGCAGCCGTACAGAGTACAGACGTCAAGATACCGTATGGAACATATCGCCAAATAATCGCGTCGAACCGTAACGGCACACCATGCACGGTGTTCTCATCGAGCAGAACGCTGCGGTGCCAATAGACAGCCATCACGAACAGCACGAAAACGAGCACCAAGGAACCGATAAAAAACACAACGGCTTGCATAAGACCGGGCAAAAATGTTGATTGTCCTTCTTCGGAGCCGCCGGGAAAAATAACGAATGTCCCCGTGTCCTCACCGATCCCGCTGAGAAGATAAAGAACAATAAGCGGTGAAGATATAAAAAGGGCGAATTTTCGCTTTTCCCAGATAAGCAGAACGGCTCTCTTAACTACCTCCACAGAGGGCAACTCAGGGTTCATTTTATTTTTTATTTCAATCTAAAGCTGTAATGGAATCGGATATCACATCTTCTATATAAAATAATATCTGCAATACAATAGAAATATTTGAATTGGTGCAGGTGATTGAATCGAAGTCCGGATCAGAATGGCGAAAAACAAAAAAAGAAGGGCGGCCGAAGCCGCCCTTGCTGGATTCTGGACAAAGCCTGCCCCCGCACAAGCGGGGGTCGGAATGACAGGCTAAGACATCCCTACTCCGCCGCGGGCGGCACCTTCAGGCTCTCGTTGCTCTCTTTGACCGCGTCGGCCTTCGCCTTTTCCACGTCTTCGGCTGGCACGTAGACCTCGTTGCCGAGTTCCTTGAACTTCTCCGACATCTCGGCCATACCGGCCTCGATTTCTTCTTTCGTCCCTGTCGTGGCTCCGCCACTCCCCGCCTCTTGATCAGTCCCTGTCGTGGCTCCGCCACTCCCCGCCTCTTG
>JALCBY010000149.1 GCA_028066055.1 Hyphomicrobiaceae bacterium
TTAGGACGCGCTCAACAATAAGTTACCGAATTCATTACATCCGATTCGGTAGGATTGTATAGTTCCATTCGCGGTGGAACTTATTGCGAACCAATCGAACTTCCAACATTTGTGCGGCCGTAAGAGTTTTAGACTTTTGATATTCCGCCTCATCGATCCAGGCATGCACTTCCAGTCCCTGGTCGGTTCGCGTCGACGAGATCAAGTTCACCACGATCTCGTAGGTCTCCAACGGGACTCCTTGCCAGTTTCGCGTGATATGACAGAAGAGACGATGCTCGATCCGGTTCCACTTGCTGGTTCCGGGCGGGTAATGACAAAGTTCGACTTTCAAGCCGGTCTCGTTGGCGAACTGCTGCAACGCCCATCTCCAAAGCCGCGTCCGGGGGCTGTTGCTGCCGCCGCAGTCGGCGGTAATGAGCAGCCGTTTGCCCTGCGGATAGCGTTGGCGCCCCATCCGCTTCCACCAGCGGCGAATCGCGGCGACGGCGAACTCCGCGGTGTCGTGGCTGACGCCGACGGAGACTGCCGCCTCGTTGTGGGTTACGTCGTACACGCCGTAGGGAATCGCCTTGCCGAGTTCCTTGTCGGGGAAGTCGTGGGTCTTGACCTTTTGCGGGTCGCCCTTGCGCCGGTAGGTGTGGCCGGGATTCTTCATTTTTCCCAGCGGTTCCTTCTTTTTCGTGTCCACAGAGATCACCGGCTGTCGAGCCTTTCGAAAGGCTCGGATTCGACGATCGATGTGGCGGAACTGCGCGTCGCGATCCGGATGCTGCTTGCCTTCGATCGTCTTTCGATTCGCCTGCAGACTGTAACCGAGGGATCGCAAAAGTCGGGCCACCGTGTTGCTGCTGACGCAAAATCTCTGCCGTCGCAGTTCCGCCGCCAACGTCCGGGTGCTTTTGCAGGTCCAACGAAGGGGCGACATCGGATCACCCCGAGTTTCCGGATCAATCAAAGCGTCCAAGGCTTCCAGCAACTCCGGTTGCTCTTGCTGGCGAGACCTGCGGCCACCGCCTTCGCGTCGCTGCCGATCCGAAGGCGCCGCGTCCGGGTCCTGCAATTCGCGGATGCCGTTGCGAATCGTCCGATCCGACATCCCGGTCGCGATCGCCACCGCGGTGACGCCGCCCCATCCCAGCGACCTCGCTTCCGCAGCAGCCCAACGCCTCCGCGCTCGTTCATCCAAGTCCCCGGCTATCGCCAAATACTTTTGTCGAATCCATTCGATCACGTTCGCATCCGCCATGCCTCACAACATGGTCGGAAA
>JALCBY010000005.1:0-32460 GCA_028066055.1 Hyphomicrobiaceae bacterium
TGGAGCTGCTCAGCACCGTACCAATGTACAACACATAGTCTGATGAAACAAAAAATGGTGCCCAGGGGCGGAATCGAACCACCGACACGCGGATTTTCAGTCCGCTGCTCTACCAACTGAGCTACCTGGGCGCACCGGCCTGCGTTCGCATTGGCATGAGGATGAAATGTCACCCCCCTTCGCAAGCCGGCCAAGACGGCTTGGCTTATAAGCAATCGTTCCGACCCTGTCGAGTCGCATGCGTGCACTCTAAAAGAAGGCGGTTAAGCGATGCTGAAATGCAATATCCTCACGCCTCGTCCGGGTCGGTGTCGGAGGAGGATGCCGGCTGTCCCGGAATTGCGTAACCGCCGCCAAGCCAGCGTCCGAGATCGATATCGGCGCAGCGCTTCGAACAGAACGGGCGGTAGTCCTGCTTGACCGGATTGCCGCAGACGGCGCATTTGGGTGCCCGCGGTTTTCCGGGCCGTCCGCCTCCCGGCGCTTTTTCGGCGGGTTTCATTCCTCATCGACCTCCGCTGAGTTCAGCCAGTTGAAATAGACCGGAAACCCCTCTCCCTGAAGCATGCCGACGACCTCGGTCAGCGGCAGGCCCACGACATTTGTGTAGGACCCGACGATCTTTTTGACGAATGCACCGGCAATGCCCTGTATCGCGTAAGCGCCGGCCTTGCCACGCCACTCTCCGCTCGCGAGGTAACTTTCCATTTCGTCGTTGCTCAGGCGTTTCATGCGCACCCGCGTCTCGATGACCTGCTGGCGGATATCTCCCGACGGCAGCACAAGGCACACGGCCGTATACACCCGGTGCGAGCGTCCGGAAAGGAGTTGCAGCGCAGCAGCAGCCTCATCCAGCAGATCGGTCTTGGACAGCACACGCCGGCCCACCGCGACAGTCGTATCAGCAGTCAGGATGTAAGCGCCGCGCAATTGTTCGTCCTCCTTGGCAAGCGCGTATGCGGCCTCAGCCTTCGCGCGCGCAAGACGGCGGACGAGCGTGCGGGGCACCTCGCCTTTCTTGGGGGTCTCGTCGATCGTCGCCGGACGCAGGTAATCCGGTTCGATGCCTGCCTGTTGGAGAAGCGCCAACCTTCGCGGTGAGGCGCTAGCGAGAATGAGGCGCGGACGTCCGGACGGCCCACGCTTCCGCTTTCGCCCACGGCTCGCCGCGGCGCGCTTCCGGCCTGTTCCGCGCACGGACAGCCTATTTGAAGCGGTAAGTAATGCGGCCCTTGGTGAGATCATAGGGTGTCATCTCGACCAAAACCTTGTCACCCGCAAGGACGCGAATCCGGTTTTTGCGCATGCGTCCCGCAGTGTGGGCAATGATTTCGTGATCGTTCTCAAGTTTGACCCGGAATGTCGCGTTCGGCAGCAGTTCGGTGACAACGCCGGGGAACTCCAGCAGTTCTTCTTTCGCCATAAAACTCCCTTCCGTTTGGCTCGTGGGCGCGACAATGGGCGCGTGCGGATGCAAAATCAAGGCTGTTGCTCACTTTTGGATTAATCGTGACTTGCAGGCGCTTCAGACAACCGGCCCACCCGACAGTTCGAAGCGGTCCTTGATGCGTTCCATCAGCTGATCCCGACATGCCCGGTAGGCATCCATGATCTGGTCTCTGCTGCCGCTGGCCAGTGACGGATCAAGGGTTGGCCAATATTCCACATCCACGGCCATTGTCCTCGTCAGCTCCAGCGCCTGATGGTGTGCTTCGGGCGTCAACGTCACGATCAGATCAAACAGCGTGTCGTGCAAGTCCGACAGTGTGATGGGTTCGTGGGCCGAGATATCGATGCCGATCTCCTCCATCGCCGAGATCGCGAATGGATCATTCTCCCCCATTCGCACGCCTGCGGATTTTGCGTAGACGCGGTAGTTCGTCAGGTGGCGCATGATTGCCGACGCCATCGGCGAGCGGATGGAATTCATACCGCAGGCAAACAGGATCGCGTCCGGCAGTTCTACGGACCTCGGCGCATCCACGGGCTCAGCCCTTCCAGTGCAGCGCGCATATGAGAGTAAACAACCGGCGCGCCGTATCGAAGTCGGTCTTGATCTTGCCGTCGAGACGCTTCATCAGAAGCTGGCTGCCCTCATTGTGCAGCCCCCGTCTGCCCATATCGAGCGCTTCGATCCGGCTGGGAGGCGCGGTCTTGATGGCTTCATAGTAGCTCTCGCACACCATGAAGTAGTCCTTCACGATCTTGCGGAAGGGCGAGAGCGAAAGCATGAAGCTGGTGATGGGGTCGGCGGTCTCGTCACCTACGGCAAAGACCAGCCGGTTCTCGGAAATGGAGATATGGAGCGTGTAGGGCCCCTGCTCGTCGCGTTCCTGGAGCGCAAACGAATTATCTTCCAGGAGATCGAAAATCGCGACCTTGCGTTCATGCTCCACATCGGGAGTTCGGCGCCCGACGGAGTTTTCATCAAGGGTGATCTGAACAAGGCGGGCCGGACCCTTCGGGTTTTCGGTATCGCCGGACATCTCCGGTCAGCGCTCCTGGTTCAGCCGGATCGCGACCGAACGGCTGTGCGCCTCAAGCCCTTCCGCCTTTGCGAGCGTCATGGCGCTCGGGGCAAGCGCCGCCAATGTTTCGGGCCCGAGCTTGAGGATCGAGGATCGCTTCATGAAATCGAGCACCCCGAGCCCGGAGGAAAAGCGTGCGCTGCGGGCCGTCGGCAGCACGTGATTTGGGCCGGCTACATAGTCACCGATGACTTCAGGCGTGTATCGCCCGACAAAGATTGCACCCGCATTGCGAATCCGGTCGATCAGCGTATCGGGATTTTCCGTTGCAACTTCAAGATGCTCCGGTGCAACCCGGTCGACGAGCGCGGGCGCTTCGTCAAGGCTCCGGACGACGATCATGGCGCCGAAACGGGCCCAGCTTTCTCCCGCGATCTCGCTGCGGGACAGCTGCTTCAACTGACGCTCGACCGCGCCGGCGACGGCATCGGCGAATTCCGCGCTGTCCGTGATCAGGATCGATTGTGCCGAGGTATCGTGTTCGGCTTGCGCCAACAGATCGGCTGCAATCCAGTCCGGATCGTTCTGCGCGTCGGCGACGACGAGCACCTCCGACGGGCCGGCGATCATATCAATTCCGACCGTGCCGAACACCTGGCGTTTCGCCGCCGCGACATAGGCGTTGCCCGGCCCGACAATCACGCTCACCGGTGCAATCGACTCCGTTCCGTAGGCAAGTGCTGCAATCGCCTGCGCGCCACCGACCCGGTAGATTTCCTGAACGCCCGCAAGCCGGGCCGCTGCGAAAACGAGCGGATTGATCTCCCCGTCCGGGGTCGGCACGACCATTGCGACCCGCTCCACGCCGGCGACACGCGCGGGAACCGCATTCATCAGAACCGAACTGGGATAGCTTGCCGTGCCGCCGGGCACATAGAGTCCGGCGGCCTCGACAGCCGTCCAGCGATAGCCCAGGATTACGCCGGTCTCGTCCTCGTAAAGATCGTCCTTGGGAATCTGGCGTGCGTGATGCGCGGCGATGCGCTGATGTGCAAACTCCAGCGCGGCGTACGTTTCCCGGTCCACCCGGGCAACGGCATCTTCAATCTCAGTGTCGGAAACCCGCAATGCCCCGGCGCGAACATCCACCCTGTCGAACTTGCGCGTCAGTTCGATCAGTGCGTCATCACCACCTTCGCGCACCTCGTCGATGATTTTCCGGACCGCGGCGTCGACGTCTTCGGAAACTTCACGTTTTGTGGCCAGCAGGTCCGAGAACCGCGCCTCAAAATCCCCTGCACCACTGTCCAGCCGCATAACCATGCCGGATGTTCCTTCGATGGCTTCAGGTTTCCGCCTTTGCGTCGCCGCTGTCTTCGTGCTCCGGCAGGTTTTTCGTTTTCCAGACCGGCCCCAGGTCCCGCATTTCCGCTTCGATACATTCAACGTGAAGGCGAATGGCGCCGCCTCCCGCGAACACAAGCGTCACATATCCTTCGGGCTTGTTGGTTTCCTCGAACTGAACCGCCAACAGCTCGAGAACGGCATCCTTTGCACTCAGCCTGATTTTCCGGAATTTTGCGCTGAGGACGCGGTCGAAGCGCAGAGCCGTGCGGTGGCGCTGAAAATTCTTCTTCGATCCTTTGCCACCATCCCCGGCGTTAACCCAATCGAACCGGTTCACAATCATAGCGAAACGGCTGTCGGAGGGAACATAGGCTATGTCCGCAATTCGTAGCACCGCATCCTGGAGATGCGCGGAAACGATTTCCAGATCTTCCGGATCAAGCGCCAACAGTTTCAACTGCTGCATCGGTTCAACCACCCCTGTTTGTTCAGCCGCTTACGGCAAGACGAAACTGCCACGGTCGGCGCCTGTGATAACGGTGGAGAGCCAATGATGCAACGGGGTGAATCGATTAGCGGAGACGTCACGCCGACAGGCGTTCGATCCGCGCGCCGCATCGGCCGAGTTTTTCCTCGATACGTTCAAAGCCGCGATCAAGGTGATAAACGCGGTTGATCACAGTCTCGCCTTCAGCCGCGAGACCGGCGATGACAAGCGAGACCGATGCCCGCAGATCGGTTGCCATGACCTGCGCGCCGCGCAGGCCGTTAACGCCGGAAATACGCGCGATATCACCATCGAGATCGATGTCCGCGCCCAGACGCGCCAGTTCCTGCACGTGCATGAAGCGGTTTTCGAAAATCGTTTCGCGGATCGTGGATGTCCCGTCCGCGACCGACATCAACGCCATGAGTTGGGCCTGCAGGTCGGTGGGAAATCCCGGGAAAGGCTGCGTTTCGACCTTGACCGACTTCAGCCCCGCGCCATTTCGCGAAACCCGAATACCGCGATTGGTTTCCGTGATTTCAACACCCGCCGACCGCAGTACGTCGAGCGGTTCCTCCAGAAGATCGGCCCGCGCATTGTCAAGCATGACGTCGCCTCCGGTGGCCGCCACGGCCATGGCGTAGGTGCCCGTTTCGATACGGTCGGGCAGCACGGTGTGCTCCGTACCCTTGAGTACATCCGCCCCCTGTATTGTCAGGGTGGACGACCCGATACCCTCGATCACCGCACCCATCTTGACGAGGCATTCCGCAACGTCGCCGACTTCGGGCTCGCGTGCCGCATTCTCGATAACCGTCTCGCCCTTGGCGAGCGCAGCCGCCATGAGCGCGTTGTGCGTGGCGCCGACAGACACCTTGGAAAATGAGATGCGCCCGCCCGTCAGGCCTTTCGGCGCGCTGGCGATGACGTAGCCATCCTCCAGATCGATGCGCGCGCCAAGGGCACGTATTGCATCCAGGTGGAGGTCGACCGGCCGCGTCCCGATGGCGCAACCACCGGGCAGCGACACTTTGGCTTCTCCCATGCGCGCGACCAGCGGCCCCAGAACCCAGAAGCTGGCCCGCATCCGCGAAACCATTTCATAGGGCGCGACGGTGTCCACGATGTTCCGCGCGGTAAGGTGAAACGTCTGCCCCTGTCCCTGCATGTCGCCGGAACGTTTCCCTGCGATGGCGAGATCGACGCCGTGATTTCCGAGAATGCGCGCAAGGGTCACCACGTCGGCGAGCTGCGGCACATTCTTCAGCGTAAGCGTCTCTTCGGTCAGGAGACTCGCGATCATCAGCGGAAGCGTGGCATTCTTCGCACCGCTGATCGGGATCGAGCCTTCCAGCCGCGACCCGCCAATGACCTTGATTCTATCCATGCTCAACTCTCACTTGATGCCGGCCCTGGAAGCGCACCCCGGTCCGGCTTCCCCGTTATGTTGCATTCTAAACCGCGCTGTCGTCTGCGGCCAGTGTCCGCCCTGTGGGTTACGTTGATAACGTTACCGCTCCGGTTTCACGGGCGAGGACCGCTCTGCCTTTCGTTCCGGTTTCGGTTCGGTTGTCCTGGCCTTTCGGCGCTTAAGATTTGCACGCAGTTCGGCGGCGAGCCGCGCCTTGCGGTCTGATTTTTCTGTAACTTTCTTTTCGTTCCCTGAACTCACCCGCTCACTATACCGGCAATCGGCCAAACACGAATGCCCTTCGGATCATCGTATCTTCACTGCGCCCTGTCCTGCAGTTGCGGGATCGTATTCAAGATCGTACCTGGCGGCTGTTGATCGACAGGCGGCACCCGATTGTCCACCGGAGGAGGAGGTGGCGGTTCGGGCGTCGGTGTCACCGATGGAGGCGGCGGGAAGGTGAGATCGAGATCCCGTGAATCGAGCGCATCGTTCAGCTCGCGCCGCTGGTTCGGATTGGGCTCGTTGCTGTCGAAAATGAACTTGAGGCCAGCATCGAGGTCGAGCGTCGGTCCCGTCCAGTCGGTCGGACCACCGATCACACCCGTCGCCGACACGGTAATGAACTGGCCTGCCTGAAGCGTTACGGTCTGACCGTTCGTCGTCGTTGCGACAACCGATCCTTCGACGACCACCAGGATCAGGCTTCCATCGCTTGCGATATAGCCTTCGACGATCGTGCCGCGCAGGCCGACCGTCGCCACCGGCGTCTTGATGGTGTATCCGCCGGGCTTGGCCGATCCGGAAACGAACCGGAATGTGCCCTGCAATGCGTTGACGACCACGTCACCGGTTCTGGTCGACGGATTGTAGACAAAGCGATCAAGGGTCAGGCGCGAATTCGCACCGATCGTCAGGCTCGTTTCGTCACGGAACAGCAACTGCGCCGAACTGGCGGCACCCGTTGCAATAACCTCGTTCTGAAAAACGCCCGAGCCCACCTTGATGACGCGCACCCGGCCGCCTGCCGAGCCGCTGACGTCATTCTTGACCACGGATGCAACACCGATGCGCGCGGCATGTACTTGCCCGGAGAAGAGCATCAGCGCCATGGCGAGAAGGAACGACGACAGGACCCGAAACATCAGAATCTCCTCACCGTACGACCGCCGACGACATGATTTTCAAAATCCTCTGTCGGGTCGTTCGAGTCGTTGTGCTCAAAGCGATAATCGAAGCGGAGATCGAACTTCGATCTGCGGACATTCGGCAGGATCACATGAGCCGTCGGTACAATCAGAGTGTCCTCGCGGTCTTTCGTGCCGAATGCCACATTCTGGTTGTAGTCGCGTTCGAAGACGCCGATGCCGCCACCGAGATAAATGCGACGCTTGGCGACCGGCTTATAGTAAACGAGACGCCCGCCATATTCGATGTAGTCGCCGGGGAAGAGCGAATTCTGGAAAACCCGCCCCGGTCCGTTGCCACCGGGTTTCGAATAGCGGAAATGCGGAAGCACGTAGAGGCTGTCACCCGGCTTGATCACATTCGGGCGGACGAAATTGCCGTTCACCTCGACGATGAGGCCGTCCGAGCCGCCAAAATCCGAGTTGGTTTCGCGGTGCTTGACGGCCACCGTCACATCCTGTGTTGCACCCATCGCCACACGCTCCAGCGTGAACTTGATGAGCCCGTCGTAGTAAACCCAGTCGTCATCGAGCCAGGCACCTGCAGTGCCGGGCGCGATGTGAAGACGCGTTTTGGTTCCCAGGTCGATAACCGGACCGGTAATGAGCGAGACGTAAGCGTCGTTCAGATCGCCGACCTCGAACTGAAGATGCCCGCCTGCGTTTCCAACGGTGCGCCATCGGTGACCCGAAATCGTCCGCTCGTCGAACATCAGCAGGGTCGCCTCAAAGGCGACGTCGCTCTCGTTGAAGCGCGATCCCCCGGTGACCTGACGTGGATTGGATTCGTAGATGAAGCCCGTGGACAGGGTGAATGCCGTCACGGTTGGCTGCAGCCGGCGCTTGGCCCGGTTATAGGCGCGAATCACCTGGCGGTTGGTCGGGTCCTGCGCGAGGACCCTCTCATAGGCGGCGAGCGCCTTGCGGGTTTCGCCCCGCGCAATGGCTAGCTCCGCGTAGCGCAGGTTGAGCGACGGATTTGCAGGTTCCGCGAGCAGTTGCCCGAACACGACGTCGAGTTCGTCCGCGGCGGCGGACCGAGGCAGGATAAGCGCCAGGCAGAGAAAAACGGCAAGGCCAAGCACAGCTCCGGCGAAAGCGGACAGTCGGCAACCTTTGCTTGTGACAAAACGCATCCGTCTGGCCTTGGATCCCAAAACTCGCAAGAGAATCAGCCCGTTTCGCGATAGGGCGTTAACAGAGCGCGCCATGCTGCCGTTTTAATTGCGGCATGCAAATGGCAAATGTGTTTGTAGCGAAAGGATTTTTCCCATATGTGACCGATCTACAACAATTTCGCCTTATAGTTGTTGGTTTCATGCCGCCTGCGGCAGAATTCTGCCCGCTTGCACCCGATGGGCCGCTATGGCAGTGTCCCCGCGATTTTCGCGCCGTGCGTTCGAATCTCAATCGCCCACGTAGCTCAGGGGTAGAGCACTCCCTTGGTAAGGGAGAGGTCGAGTGTTCAATTCACTCCGTGGGCACCATTTTTTCCAGATCAGTTCGGCCATATAGTCCCGTCCGTACAGGCGTCTATCCACCTGGTGCGCAACCAAGTCAGGGGCAATGGCCGATCGACACAATTCCGCTCACCAATGGTTCTGGCAGACGTCCGACTCTATCGGCCTTGCGGGGGTTGTCCTTGCAGGCGCGCTGGAATGGATTTGGCCGGGAAACTTGGAGTCCATATTGCCTGCGCCCTACCGCACGCTGCTGGGAGGAATTGTGCTGCTCGCAGGAGGAACGTTCATTGCGCAGGCCCGGCGTGAACTGAAGCGTGGCCGGCAGCCGGCGGCACCGGGCAAGCCGACAACAAGGCTGTTGACGAGTGGCATCTACCGCTGGTCGCGCAATCCGATTTACGTCGGCATGCTGCTCGTCTTCGCCGGCGGAGCAATGGCGTTGAACTGGCCGTGGCTGCTGGCGGCAACTACCGCCATGGTACCGGCGACATATCTCCTGCTGATCAGGCCGGAAGAGAGCTATCTCGCCAGGACCTTTGGCCGCGAGTGGGAGGACTACAGAGCTCGGGTACGGCGTTGGTTATAGGGGCCGTCCGCACGCGCCATCTGTTGCGTGACCAGCCGCATCCTACGCCTCCAGCACCACGACTTCGTTCACATTGGCTTCGTCTTCTTCGCTCTTATAGCTCTCGATTTTCTCGAGTACCGCAACGAGTTCGGTTTTGAGTCCAATCAGCTGCTGGTTCAGACCCTGAATGTTGCCGGAACGCGCCTGATCCTCAAGCCGGTCGCAGGCCGCACCCAGTCTCATCGCACCGATATTGCGGGCCATGGATTTGAGAGCATGGGCGGCGTCGCCGATCTGTCCCGCACCTTCGTCTCGCGCCATCTCGGCGACTTTCAGTAGGGCTGCAGGTGCGTGCTCCTCGAAGAGGGTAAGCACGCGCAACACCAGTTCGCCGGCTTCCTCAATGCTGCATCCGATTGCTTCGCAAAGGACATTTTCGTCGATAACGGGCGTTTCGTCTCCCCTGTCCGGTTCAACTGTCTCATCCACAGCTGACGCTGAACCTGTCCCGGTTGAAGCGACATCTCCACCGTCAGAAGCGCGTTCGACATCTCCGCCCTCCTCGGACACACGCATTTCCTCCGGCAGAAATTGCTCGAATGTCTCGACCAGGTCGGTAATCCGAAACGGTTTCGTCAGATAACTGTCCATTCCAGCCTCGCGCCACTCATCCGCATTGCTGCCTGCAATGTGAGCGGTCAGCGCAACGATCGGCACGCGCCGCCCGGTGCCGGCCTCGGCTGCACGGATGGTCCGTGTCGCTTCGAAGCCGTCCATCTCGGGCATGCTGCAATCCATGAAAATGACGTGATACACTTTCGCCGTCGCGGCGCGTACAGCAGCCGCACCGTCCTCAACGAGATCAGGCAGCACCGACATCTGCCTGAGCGCCTCCGCCACGACCTCGCGATTGACCGGACTGTCGTCGGCAACGAGCACGTCCGCGCCCTGGTATGAGGGCGGTTTCGTGCTTTGGTGCCGTTCCAGAAGGGCCCGGCCGCGCGGTGCTCCGGCGTCGAGGCGGTCGATCAGTTCGTTGGTTGCCTTGCGCGAAATCGGGCGCATGAGGATGTCGTGGGCACGATCCTCCCGGATCAGTTCGTCGGAAAGTGCGTCGCCGAGCCGAGAGATACTGACGCGGTATGGCTTACCGCCCGCACTTGAAGTTTCAGACGGCAGCTTTGCGATCCTGTCCGGTTCGGCGAGAACCGCATCGACATCTTCAGTCACGGCGGCTGAAAGCTCATCGGCGGTGACTGTCAGGACTTCAACGCCCCGATCCGCCAGATAGTCCCCGATCGATGCCGATGTCGCCTCTCCATCGACCGAGACAAGGCATTTGCCGAGCGTATCGGTTCGCGCCTGCTCACGCTTTTCAGCCGGATCCGCAACTTCCGCGCACGGAATGATGAAGAAGAATTCCGATCCTTCGCCTTCGGCACTCAATACGGAGATTTCACCGTTCATGGCCGACACCAGACGCTTGCAGATTGCAAGGCCAAGGCCTGTTCCGCCGAACCGGCGCGTCGTCGACTGGTCGGCTTGGGAAAAAGACTCAAATACGGTGGCGAGCTTGTCCTGCGGAATACCGATACCCGTATCGCGCACACCAAACCGAACGCCCTTGCCGTTGGGCGTCTCGGCCATCTCGACGACCACCTTCACATATCCGTCTTGCGTAAATTTCAGCGCGTTGTTGACGAGATTCGACAGGATCTGGTTGAGGCGGACGGGATCGCCCAACATTGACGACGGCACGTCCGGCGCGACATAGCCGGCCAGATCGAGCCCGTTGGTCGACGCCTTGTCCCAAAACAGATTGAGCACGTCATCGACGATATCCGCAGGATCAAGGCCGATCTGTTCGAGCTCCATCTTGCCCGACTCGATTTTGGAGAAATCGAGAATGTCGTTGATGATCGTCAGCAGGCTCTGGCCCGACTTGACCACCACATCGGCGTAGCGTCGATACCGGTCGACCAGATTGGCGGATGCGAGAAGTTCGGCCATGACCAGCATGCCGTTCATGGGCGTGCGGATTTCATGGCTCATGGTGGCGAGAAAATCGGACTTTGCCGCATTCGCATCTTCCGCCGCCTCTTTCGCCACCCTCAAGTCTCGTGTGCGCTCTTCGACGGTCTGCTCCAGTTCGTCACGATGGCGCGCAAGCCGATCATCGCGGGCACGGATCTGCGCCAGCATCTTGTTGAACGTCGACACGAGAACCCCCGTCTCATCGTCCGACACATGCTCGACGGTTTTTCCGAAATCCTGCGAACGCTCCACCTCGAACATGGTCTGGGTCAGCTTGCGCAGCGGATCGGTGATGCGCCGCTGCAACCGGAAGGCGATAATCACGCCGATGGCCCCGGACAGGATGGCCGCCGCGAGCCCGGTCAGAAGCCCTTCAATGAGGCTTTGGCGCAAATCGTCCGTCTTAACCAGAACCGTCAGGTGGCCCACCTTTTTGCCACCCTTGACGATATCCACACCGACATTGAGAGAGGATCGGAGGAAAATCGGAAGGTTCTCACTCTCTTCCAGGGCAACACCCGTGCCCAGCGCGGCAAGCATATTGCCGTCGAGGTCTTCAACTTTCGCGTGTACGAATGACGGGATCTTGCCGATCGCACGCAGGGGCTTGAGCACGCCGATCCGGTCTCGGGCGGCAACGGCATCTGCGACGGCGGATGCAAAAACATTCGCCGTGCTGGTAATTTCCGCCGTTTTGACCTCAAGATAGCGCGCTGTTTCGCGCCAACTGTTTGCCGCGGTCACAAGCAGGATCGTGGTGATAATCCCGATGAGCACAACGCTGATGATCTTGCGCCGGATCGTGGAACGCACCTCGAGCGGGGTGGTGTGATCGTTGGGCGGCAAGGCGTGTTCTCCGGCAAAATGGCGAGAATCTGCCGCAATGGTAGGAGAACGTGGTTAATCGAACCTCTCCGGACGCGCCGGCGCTTAACGCACGGTAAACCCTGCCGTCCAGATCGCTAAAAGTTTACCCAATTACAATCAATGGTTGTTTTAATTGCGCGTTTCTACCGCGGGCCAGAAAGGCTTGGAGGAACGCGAGAATGGCGGCAACGGGGAATTGGGCGCGCGGTCTTGGCCGCATGATACGGCATTTTGCACGCAACAGGTGTGGCGGAACGGCCATCACATTTTCATTGCTCCTGCCGGTCCTCGTATTGGGCGTCGGTGGCGCGATCGACTATGCAAGTCTCTCAATTCAGAAAGAAAAGCTTCAGGCCGCATCCGATGCGGCGGCCATCGCGGCAGCACGTGAGCTGCATCTTGCAAACGCAGATGCCAGCCGTCTCCAACCCATCGCCGAAAGCGTTGTTAAAGCGAACCTCGGCAAAACATCCTCTGGCGTGAATGTCCGGACATCATCGAACATCGAACCCCTTTCGGTGACCGTCGACCTGTCACAACCCTATTCCGGCTATTTCACCCAGCAATTTGCCAGTGTTGATCTTAGAGCACATTCCGTCGCTCGCGTGTCTGGAGGAACCCCCGTATGTGTGATCGGGCTGGATCGGTCCGCAAGCGCTACGGTTTCTCTCGACTCCAATGCCGAGTTGAAGGCTGAATCATGCGCCGTGTATTCGAACTCCAAGAGCTCGACGGGACTCAATTCAACCAGCAACGCAGTACTGGCCGCAGGTCTTATTTGTTCAGCGGGTGGTAAAAAAGGCAGCGGAAGCAATTTCAAACCCGAGCCACTCACAGATTGCCCGCCGGTGGACGACCCTCTGTCGGATCGTCCAGCACCGCCAATAGGTTCATGCATGAAGAAGAACCTGGAGGTCATTGATAAAACCACGACGTTGCAGCCCGGCGTTTACTGTGGTGGCCTGCGCATTGACGGGAACTCTCGAGTTAGGTTTGCCCCCGGCATATACGTCATCAAAGACGGTATATTCAATGTCGACTCAAACTCCGTGATCGAAGGCGAGAATGTCGGTTTCTACATGGTTGGCCGGAAAGCGACCTTTCGTTTCGCGAGCAATGCCAAAGTCACACTGTCAGCGCCTGAAACAGGGCCGATGGCAGGGCTGTTGTTCTATGAAGCACGTGGTTCAGCTGATCTGCGGCGCCATGAAATTCTAAGCAATTTTGCACGCGTCATGGTGGGGACAATCTATCTGCCGCATGGCCGACTCATCGTTGATGCAGACAATGAGGTGGCAGATCAGTCCGCCTACACTGCGATCATCGCACGGCGTGTCGAGCTCTACTCTGGCCCAAAGCTGGTTCTGAACACGGATTATAGCGCAACCCAGGTGCCGGTTCCGGATGGTATTGCTCACAACCGGCTGATTACGATTATTGAGTAAGTCTTTCGACCGGGGCACAGGATGGAACAAAATCAATCGCAAACTCTTGCCATCGATCACGTATTGGTTGTGGACGATGATCTCATCCTGTGCGCGATCGTGGAGCGGCATTTTCAGAAGCGCGGTGTGAGCCGGATCGTCGTCGCGAATGACGGGCGGCAGGCGCTTGAAATTCTCGACAGCGCAGACCAGCCTCCGGACTTTGTGCTGTGTGACCTGAACATGCCGAACATGGACGGCCTGGAGTTCCTGCGCCACCTCGAGAGCCGCCGGTTTGGCGGCGCGATCGGCATCCTGAGCGGCGAAGACGAGTCGGTGGTCGCGCTCGCGGAGTCGCTGGCGCAGGCCCACAAGCTGAACGTCGTCGGGAAGCTCAACAAGCCGCTCAACGCGCACAAGCTGGACACGTTGATCGCCAAGGCCCGCGAGGAACTGAGCGCACCATCGCAGCAGACCAGTGCGCTGGTTTCCGACGAAGATCTGTATCAGGGTATCATCAAACGCCAGATCGTCGCGTTTCATCAGCCCAAGGTTGACGCACAGACCGGTCAGTTCGTGGGTACCGAGGCCCTCGCCCGCTGGGCACATCCCGAATGGGGGGTTGTCCCGCCTTCACTGTTCATATCGTTGGCGGAAGAGACCGGCCTTATCGAAAAACTGACTTTTGCCGTGTTCGACCACGCGCTGGCCGACCTGCAAAAGTGGAAACTCGGTGGTATTAACGCCTGTTGCTCGATCAATCTCAGTCCGAGCATCCTGACGAACATCAATCTTCCCGATGAGATCGCTTCCCGAGTCGACGCGGGAGGACTGGCACGCGAACAGATCGTGCTGGAGATCACCGAAGGCAGCCTCCTTCAGAAGGACGCGGTGCCAATGGAGGTCATGGCACGCTTGCGGGTCAAAGGGTTCGATTTGTCGGTCGACGATTTTGGCACCGGACATTCGAATATCGAAACCCTGCGGAGTTTTCCCTTCACGGAGTTGAAAATCGACCGCTCGTTCGTGTCGAAAATGCTGGAAGATGCTTTCGCCGCGGAAAGCGTCCGCACCAGCGTCGAACTCAGCAAGCAGTTGAGCCTGCGCATGGTCGCAGAAGGCGTCGAGACACGGAAGGTCTGCGATGCGGTCAAGCGGATGGGCATCCATCACATTCAAGGGTTTCTGTTTGGAAAACCCATGCCCGGGGACGACTTGCCGCGGTGGCTCAATGAATACCGCGTCAGCACCGGCCAGATCCCGGCAGCACCTCAAGTTTCGCCGGCGCCGACCGCGGCATTTCCGGCGCGTTGAACCGCCCGGTCATGTCCGATAGCCGCTATTTCTTGACCAGCGCGTCGCGGATTTCCTCAAGGAGCTGAACCTCGCGCGGCGGTTCCGGTTCTTCTTCCGGCTCCTCTTCCTGCTTGCGTTTGAGTTCGTTCATCGACTTGATGATCATGAACAGCGCAAAGGCGACGATCAGGAAACTGATGATCGAATTGATGAACAGTCCCACATTCAAGGTAACCGCACCCGCGTCCTGAGCCGCTTTCAGGGTTTCGAAGCTGCCACCCTTCAGCGTGATGAAGATGTTGGAGAAATCGACACCGCCCGTAATCAGGCCGACAATCGGCATGACGATGTCGCCGACCAGCGATTTCACGATCGACGTGAATGCGGCCCCGATGACGATTCCAACAGCCATGTCGACGACGTTGCCGCGCATGGCAAATTCCTTGAATTCCTTGAACATGAGCTGCTCCTCCCGTCCTTTCTTTCCATTCCGCCTGTAACTTGCACCACGCGTATTGTCAAAGATGACTACACGTCAGAGCTGCATAACGATGGACCATTCCTCCGACCCGAGCGCCGACTGAGGCGGACGTGTCGCGTAAACCACGTCACGGGCAGGACTCGCCCCCGACCGGAACACACTGTAAGCTCTTGAGCCAACCGAACAATCTTGTCCCCCGGCAGCAAAACGCCTGGGAGCAAACAGGTTTCAGACCCCATGATTGACGGCTGGATCATTATCACCGCAGCCTTGGCCTACCTCGGCTTCCTGTTCGGTGTTGCCTATTTCGGAGATCAGCAGGCAAGCCAGCGCGCGTCAGCCAAGGGACGCCCGGCGATCTACGCTCTTTCACTCGCGGTATATTGCACCTCCTGGACATTCTTTGGCAGCGTCGGACTATCTGCAACCACCGGTTACAATTTCATACCCGTCTATATCGGGCCGATTATCATGTTCGCCGTCGGCTGGCCGCTGGTGATCCGGATCATCCGGCTCTCGAAGACCCAGAACATAACGTCCATTGCCGATTTCATAGCAGCAAGATATGGCAAAAATCCTGCGCTGGCTGCGATTGTGACGGTCATTGCGGTCGCGGGCACACTGCCTTACATCGCCTTGCAGCTGAAAGCCGTCTCTGAATCCGTGACGACCATTATCGGACCGGTCGGCGGGGCGGATGCCGCTCTTTCCGGCACACCGCTCGGCGACATCGCGTTCATTGTGGCCGTCCTGATGGCCATCTTCGCAATCCTGTTCGGCACCCGCCACATCGATGCAACCGAACATCAGGAAGGCCTGATGCTGGCGATTGCGACTGAGTCCGTGGTCAAGATTCTCGCTTTCCTGCTCGTTGGCGCCTACATCACGTTCAGCATGTTCGGCGGCCTCGGACCGCTCCTGGAGCGCGCCGCCGAAACACCGCAGATTTCCGAACTGTTCACCCGCGGCTTCAATGGCGGCGCATGGATTACGGTGACGTTCCTGTCGCTTGTCTGCATCATCCTGTTGCCGCGCCAGTTCCACGTCTCGGTCGTTGAAAACAACTCCGAGAACGAGGTGCGCCGCGCCGCATGGCTGTTTCCGCTCTATCTCGTGGCGATCAATCTGTTTGTCGTGCCGATCGCGATTGCCGGCCTGTTGACTTTCCCCAACGGCGAAGTTTCCGCGGATATGTTCGTGCTTGCCCTGCCGTTATCCGACGGCGCGCGGTTCGTCACACTCGCCGCCTTCATCGGCGGACTTTCGGCGGCGACGGCCATGGTCATCGTCGCGACCGTCGCACTGTCGATCATGGTTTCCAACGATCTGGTCGTACCGCTGCTGCTGCGCAGGCGTTTTCTGGACGTCACAGCGCGAGAGGATCTGAGCACATCGCTGCTCAACATCCGCCGTTCCGCCATCTTCGCCATTCTCATCCTGGCTTACGTCTTCTACCGGCTGATCGGCGGCGCTGGTGCGCTCGCGTCAATCGGGCTGCTCTCCTTCGCGGCAATCGCCCAGTTCGCTCCGGCATTCTTCGGTGGGCTCGTCTGGCGCCGGGCAACGGCGCGTGGCGCGATCGCCGGTATCGTCGCGGGCTTCGTGTTGTGGGCTTACACCCTGCTGCTGCCGGCCTTCGTTCAGTCGGGACTTCTGCCGAACGATATCCTGGTTCACGGACCGTTCGGACTGGGGCTGCTCAAGCCGCAGGAGCTTTTCAATTTCGAGTTCGAGCCCGTGCCGCATGGCGTCTTCTGGAGCCTGCTGTTCAACGTCGTCGCCTACATCACGGTTTCCCTGTTGCGCTCGCCGGAGCCGATTGAACGGCTTCAGGCGAACGTCTTTATCCAGGATGAACTGGTCCGTCCGCAAACGCCCGGTGGTTTCCGCCTGTGGCGGACGTCGATCACGGTTGAAGAGCTACAGAATACGGCCGGGCGCTATGTCGGCGAGGAGCGCGCAAAGCGATCATTCAGAGAGTATGCCTCATCCAGAAATGAAGAACTGCATCCAAGCTCCGAGGCCGACGTTCATCTGCTGCGCTACACCGAACATCTTCTCGCCAGCGCGGTCGGCACGGCATCGTCGCGCCTAGTGCTGTCGCTGCTCTTGCGCCGCCGTGCCGTCGGGGTGAAATCGGCCCAGCGATTGCTCGACGACGCATCGGAAGCCATCCAATACAATCGCGACCTGCTGCAGTCGGCGCTCGATCAGGTGCGTCAGGGCATTTCGGTTTACGACAAGGACATGCGGCTGATCTGCTGGAACCGGCAGTTCCGCGAAATCCTCAATCTTCCTCAAGGGTTCGGCCGGGTCGGCGTACCGCTTGATGAGATCATGCGCTACTGCGCCAAACGCGGCGACCTCGGAGACGGCAATACCGAAGATCTGGTTTCCGACCGCATTCACAAGCTCGCGGTCACCCAGGAGACATTCCAGGAGCGTCTGAGCTCAGCCGGCCAAGTGCTCGAAGTGCGCACGAATTCGATGCCGCAGGGTGGCATCGTCACCACCTACACTGACATTACCGACCGGGTCGAAGCCGCCGAAGCCCTGTCCCGGGCCAACGAGACACTCGAGCGACGCGTGCGTGAACGCACCGCAGAGCTGACCAAGGTGAACCGTGAACTGGCAAAGGCAAAAGCCAAGGCCGACGACGCCAATCTCGGCAAGACCCGGTTTCTGGCAGCGGCGAGCCATGACATTCTTCAGCCGCTCAACGCCGCGCGGCTCTATACGACTTCTCTCGCCGAGCGAAAGAAGCGCGGCGAGGAGGGCCGGCTCATTCGCAATGTCGATGCGTCGCTGGAGGCCGTGGAGGAAATCCTCGGCACGCTGCTCGATATCTCCCGCCTCGACGCGGGCGCCATGAAGCCCGAGATCAGCGTGTTCCCGGTAGATGATCTTTTGATGCAGCTGAAGCTTGAATTCGAACCCATGGCTAAGGACAAGGGGCTCGACTTCCGCGTTCACACCTCCAGCCTTTCCGTTATGTCGGATCGCCGGCTTCTGCGCCGCGTGCTGCAAAATCTGATTTCTAACGCCATCAAATACACGCACCGCGGGCGGGTAATCCTTGGATGCCGGCGGCGTTCGGGCAACCGGCTTGCCGTACAGATTTGCGATACCGGCCCCGGCATTCCGAAGAGCAAGCAACGTCAGATTTTCAAGGAGTTCCAGCGCCTCAACACCAACAGCGACGGGACTCACGGACTGGGTCTGGGGCTTTCGATCGTCGAACGTATCGGACGTGTCCTCGACCATGATGTCCAGCTCGAATCCCGCAACAGGCGCGGATCGGTCTTCTCCGTGGTTCTGCCCGTCGCTGAGCCCCGCGTCCAGCGGCGCACGAGCCGGCCGCGCGCGGCGGCAGGTCAGATCGCAGGATGCACGGTTCTGTGTCTCGACAACGAACCCTCAATTCTGGAAGGCATGGAGACATTGCTTTCCGGGTGGGATTGCCATGTTCTCAAAGCAACCGGATCCAGCGACGCCGTGGCGCAGGTCAAGGCGAGCCCGCGCCCGCCGGAGATCATCCTTGCCGACTATCACCTTGACGGCGAAACCGGGCTCGACGTCGTTCGCGCCGTCCGGAAGGAGCTTGGGTACGACGTCCCGGCCGTTGTCATCACCGCCGACCGGTCCCGGGAGGTGCAGGAGCTGGTACGCGCGGAAGGACTGCAGCTTTTGCGCAAACCGCTGCGGCCGGCATCGCTCAGGGCTGTGATGGCACAGTCGCGCATTCGCCAGGCCGCCGCCGAATAGTGCTGGCAAGGATTTGCGGTCTTCACGAGTTTCCAAGAAGCGGTAGGGGTGGACCTAGTCCGGTGCTGCCTGCCAGTCCTGGCCTTCGATTTTTCCCACGGCGATAACGGCCTGGGTCCGACTGTCGACGCCGAGCTTTTGAAGAATGGCCGACACGTGCGCCTTGATGGTCGCCTCCGAGACGCTCAATTTGTAGGCGATCTGCTTGTTCAGCAGTCCCTCGCTCAGCATCATGAGGACACGTACCTGCTGCGGCGTGAGCGTCGCAAGACGCGAAACCAGATCCGCGGTCTCGCCATCGCCCTCACCGCTCAAATCAAGATCGGGCGGGGTCCAGACTTCGCCTTCCAGAACCGCGCGAACGGCCTCGCGAATGGTTTCGACCGACAGCGACTTTGGAATGAACCCGGATGCGCCGAACTCGATGCAACGGCGGATGGCATGTGGATCCTCGTTCGCCGACACGACCACCACGGGGATTTCGGGATACTGCGCACGCAGATACATCAGTCCCGAGAAACCCTTGACGCCCGGCATTGCGAGATCAAGCAGGATCAGATCCGTCTCGGCATTCTGGTCCAAGGCTCCAGCGATACCGTCGAGGGACCCCGCCTCGGAGATGTTCAGCTCGCGAAAGCTGTCGCTGAGCGCCTGTCGAAGCGCATCCCTGAACAGCGGATGGTCGTCGACGATGATGATGCTGTAGGCGGCCATCTTTTTGCGTTTCCCGTCAACTACGGTGCAATAGCGGTCGAAGCGTAAGCGCGGTGAGCCGCCGCTTCAGGGCCGCCTGCCGCAGTGTAGATTAAAAAAGTCAGCAAATTCAATGAGACGAAGGAACCGCGTTCGAACACATATGGCGGCATCGTTGCTTGCATGTCTTTTCAAGGCTTTGCTTCGCGACTCAAGACTGATAACCCTCGTCCATCCATTCTCCAGGGCAGCGAAGGCGGGAGGACAACACAATCGATGATAGATGAAGATCAACGCCCCAGATACTGGTTTTACACCTTCGCGCTGGCCGGCGGCGTCTGCGCTCTCATCGCGGTTTGCGCCTTTGTGTTGCCGCTGTTCGCAGTTGAATTGAACGCAGACACCGTCCTTGGATTTCCGCTTGGCTATTATTTCGCCGCCCAGGGCATGATGATCGTTCTCATTATCGCGGTCTTCTGGGTGGGAGGCCGCCAATCCGAAACCGATCGTAAGTTCGGAGCTACCGACGATCTTTGATCGGAAGGGATCACTTCGCATTCATGTCGCTGCAGAATCAATACCGGCCACTCAACCCAAGACTGGGAACGCACTACGCCATCTTTGTGAGCGCGTTCACGTCGCTTTTGCTTGTGCTGGCGCTGCTGGAACAACTCGGAGCGCCGAAACTGTGGCTCAGCCATGCGATGATCCTCATCCCGCTTGTCCTGTATATCAGCATCGCCGCATTGACGCGCACGCTGGACCTGCACGAGTTCTTCTGCGCCAGCCGCCGCATGCCGCCGGTTTTCGGCGGGTTGGCGCTCGCGGTGACCGCGATCGGCGGCGTCGGACTGTTCGCTTTTACGGGCAGCCTGTATCTGATCGGTTTCGACGCGCTGGCGCTTGCCATCGGCCTCATCTCCGGCTTCGCCCTGAGTGCTGCCCTGTTCGTCCCTTACCTGAGGAAAACAGGCGCCTACACCTTACCCGGCTTTTTTCGCCTGCGTTTTGACAGCACGCTTCTCGGCGCGGTGGCCGGATTGCTCGTTCTGCCACCGGTTGCCATCCTGCTTGCCGCCGAACTTCGTATCGGAGCCTTTGTGACGTCGCTGTTTGCGTCGGTTTCCTTCGACGTAGCCGTTTTCTGCGGCGCGGGGCTCATTATTGCGACCCTGGTCATCGGCGGCTTGCGATCGCTCGGCTGGACCCAGAGCGTCCAATACACGGTCGTGATGAGCGGCCTTCTTGTTCCCCTCGTGGTTGTTTCCATCCAGGAGACCAACCTCCCGCTTCCACAACTGACCTATGGATGGCTGTTGGAGCGCCTTTCGATCAACGAGGTCGCGGTCGGTACGTCGGCAACCACACCGCCACCCCTCCTTGGAGGGCTTCCGGGCGAGCTGCCCGAACCTTCGATCAAACCGTTCCTGCAAGCGTTTGGGGCCCTGTCACGAGCAGATTTCGCATTTCTGGCGTTTTGCGTGCTCGCCGGGGTGGCTGCAATGCCGAGCCTGCTTCTTCGCTCAGGCAGTGCAGTCACAACCGAACAGTCACGCCGGCTGATGGGTTGGAGTACGTTGTTCGTCGGATTCTTTCTGGTAACGGCACCGGCATACGCTGTGTTTGCGAAATATTCGGTGCTGGAACAGATCGTCGGGCTATCTCCGTCCGAACTGCCCGGCTGGATCGGCAGCCTGAAGAATGCAGGGCTGGCCGATTTCACGGATCGAAACGGCAATGGCGTGATCAGCGCGTCCGAATTGCTCATTTCTCGCGACGGCGTGGCTCTGTCACTGCCTATCGTGGCAGGGCTCCCCTTCATCCTGGTCGTCTTTGCGGCAACAGCCGGAATTGCCGCAACGCTCGCGGCGGGCGCGGCCCATGCATTCGCCGCAGGCAGCGCCATCAGCGACGACATCTATCATGGCTTCATCCACCGTGCGGCCACCCACGGCAAGCGCCTTATTGTTGCGCGCCTCGCCATGGTCATTCTGTCCATTGGCGCTGCCTGGTATGTCACGGTGCACGATTTCGACGTCTTGCGGGCAGCGATTGCCGCCTTCTCTCTTGCCGGCGCAACGTTCCTGCCGCCGCTGGTGCTTTCGGTGTGGTGGAAACGGGCGACGAAGTGGGGTGTGCTCGCGGCAATGGTGGCCGGAGCAACGGTTTCCGGCACGCATATGGCGCTACAGCTCACAGGTGCAGGAACCCTTTTCCCGAGCTTGAGTGGTGAGCTGGCGGGCATCTTGGGGGTGCCGGCGGGATTCGTACTCGGCGTAGGCGTGAGCCTGCTCACACCGCAGCCAACACCACAGATGAAGGCGCTGGTGGACGATATGCGCGATCCAAGCGGCGAGGCGCTTCTGGACAAGGCAATCCGGCTTGCACCGTTCAGGAAACGGCCGAGCCTTCCCGAAGCGACCCAGATTCCCCAGGGCAATGCCGAGGATACCCGAGATGCCACGGTTTGATCTCTATCCGGAAGTCACGCCCTACGCATCGGGCCTGCTTCAGGTTTCCGACCGTCATGAAATATATTTCGAGGAATGCGGCAACCCGGACGGTGTTCCGGCACTTATGGTTCATGGCGGTCCCGGAGGCGGCTCGAACCCGACGATGCGCCGTTACCATGACCCCGAGCGTTACCGCATCATCCTGTTCGACCAGCGCGGTTGCGGGCGTTCGACACCGCATGCCGAACTGGAAGAGAACACGACGTGGGATTTGGTCGCGGATATGGAGCGCCTGCGCGAACATCTGGGGGTGGAGCGGTGGCAGTTGCTGGGTGGTTCATGGGGGTCGACGCTATCCCTGGCCTATGCCCAGACTCATCCTGAACGCGTGAGCGAACTCATTGTGCGTGGTATCTTCACGCTGCGGCGGAAGGAACTCGAATGGTTCTACCAGGAGGGGTGCAACTGGATCTTCCCCGATGCGTTTGAAGCCTATCTTGCACCCATCCCTGAAGATGAGCGTGGGGATTTGATTGCCGCCTATCACAAGCGGCTCACCGGCGACGATCCGGACGCGCGGCTGGAGGCGGCACGGGCGTGGAGTGTTTGGGAAGGCACCACATTGTCGCTTCTGCCGGATGAAAACCGCGTCAGTCATTTTGCGCAGGACGACTATGCGCTCGCCTTCGCCCGCATCGAGTGCCACTATTTCGCGAATGGCGGTTTTTTCGATCGCGACGATCAGCTGATCGCAGATGCGGGTAAGCTAAAGGGCATTCCCGGCGTCATCGTGCATGGCCGACACGATGTCGTGACCCCGCTCAAGAGTGCGTGGGAACTGTCGAAGGCGTGGCCGGAAGCCGCCCTCAAGATCGTCGCGGACGCCGGACATGCCATGACCGAGCCGGGCATCGTCCATGAGCTCGTAGCCGCGACACGCGCCTTTGGGCCTGACAAATCCTGAAAAAACGCCCGAAAGCCGGAATTATCGGTCCGTGCCGATGAATGTCAGCATGATCCGCCGCTCATGAGGCGCATCGCGATGCTCGACCAGATAAACGCCCTGCCACACACCAAGCACCATCCGTCCGTGCACCACCGGAATTGACAGCGTCGTGGACGTCAGCATCGATCTGATATGGGACGGCATGTCGTCGGGACCTTCGCTGGAGTGCCGGTAAGGGTGATCGCGCGGTGCAACGCGGTCCAGCGCATCCAGGAGATCACGCTGCACGTCAGGATCTGCATTCTCCTGGATCGTGAGGGAGGCGGATGTATGCATGACAAAGACATTCAGCAAACCATCGTTCGCACCCTGCCCGGCAAGCCATTCGTCGAGCGCGCGGGTGACCTCCGTGAAACCCGGTCCGCGCGTAGCGAATTCGATTCTGCCAGCGGTATGTCGGGTCACCGGCTCCATTGGTTCTGCAACTTCCCTCTTCCTGCCTCACGTCGATGTCAGGGCGAATCGTCAACAGGGTGGCCCGGAGCGGCATCGGTGGGCAAGAGCGTCGATGCTCTTGTTGTGACCGAAAACAGCACAGCTCTTAACACTATCTTTACCCAACACTGGAACCGTAGGCATCGACATGTCTGTCCGTTTTTCGCGCCCCGAACATCGGCCGATTTGAAGTTTTCGGGCAGCGGGGCGATTGACTGAATTCATGCCGGCGCCACCCCGACCGGGTGCGGCCAAAAGACATCGCACCCGCTGGAGTTGGGATGACACGAGAGGCAGATCACGCAGCAACAGAATCGGGCGCCGTTCGATCCACCGCTGCAGATAGAGGAGGAAGCTCCGACGAGCCTCCGGCTATTCAGATCAAGATGCCGAGCTCAAACCTCCGGCCCCGCATGCGCAACCGCACCCCAAAAAAGAATCTGGGCAACGTCGAAGAGCTTCTGCAAAGCCTCATGACACGGCTCGATGAAAATGACCGCCGCTACAGCGATGCGCTGGGCGGATTGAATGAGCGCCTGAACAGCATCTCCGAACGGGCTAAGGCCGTCAGCAGCAACCAGTCCGGCGATTCGGGCGCAACTCTCGACCGGCTTCGGCAACAGGCAAGCTCGCTTGCGGAACAGGTCGGTGCGGCGGACGCATCTCACAAAGCACAACATGCTCCCTCCTTGAGTCCGGACGATGAGCCTTCCCGGTTGAGCGGCGCGAATGACGACCGTCCCCGGCCAGATTTCGGCGACAACCAGTTGAATCAGAACTTTGCCGACGTCACCGAGAAACTCGAGCATTCCCTGTCGGCCAGGGACCCGGCAAAGGACTTCGATGCACTGTCGGCCCAGATGGACGCTCTGGTTCGAAGATTCGATACCGCCCTTGACGCCCGAAACGACATTGCAGCGCTGGAGAAAATCGAAACCCAGCTGAATAGTTTGACCACCGGCTTTGCCGAAGCGCAACGCAGCTACGCGAAGGTCGACGCCATCGAAGGTCATCTGCTCAACCTGCTGCGTTGGGCCGAGACAACCGGAACGCCCGGCCAGCAGAACAATGACAGCGACCGCCTCGCAGCAATTGAACAGGCGCTGATTGATCTCAGCGACAGCGCGAGGGAGATGGACTCGCGAACCGTCAGCACGCTGGAGGCGATGAACGAGGCGCTGCACTCTCTCGCCGCACACGCCGGTTCGCCTCTGCCTGGCACGGCAATGCCACCGCCCACTGTTCCGGGGCAGGTGGATCAAAGCATTTCTCCACCGCCTCCGAGAGATCAACATGGCACCTCCGATCCGGGAGACAGGGCACCGGTCGAGACACACCGTGAAGGCAAAACTGCGCCGTCCTCCGTTGCACCGGAGAATCCATATCAAGACCTTGGCGCGACCATACCGGACTACCAACCGCCGTCGCAAAAGTCAGAACCGGCCGCGTCCGAACGCCCGTCGGGACCGGCAAGCGAAGAGCAGCACAAACCTCCGAACGGTGGCGACGCGTCGTATGAAGCCGATAGCGACTTTATTGCATCCGCCCGCCGCGCCGCAGCAGCAGCGGCGGCGCGGCCACCTTCAGACAGCGCGTCGGAGCGAACCGCACGCTCAAAGTGGAACGTCACCAAGAATGTCACGAACAAGCTCGCATCCAACGCAACATCCGATGAGAAAAAGACCCGCCCGGCCCTGGTTGTCGCGGCGGTCATCCTGCTCATCGTCAGTGCAGGTCTGCTCTACTCCAGGCTTAATTCCGCGCCACATGTGCAACCGGACACCGGGACGTCCCAAGGCCGGACACAGTCCAATCCTGAAACACCTGGCAGCCCACAACTCGGGGCGACACCTGCAAAACCGGCGGATACGAAGCCAAAGAGTCCAACGCCTCCAAAGTCCGGTCAAAACAGCGCGCCAGACGACAAGCAGCATTCGGGCCGAATGCATGACGTCCCCACGGTTCCCAAGGCCCAGGCAGCGCCACGTCCGAAGCTGACGGCAAGCAGTCCGCAACTTACTGCGAAGGCCCGACCGGCATCGGCCACGATGCCGCCCGGACGCCCGCTCTCGACTGCGACGCTGCTGGCTTCCCTACCGCCCGAGGCGCGCAAGCCCCTGCCGCCCGACGTGACGATGGAAATCAAGGAGCCGGAGTCAGCGTCCGCTGCGAAACCGTCCCGAGGCGCTGCCACTCCGACGGGGCCGGCGCTGGTTCCCGCCGCGCCGGCGAACCCGAAGCCGAGTACCTTGCCACAACCCCGGCGCGCCTCGATCCCGGCCGCACCAAAAAACGGTATACCGACGATACCGGGCACCATCGACAGCGCGCCGGCAAATGAAGTTGCCAATGGCCTGAACGGCGCACATGAAGTCATGCCGCCTGCCCGTATCGGACCGCAATCGCTCAGAGTCGCGGCGGCGCGCGGCAATCCAGCGGCCATGGTCGAGGTCGGATCGCGATACGCAAAGGGCATTGGCGTTCCCAAAAACCTCAAAAAGGCGGCGCAATGGTATTCCCGCGCAGCGGCACAGGCCCATGCGCCCGCCCAGTACAGGCTCGCCGCAATACATGAGCGCGGACACGGCGTGAAGAAGGACGAGGGCATCGCACAAACCTGGTACCGGCGCGCTGCAGAACTCGGGAACATCCGCGCCATGCACAACCTTGCCGTTCTTTACACACGGCACACGGCAGGCGGGCCGGACTTTACGTCCGCCAAGAACTGGTTCTATCAGGCGGCCCGCCATGGTCTTGCGGACAGCCAGTTTAACCTCGGAATTCTCTACGAGAGCGGGCTCGGTACACGCAAAAATACGGCGGAAGCCTACAAATGGTTCTCGCTGGCCGCACAACAAGGCGATTCGGAAGCGCGCAAACACCGCGAAGCCATCCGGCCGCAGCTTCCCGCCAAGTCGCTTCGCGCGGCAGAAAAGGCAATTCGGGCATGGAAAAAGGTTCCTGCCAACGAGGATGCAAACCGGACCGGTCCTCCGCGTGGCGGATGGCGAAACGCGGACGGTAAACCGAACACAAAATCCGCGGATGCTCGCTCGATCGCGCGTGCGCAGAAGCTTCTCAACGAACTCGGCTACGATGCCGGCGTTGCCGATGGCCGGATCGGACCGCAAACGAAAGCCGCAATCCACAAATTCGAAGTCCGTTCGGGCAACATGGGGACCGGAACGGTCACACCCGCACTTTTACGGCAGCTTGAGGCGCTTGCAAGCTAGTCGACGCGGCGTCTCCGGCAACAAATACAGCGTTTCGTTTATTGAGACAGTTGGTCTCGAAAAATTAGACACCCGACCCATTGACTTATCCCGATTCGAGGCGTTTAACGGGCTTCTCGCGGACGGTGTCCGGGTTGTGCAATTCGCCGGTGCGGCATAGCTCATGACCTGTCTATGATCTGCCCGCGCATGGCACACCGCACCCGAATTCGCAAGCGCTGATCGATGTTCGATATCTACCTCCCAATCGCCGAATTGTCGGTGAACCTTCTGGTCATTCTTGGCATGGGAGGTGCTGTCGGGTTTCTTTCGGGCATGTTCGGTGTCGGTGGCGGTTTTCTCATGACGCCACTGCTGATTTTCCTCGGCATTCCACCAGCCGTTGCGGTGGGGACGGAGGCCAACCAGATCGTCGCGTCCTCGGTCTCGGGCGCGCTTGCGCAATGGCGGCGCAACAATGTCGATATCAAAATGGGAACGGTGCTGCTGGTCGGAGGTATCTTCGGCGCGGTTGTGGGCGTTCAACTCGTCAAGCTGTTGCGCGAGATCGGCCAGGTCGACCTTATCATCTCACTCAGTTACGTCACGTTCCTCGGCATCATCGGAACGCTGATGCTGATCGAGAGCGTACGCGCCATACGCCGGGCAAAAGCCGGAGGGCCCGTCTCCACACGACGGCCGGGTCAGCATAACTGGGTGCATGGTCTGCCGCTCAAGATGCGGTTCAAGCGGTCAAAACTCTATATCAGCGCGATTCCGCCGCTCGTCCTCGGCGCCTTCGTCGGCCTTCTCGCGGCCATCATGGGCGTTGGCGGCGGGTTCATCATGGTACCGGCCATGATTTATCTGCTGCGGATGCCGACGAATGTGGTGATCGGAACATCCCTGTTCCAAATCATCTTTGTCACCGCGGCTGTTACTATTTTGCATTCGGTCTCCAACCAGACCGTGGATGTGCTGCTAGCTCTCATTTTGATGATTGGCGGTGTCATCGGCGCGCAGTTTGGCGCGAGTGCGGGCCAGCACCTCAAGGGCGAACAGCTGCGTGCGCTCCTGGCCCTCATGGTTCTCGCCGTTTGTTTGCGATTGTTGTTTGATCTGGTGGTCCAGCCCGACGAATTGTTCAGCGTCGGCCCGGCGTTCGGAGGGCACTGATGGCCTGGCGCGGATTTCTCCCAATCATCTTCACCTTCTGGTTTGTGAGCCAGAGTTTCGCTCAGGAAGATAAGTCGGAACTGATCCAATCCGACATCTCGTCGCGGAACATCGCGATTGAGTCGAACTTCACGGGAGAACGGATCGTCATTTTCGGCACCATCGAGAACAGCCAGCATTCGGAATTCGAAAAGGCGCTGTACGACGTGGTGGTCGCGATCAGGGGTCCGAAAGACACTGTCGTTATCCGAAAAAAATCCCGCATTGCCGGGATCTGGATCAACGCCGATTCCTACACCTTCGCCAATGTGCCGGGATATTATGCGGTGTTGTCCACACGCCCCCTCGGCGAGGTGGCCAACCGGACAGTCCTCAATGCCTATGGTCTCGGTTTCGACAGCCTCATTCTCAGACCGCTTGGTCCCAACGCACCGGCCACGGCGGCCAACGGAAGCATCAACATATTCCGTTCAGCCGTGGTGCGGATCAGACAGAAAGACGGCCTTTTTTCCTACAAACCCGAAGGCGTGGTCTTTGTTGGCCGCAACCTGTTTCGGGCGACGATCGACATGCCTGCAAATGTGCCCGTCGGCCAATATGCGACAGACGTCTACCTGCTGCGCAACGGTGAGGTTTTGAGCCACAACCGCAGTCAGCTGAAAATACATAAGGAAGGGTTTGAACGCTTCGTTTTCTCAGCGGCGTTCGATCATCCGTTGCTGTACGGCATTGCAGCCGTGATCATCGCAATTTCGGCAGGCCTGCTCGCGTCGGTGATGACCCGCCGCGACTAGGCGATAACTCCTAATCGCGCAACAGCTGACGTTTCGCAAGCGGATAGACTTCCGACCGGCCCAGCATCCAGACGTGGAACTCACCGCTCTCGAAGAGCGATGTAAAAACCCTGTTCAGGACATTCAGCCCACCCGTGTAGGCACCGAATGCCGGAACGATGAGCCGTGATCCGTTGGAGACAAAACATTTGCGCCGGACGCTCACGCCACGCCGTGTCAACCGCGCCACCGGATGCAGATGTCCAGCAACCTCGAACGATTTCGTTCCGTCAGACGGCTCATGGCGAAACTTGATGCCGTCGACGCTCAGCGCCGGGCATACGGTCCCCTCAAGCCACTCGGGCAGGACGGGATCGTGATTGCCCGTCACCCAGTACCATTCGCGCCCCTGCCGCATGATCTGCAAGCGGTCGCGGTCCTTGCGCGGCAGGCGGTCGGCCGCATCCTGATCATGAAAGCTGTCGCCGAGCGCGATCACACGGTCGGGATCGAACCGGTCAATGGCGCCTGCGAGCCGCACCAACGTTGAACGGGAATCGTAGGGCGGCAGCAGATTGCCCTTGCGCGCGGCGGCCGAACCCTTTTCGAGGTGGAGGTCGGCGACAATGAGTGTCCTCTGCTCCGCCCAGTAAAGGGCTCCTGAAGCATCGGTTGAAAAGTGTTTTCCACAAACGAGTATGTCCGCTCCGCGTTCACCGTGTAGGGGAAGCGGGGACTCAAGCCCGAGTTTCGCCTGCCGGCTCATGCCGCATTGCCTCTTCAATAAGTTGATCTGCCGCCTCACGCATCAGGTCTTCCCGCGCCTCACCGTGAACGGGCTCACGCCCGATTTCGAGCATGACCGGCACGGCCAATGGAGAGACCTGATCTAGGACACTATGCCTGATTCGCCCCTTGATGCGCTTCAGGAACGTGCCAAGCCGGCCAATATCGAGCAATCCGGTCCCCGCATCGACCCACGCGGCTCGCAACAGCACGTGGTCGGGTTCATGCTCCCTAAGCACGTCATAAATAAGGTCTGATGACACCGTGACCTGACGGCCCGACTTTTCCTTGCCCGGATGACGCCGCTCGATCAGTCCGGCAATCACCGCACAGACCCTGAATGTGCGCTTCATGAGGGCCGATTCCGCCAACCACGCATCGAGATCATCGCCGAGCATGTCTTCATCGAAGAGCTTCCCGAGCGGAAGCCTGTCCGAGCCGATCATCGCGCTCATGTCTTCGAGCCCCCATACGGCAAGCGCATATTCGCTCGCAACGAAACCAAGCGGTCGCGCACCGGCGCGCTCGAGCCGGCGGGTCAGCAGCATACCGAGCGTCTGGTGGGCGAGCCTCCCTTCGAACGGGTAACAGACGAGATAGTGTTTTTTTGCCCGGGGGAACGTTTCCACCAGCATCTCGTCCGGCTTCGGAATGATTGATTTCCAGCGCTGAACCTCAAGCCATTCCGCCACCTGTCCCGGAAGGCGAGGCCAGAAGGACGGGTCCGCAAGCATCCTTCTCACGCGGTCGGCGAGATAGGTGGACAGCGGAAACTTGCCGCCCATGTAAGACGGAACCCGCGCTTCGGTATCGCCCGACCGGCTGGCGATCACCTCCATTTCCCTGAGCGCTTCGAAACGCAGCACCTCACCTGCGAAAATGAACGTGTCTCCCGGCACAAGCTGCTCGATGAACATTTCCTCGATTTCACCGAGGATGCGCCCGCCGCGCGGAGGGCCTGTCCCCGCCTTGCGGGCACGGCCAAGACGCACCTTGAGCATCGGCGCTTCGACGATCGTACCCACATTCAACCGGTATTGTTGCGCTACGCGAGGATGGGCGATCCGGTAACGCCCCTCCTTCGTTTTTCGCAACCGCGCATATCGCTCATATGCCCTCAGGGCATAGCCGCCCGTGGCGACGAACCCGACGACCCGATCGAACGTCTGGCGGGGGAGATCGGCATATGGTGCCGCACTTTTCACCTCGGCGAACAGATCGTCCGCCACAAACGGCTCCGAACAGGCCATCCCGAGCACATGTTGCGCCAGGACATCGAGACCGCCATCGCGGGCAACGGGCGTATCCTGTGCCCCTTCCGATGCGGCGTCGAGCGCGGCACGGCACTCCAGCACCTCGAACCGGTTGGCGGGCACGAGGAGCGCATTGCTCGGCTCGTCCAACCGGTGATTGGCCCGGCCGATCCGCTGGGCCAGCCGGCTGGCACCCTTGGGCGCACCGACATTGATCACCTGATCGACGTCGCCCCAGTCAATGCCGAGATCGAGCGTCGACGTACACACAACCGCCCGCAACCTGCCCTCGACCATCGCCGCTTCGATCTTGCGGCGCTGGGAGACGTCGAGTGAGCCATGATGCAGGGCGATGGGAAGATTGTCCTCGTTCAGATGCCACAAGGCCTGAAAGATCATCTCCGCCTGGGAACGCGTATTGACGAAGATCAGGCTCGTACGGTGGGCCTTCACCGCCTCATACACATCGTGAAGCGCATACCGCGCCGAATGTCCGGACCATGGAAACCGCTCCTGCGAATCGAGAATGCGAATCCTCGCCGGCGCCCCATCGCCCGCATTCACCACCTCCGCAAGTCGTGTGATGTCGCTTCCAGCGTTTTGCGGAGTAAGAAACGCCCGCAGTTCGGAAGGCCTTGCGACAGTTGCCGAAAGACCGATCTCGATGGCGTCAGGCGCCAGTTTCCGCAACCGGGCGATGCCGAGGCTCAACAGATCACCACGCTTCGACGTTACGAGCGAGTGGAGTTCGTCGAGCACGATATTTCTGAGACCGGAAAACATCCTGCCCGCGTCCTTGTGGGAGAGCAACAGGGCGACCTGTTCCGGTGTGGTCATCAGGATATCGGGAGGTGCATAACGTTGACGTTGCCGCCGCGACTGCGGCGTGTCTCCGGTCCGGGTTTCCAGGGAAATGTCGAGGTTCATGTCTTTGACCGGTGTACACAAGTTGCGTGCAACGTCGACGGCCAGCGCCTTGAGCGGCGATATATACAGCGTGTGGATGCCGCGGCGCTTCCGTTTGTCCGACTGAACGAGTTCCATCAAGCTCGGCAGGAAGCCGGCAAGCGTTTTTCCACCCCCGGTCGGCGCGACGAGAAGAGCCGATTTGCGTGCGATTGCGTGTCTCAGCAGAGCGAGCTGATGATCACGCGGGTGCCAGTCCCGCTCCGCGAACCACCTGGCGAAACGTTCCGGCAGAATATCGCTATCCGGCGGCTCGGAATCACGATCTGGTTCCTCCGGACTTGAAGCCTGCTGTCGCATTCCCACATTCTATATGCTAAGCCGTGTTGCGCACGCACGGTCTTGCGCAAATTCGAAATCCTTGGAGTGGAACGATGGAGCGTTTCTTCGGCGGCAATCCGGGTGTCGTCCTCATTCGTCTGGCGGTGATTTCACTGATTGTCGGCATTTTGTTGTCGGCACTCGGCCTGAGCCCTTACGACATCATCAATTCCATCAAGACGCTGGCACAACGCATCTACAATATGGGCTTCGATGCGATTGAATGGGTATTCCGCTACTTCCTCCTGGGCGCCGTGATCGTATTCCCGGTCTGGCTCGTTTCCCGGCTTATGAAGGTTGCCGGCAAGGGCACCGCGACAGGGTCCGCCCAGACGCCGACCAGCCGAACGGATTGATGCGGCCTGTCCGTAGTCCCACGTGATGAGCGCGCCCATCGCTGCCGGGAAAGGTAGTGGGCCGGCACAAAACCAACCTGGCGGAGATAGTCCGGACAGGCTGAGCAACTGGCACGTTCTGGCCATTGCCGTACCGATCATTCTTTCAAACGTCACCACACCGCTGATCGGCCTCGTCGACACGGCCGTCCTCGGGCAACTTGGAGATCCCCACTATATCGGCGGCGTTGCC
>JALCBY010000005.1:32560-51453 GCA_028066055.1 Hyphomicrobiaceae bacterium
ACCATCTGGGCGGTCGTTTTCAGCGTTTTCGCCACTCTGACCTTCTGGTACGGCGGCGGCTTGCTGATCGATTTTCTGACGGTCAATGAGGAAGTGCGGGCCGTGGCAAAGCAGTATCTCGGCTGGGCCGCGATCGTTCCGATTGCCGGCGTGATGGCTTATCAGTTTGACGGCATCTTCATAGGCGCGACACGAACCGCCGATATGCGCAACATGATGCTGCTCAGCCTCGCTATCTTCATGGCAATGTGGGCCATCCTGACGCCGATCTTCGGCAACCACGGTCTCTGGGCCGCCATGGTGATATTTCTGAGCTTCCGCGCCCTTACTCTCGGAGCGCGTTATCCCGCACTTGTCAGATCGTCCTTCCCCGCTGTCCGGTAGCGTCCCCGGTTGGTGGTCTCCCTCCGTTTTGTGTTACGTCACATGGGTCGCGTACCTCTCTGAAACGGGACTTCATCCCCAAGGGCAGAACAGGACATGAGTGAAAAGGAAACCAGCTTCGATCCCGCGGACCACCGTGTGGTTGCGGAGCAACGCTGGTTTGACGACTTCGAGACCGGCCAACGTTTCGTCCTGCCGAGCCGGACGATGACCGACGCCATTTTTCTCGCCTTTCAGGCGGCCAGCGGCGACAACCACCCCATTCATTACGACGCGGAGTACTGCAAAAGGCGCGGCATGCCCGGAATGCTGGCGCATGGCTATCAGGTCGCCATCCAGACCGTCGCGGGCGCGGGTGTTTTTCCGTTTCTGGTCGAGGAATCGCTGAAGGCCTTTCTGGAACAGTCCACGAAGTTTCTGCACCCGGTCTTTATCGGAGATACGCTCTATCCTGCACTTGAAGTCGATGAGGTCACGCCGGGCCGAACGACCGGGGTCGTCGGCATGCGGGCCACGGTTCACAATCAGGATAGCATTCTCGTTCTCGACGGACGCCACCGCTATCTGCTCCGGCGGTCTCCGGCCGCAGCCGAGACGTCCGAATGAGATATGAGGCTGCACGCAAGGAGATCTGAATGACACCACTGAAGGGCATCACCGTCGTCGATCTCAGCAAGGTGTTCGCCGGTCCGCTCTGTACGCAATATCTGGGAGACCTTGGAGCCGATGTGATCAAGGTTGAGCCGGTCAGGGGCGGCGACGACACACGCATGTGGGAACCGAAAGTGAAAGGCCAGTCCTCGCCCTTTCTTGCCTTCAACCGCAACAAGCGCTCGTTTGCGGTCGACCTGAAATCGGAAGACGGCCGCGCGATCGTCCATGCCCTGGTGAAAAAGGCCGATGTCGTCATTCAGGGGTTCAAGGGTGGAACGGCGGAAAAGCTCAATGTGGACTATGCGACGTTGAAAGCGCTGAACGACCGGCTGATCTACTGCGAGATTTCCGGATACGGTCTTGAGGGACCGCTCGCGGGCGATCCGGGCTACGATGTCATGCTGCAGGCATTCAGCGGCATGCTCAGCACCATTGGAGAGCCGGACCGCTCACCATCCCGCGTCAGTTTCTCGCCCGTTGACCTCGGCACGGGAATGCTGGGTGTGAGCGGCATCCTGGCCGCGCTGCTGGAACGGGAGCGCACGGGCAAAGGCATGCATGTCGAACTCGCGCTTCTCGATTCCGCCATGGCGCAGATGGCGTTCCTGTCGCAGAACTACTGGATGACGGGCAAAGTCCCGAAGGCGCTCGGCAGCCGTCATGGCTCACTCGCCCCCTATCAGGCCTTCAGCGCATCCGACGGTGAACTCATGATCGGCGCGGGGAACGACGCCCAATGGCAGCGCCTTTGCGGAATTCTTGGGCTTGAAGGCATTGCCGGAGATCCCCGGTTCGCCACAAACTCGGACCGGGTCGCGCGCGTGGACGAGACCGCGGAACGCGTGCAGAACGTGATCTCCACGAAACCGGTTACGCACTGGCTGGCCGCCCTGCGCGATGCAGCAATCCCCTGCGCACCGATTCACACTGTGGACGAAGCTCTGGCACACCCGCAGATCGCCGCGCGCGGACTGGTCGTCAGGCCGGATCACCCTGTTCTTGGAGAGATCAACCAGATCGGCTTTCCGATCCGGTTCGATGGAGAACCACGCAAAACGCCCAATCCGCCGCCACTGCTTGGCGAACACAGCGCAACCATACTTTCAGAGCTCGGTTTCAGCACTGACGAAATCGACGGCCTGGCGCAACGCGGCGTTATACGGCTTTAGGAAAAGGAGACCGTGGAGACATGAGCAGCGACGCAAAGGTTCACTATGAGGTAACCGACCATATCGCCGAGATCACGCTCGACCGGCCACCGGTAAACGCATTCTCCGTTCCGTTCCTCGACCAAATTCTTGCGGCGTTCAGGCGCGCCGGAGAAGATGAAAGCATCAGGGCCGTCATTCTGCGCAGCGCACTTCCCGACCGTTTCTGCGCCGGGCTCGATCTCGACATCATTCTCGGCAACACCGCCCTCGGCGTCCGGGAATTCCTGCAAAAGCTCTATATCGACCTGTGGGACATCCAGACAAAGATGGGCAAGCCGACGATCGCAGCTGTGAATGGCGCCGCGCGCGGAGGCGGTATGACGCTCGCAATTTCCTGCGATGTCATCGTTGCGGCCGACAGCGCCACTTTCGGTTATCCGGAAATCGATCTGGCGGTCCTCCCGGCGATCCACTTCGCACATCTGCCGCGTATCGTCGGGCGCTACCGGGCCTTCGACCTGTTGTTCACCGGGCGGACGTTCGACGCGAGCGAAGCGGCGCAGCTTGGCCTCGTCTCCCGGGTGGTCGCGGGTGATACGTTTCGGGACGAGACGCTTGAACTGGCCCGAACCTTTGCTTCCAAGTCACCTACCGCCATGCGGACCGGCCGTGCTGCCTTCATGCGCGCGACCGATCTCGACTATACGAGAAGTGTCGCCAATGCCGTGGAAGATTTCTGCAATATCGCCGTAACGCCGGACGCGCAGGAAGGCCTCACGGCGTTTCTGGAAAAGCGCAAGCCGAACTGGGAATAGCCGCTCGGTTAAACGTCGAGCGCCGTTGCTATCCCCACAGTTCCGCTTCCGGCGGTTGGATCAGGCTCCCCTTAAACCGGATGGACGGTTTTCGATCCTCAGCAAGCAGCAGTGGTCCGTCCAGATCAACGACCTGCACACCCTGCGCAACGAGATGTGCGGGCGCCATGGACAGGGACGTTCCCAGCATGCAGCCAACCATCACGCCGAAGCCCATTTTCTCCGCCTCGGATTTCAGGGCCAGCGCCTCGGTCAGACCACCGGTCTTGTCGAGCTTGATGTTGACCAGGTCATAGCGATCCTTGAGCCCCTCAAGTGAAGCGCGGTCATGGCAGGATTCATCTGCGCAAACCGGGACCGGACGCTCCAATCCCTCCAGCGCATGGTCATCTCCCGCCGGCAGCGGCTGCTCGATCATCTTGACGCCAAGATCGGCGAGATCGGGCGCAAGGGCCACATACGTCTCGCCCGTCCAGCCTTCATTCGCGTCGACGATCAGGTCGGAATGCGGCGCCCCCTCGCGCACCGCCCTCACCCGGTCGAGATCGTCCGGACCAGCGAGCTTCAATTTGAGCAATGGACGCGAGGCATTGTCCCGCGCCGCCTGCTGCATGGCGTCCGGCGTATCGAGAGACAGTGTGTAGGCGCTCGTCAGTGCCACCGGTTCGGAACAACCGGCAAGTTCCCACGCCCGCTTGCCTGCCTGCTTCGCTTCAAGGTCCCAGAAAGCACAATCGAGCGCATTGCGCGCGGCCCCTGCCGGCAACGCGTCCTGAAGACCCTTTCGATCCAGTCCGTCGGCGATCCGGTCCGTCAAACCTTCGATCTGAGCCTTGACGCCCTCCACACTCTCGCCGTAGCGCGCATATGGCACGCACTCGCCGCGTCCTTCGGCGTCATCCTTCATGAGCCGGGCAACGATCACCGTCGCTACGGTGCGCGAGCCACGGGAGATCGTGAACGTGCCGCGAACCGGCCACGCCTCAACCGAGACTTCAAGCAATGTCATCAGATGAGACCGTCGACGATCACGTCAACGCCGGTGCGGACCGGATCGACCGCCGGGAGCCCGAGCCGGGTGCTGATCTGCGCCAGAAAGGCGAAGGCTTCATCTTCACCCAGCCGTGACGTGTCGACCGACACGCCGACGAACTTCACGTCAGGGTTGGTCAAGGACGCGACCTGCAGGTTGGCCTCCATGCAGTCTTCGAGGCCGGGAAGCGGGTAATGCGGCAGACCGCGCATGTGGGTGCGGGTCGGCTCGTGGCACAACACCAGTGCATCCGGCTGCGCACCGTGCAGCAATCCGGTGGAAACGCCTGCGTAGGACGCGTGGAACAACGATCCCTGCCCTTCGATGATGTCCCAGTGATCGGGGTCATTGGCCGGTGAGATGGTCTCGATGGCGCCGGATATGAAATCGGCGACGACCGCGTCAACCGAAACCCCTTCGCCGGTTATGAGGATACCCGTCTGTCCGGTCGCGCGGAAGGTCGCCTTCATTTCACGCTCGAGCATCTCTTTCTCGATGGCAAGGGCGGTGTACATCTTGCCGCACGAACAGTCGGTGCCCACAGGCAGAAGGCGCTTGCCGGAGCGCTTCTCACCGTTCGCAACCGGATAAGTTTCACTTGGGTGACGTACATCGAAAATCTGACGCTTTTTCCGCTTTGCCGTCCTTTGCAGCGCGGGCACGTCGGCAAGCTTGTTATGCAGGCCGGCAGCAAGATCCAGCCCGGCATTCAATGCATCCTTCAGCACCGCGACCCAGGCATCGGAAATGATGCCGCCACGATTGGCGACGCCTGCGACAAGTGTCTTCGCGCCAGCGTCAACCGCCTGCTTGATCGTCATGTCCTCAAGACCGGCATCGGCTTTACAATCGTCCATGCGGAACTGGCCGACACAATCGTCCGGACGCCAGTCGCGAATTCCGATGGCGGTCTTTGCCGCGAGCTGATCGGCGGCATCGCCGAGAAAAAGCAGATACGGTTTCTTGATCTTCATTCCGCACCCCCAATGCGGTCCAATGAGACCGGGTGATACACCTAAACGATTTCCAGTACGCTTTCCGGCGGGCGGCCAAGCGCGGCCTTGTCGCCCTTGATAACAATCGGCCGCTCGATAAGGATGGGATTTCCGACCATCGCCGTAATCAAGGCCGTATCGGACAGATTATCGTCGGCAAGCTCAAGCTCCTTGTAAACCTTTTCTCCGCGGCGGATGACATCGCGCGGCCCAAGCGCAAGCTTGTCCAGAATGCTCTTGAACTCCTCCGCGGTCGGCGGCGTTTCCAGATAATCTACGATCTTTGGTTCAATGCCGTTGTCACGCAACAGATTGAGCGTCGCCCGCGATTTCGAACATCGCGGATTATGCAGAATTGTGACTGTCATGGCTTTCTCTTGCTTTCTATCAATTCAAACTTTTCTGTGACCATTCGTCAGCCTTCGAGCCGATCAGGCCGTCAATGGACTGTGTCCCCGCACGCTCAATCCCGGCAACGAGGGCCGACTTGATCCGGCCGACAAGCCCCGGTCCTTCATAAACGAGACCGGTGTAAAGCTGGATAAGCGAAGCGCCGGCTTCGATCTTGCCGAGTGCAGTCGCACCCGACGTGATGCCACCGACACCAATGAGCGGGATCGCTCCTCGCGTGTGCACATACACCTTTGCAAGCAGTCGTGTCGAGCGTTGAAAGAGCGGGGCGCCGGACAGTCCGCCCGCTTCGGACCCGTTCAACCCGGTCAGATTCGGGCGATCGAGCGTGGTGTTGGATACGATAATCCCGTCGACCTTGTGGGCCAAAAGTTTGTCGCAGATCGGTGCAACCTCTTCATCCGCGATGTCCGGCGACAGCTTCACGGTGACGGGACATGCGGCACCTCCCGCCTTTGTGAGCCCGTTGCGCTTGGTCATGAGTTTGCCGAGAAGCCGGTCGAGTTCGTCCAGAGCATGGAAATCGCGCAGACCCGGCGTATTGGGCGAGGAGATGTTCACGGTGAGATAATCGGCAACCGGCGCAAATATCTCCAATCCGGCGACATAATCCGCGTCGCGGTCGCCGCTGTCCTTGTTGGCGCCGATATTCACGCCCACCACACCCTTGAGGCCACGGCGCCCGAGCCGCTTCATCCGCGCGAGGACGGCGGCGTGTCCTTCGCTGTTGAAGCCGAGACGGTTGATCATGCCCTTGTCAGCAGGCAGACGGAAAATGCGCGGCCGCGGGTTTCCGGGCTGCGGCTGCGGCGTCACGGTGCCGATTTCGGCGAAACCGAAGCCGGAGTTCAGAATCTCTTCGGGCACCCGTGCACCCTTGTCGAACCCCGCAGCGATACCGACCGGGTTCGAAAATCCGAGCCCCCAGACCGTCTGCGCCAGCCTCGGGTCGTCCGCCATACTCTGGCGCGGATAGAGGCCCGCCTCCAGCGCCCTTAAGGTCAGTTCGTGCGCCTTTTCAGGATCCAGGTTCCGCAAGAAGGGCAGCGCAAAATCGGCAAGTCCCGGGATCATGTCGGCACCCCGTCCGGAAACATGTGAGAGCCATCCGGTCCTACAGGCAGCGGGGTTGTCGAACGCACCGTGGAAACGTTCAGGGTGCCATAAAGGTGTGGAAACAATTCCCCGCCTCGGGAGGGCTCCCAACGCAGGGCATCACCGAGTTCACATGCATTCACCGCAACCAGGACAAGGTCGCTCTGGCCGGCGAAATGCTTCGCCGCCGTCTCCGCGACCTGATGCGCAGCGGAAAAGTGAATGAATCCGTCTTCGGCATCTATCGGCGCGCCTTCGTAAACGCCAGTCAGAACCGCCTGCTCCCAAGCGTCACGCGGGCAGATTTTGTAGATGATATCCTTCATGGGTCTCGCACCGGCTGGCGCAGCCTAATGCCTTTCCCGGTCAGTTTGAAGCAAATCTGGCGCACCGTCCGCGCTCATCCGGTGCGTTCGGCTAGCGGCAAAAAAGAACCGCCGGAGTGTGAACTCCGGCGGCTCCCAGTAAAACACGTTTTGGGGGGCGTGTTACTGCGCAAGCTGGATATTGGTCGCCTGCTTGCCACGTCCGCGCGGATCATCCTCGATGTCGAAGGTCACCTTGTCACCCTCATCGATGCTCGGCACGCCGGAGCGCTCGAGCGCGGTCACGTGAACGAAAACATCCTTGCTTCCGTCTTCAGGTGTGATGAAACCGAAACCGCGGGAGTGATTGAAGAATTTTACGGTGCCATTAGTGGCCATTGGGATATTCCTTTCCCGTCAAATTGCATTGGATAAGCACAAAACGCTGCGCCCAAAAGGCACGTGTCCTGTATTCAGACTCTCAGGTGTCGGGAAAGTGAGGCAGTCACAAAGACAGTCATTTAACCAGATAGTTGAGAGGGCGCATCTATCCAATCTCTCAATGCGCCGATGAAGTCCATATGGGACCTCGAAGCGCAAAGTGCAAACAAAAAAAGTGCCCTTTTTTGGAATTGCCGAATTGGGTAAACGGGCGATGACGATGCATCGCCCTGCCGAAACACTCGGCTACCGGTGCAAGCCCCGGCTACTTCTTGCGCCGTGAGAACTCGGTCTCGCCGCCGCTCGCCAGGATTTTCGCCTGCTTGACCCAGCCTTCGCGTTGAATGCGCCCCTTGAAATTCAGCTTCTCATCAACTTCCTTGATGTCCGCCGCCTTCCAGTCCGCGATCTGCTGGTAGGTGGTGACGCCCAAGCCGTGGAGTTTCTTTTCCAGCGCCGGCCCAACGCCAGAAATCTTTTTCAGGTCATCCTTCTTTTTAGCCGCAGTCTTCTTCGCAGGCGCCGGTTTCGCCGGAGGCTTAGACACCGGCTCTGGCGCTGCCTTCGTCGGTCCAGACCGCCGACCCGCCGCGATGTAGCCAAAAATGATGCCAAGCAGCAGCATGGCGATAGCGCCCAGTACAAATATCGAGTTCATCTCCCTCTCCCGATTAATTCCTGAGATGTCGCGTTGAATTCATCGCGCTTCAATTGGAACGCAACCTCAGACCGATGAAAAAACCGATCATCAACGCAACGAACCAAAGAAAAACTTCTCCACCTGTCATGGCGACCTCCTCAAGTGCAATGTTGTAAAGGCTGACGGGTAGGTGTCATTTCTACTGAAAGCCCACGGACCACATTTAACATAGCGCAATCGCAATCACACCCCTTCCCGGAGATGTGTCACACAACTTTGCCGCCGATTGGCGCTAGACGCCGCGCCAGAACATGAGGACGGCAAGGCTGAGTGTACCAGCGGCCACACCGGGACCGTCCCGCAGCTCGAGGGCAAAGCCGGAGCGGGTTGAAGTTTCGGTGTCGCTCATCTGCGCGGCACGGGACGGCTCACCCTATTCGACCGCATCCGCGACCGCCTTGCCGCATGTCACCGTGTCCGCCGGTCCGCCGAGATCGCGCGTACGCAGCTTCTCCTCCGCCAGAACGGTTTCAATAGCTTTGACGATCGCCGCGGCAGCGTCAGCATGGCCCAGATGTTCCAGCATCATCGCCGCGGTCCAGATCTGACCGACCGGATTGGCAATGCCCTGCCCCGCGATATCCGGCGCCGAACCGTGCACGGGCTCGAACAGCGAGGGATACTTCCGCTCCGGATTGATGTTACCCGCCGGCGCGATGCCGATGGTTCCGGTACAGGCCGGGCCGAGATCCGACAGAATATCCCCGAACAGGTTCGAAGCAACGACCACATCGAACAAGTCGGGTGAAAGCACGAACCGGGCCGCGAGGATGTCGATGTGATACTGGTCCCACCGGACGTCCGGATAGTTGGCAGCCATCTCTTTCACGCGCTCGTCCCAGTACGGCATGGTTATGGCAATGCCGTTCGACTTGGTGGCCGAAGTGAGATGCTTCTTTTCCCGCTTCTGCGCAAGATCGAAGGCGTATTTCAGCACCCGGTCCACGCCGTGGCGCGTCATCACCGTCTCCTGCACGCAGAATTCACGTTCCGTCCCCTCGAATATCCGCCCGCCAATCGAGGAATACTCGCCCTCGGTATTCTCACGAACCACCATGAAGTCGATGTCGCCAGGCTCGCGTCCGGCGAGCGGCGCCGGAACACCCGGCATCAGCCTGACGGGCCGCAGGTTCACATACTGATCGAAGTCACGCCGGAACAGGATCAGCGAGCCCCAGAGCGAGATATGGTCAGGCACCTTCTCGGGCCAACCGACCGCGCCGAAGAACAACGCGTCATGGGTTTCAATCTGCGCCTTCCAGTCCTCCGGCATCATGCGCCCATGCTTTTCGTAATAGTCACACGAAGCGAAATCGAAATCGTCGAACCGCAGATCGAGGTCATACTTGCTGGCCGCAGCCTCAAGCACGCGCACCCCTTCCGGCACCACTTCCTTGCCGATCCCATCACCGGGAATGACGGCAATTCGGCTCGCGTTCGATCCTGTTGAACTCGCTGGCATGTTCTGTTTCTCCCCACGCAACCTGATATGTAATCCCGCAAGGGGTCATGGACGGCGGGGGTTGCAGAGTCAATTGCCTACTCCTTCACACCAGTTTCGCTTCATCAGATCACCAGGGATAACCGCACGGCAATCCCCCCGCCCGCAAACTGGCGGTTCGCCTGTGCTATGGTCCGCATGCTTGGCTCTATCTGAAGGTGGCTCTTTGTGGACAGATCAGCAAACCGCGAACTTCACCGGCTAGCCGCATGGTTCTTTGCAGGCGTCGTCGCGATATGGGTGGCGGCAATGGCATTTGTGCTGACGACGGCGCACGAACCGTCCGAAGGGCGGGTTGCTGTCGTCTTTTCGCCCTCCACGACCAACACGCAGGCGATTACGGCGATCACCCGCGCGGGAGCGCGTCCCATCGGCCAGGGCTGGCTGCGGTGGGTGTGGGCCGTTGATCTCGACGAGGCGAACGCGGAGCGCCTCAAGAGTGCAGGCGCGATGCTGGTGATCCGGGAGTTTGCGATCGTAGCAGCGCTGGGATGTGCGGGCACCGCCTATCAGCCTGCCGCGCCGTTTCGCGCGTCAGGGAGCCGGAAAACGGAATAATCCCGGTACGCTCCCCGGATCGGGGAAGCGTTCCGGATCGTGTCAGCCTCGAAAGCCAGCCGCTACCAGCGGCAGCCGCACCAGCGCCGACGCACCTTCCGGCATCCGCGATAGACATACCCGTAGCCGGGATAGGCATGGCCCGCATAGGACGTGCCGTAGCTGTAGACCGGCGCCGCGTAGGTGTAGGAGTAGGTCGAGACCTGCGGATAGGTCGTGTAGGTGGTCGGCCCCGTGTGGTGGTAAACCGGGGCATAGGCAGGCTTGGCCGGATGATAGGCGTAACCACCCTTGTAGGACCCATGTGAATAACCGTTAGCATGCGGACGGTAGTCGGGGTCGCCACCGGCGAGCGCCGGTGTCCCCATGACAAACACGGCCAGCGCACCGGCAATCCAGGATACAGAAAGAGTCTTCATATCAGTTATTCCTCAAAATGGACCCAAAGGGCGGCCTTCTTATCGACCCGAGACTATGGACGGCATCCCGTGCTTCACAATTTTTGGCTGACGGCATGCTTAACCCGAGCGCGACGGACGGTTGGGATATGCCCTGCAAACACACGCGCGGCCTGCGTTAACCAAACAACCGGAGAACACCGGCCTCCGCGCGCTGGCTGATGGAAAAACTCGCCGTGGCCAGACTGGTGCGCGTTTTGAGTGCAAGCAGGTTGGCACCCTCTTCGTTCGGATCTGAAAGCGTCAGCTTGGCGGCACCGGCCTGCAGGGTGTTGCGGAGGTTCGCGTTGAAATCGTTACGGATGTCGATGACGGAAAGGTCGGTCGATAGTCTCGCGGAGAAGCCGCGCAGGGAACTCAGAGCGCCTTTCAGTTCGGTGCGCGCCGCAGAAATGTCGGCATCGGATTGAAAGCCGTTTGCCGCACGGGATATGCCGAGACCGGCGGCTCCGCCATTGACGCCGTTCAGTGTCAGCGAGGATGAACCGTCCGGGTTGAACTGAACGACAGGCGAATCGCCGGTCAGCAGGTTGACGCCAAGGAACGAGGAATCGCCCGCCAGCTGATCGATCTGGGTGAGGACCGTGTCGAATTCTGCCGCCTTTGCGGCGCGCGCGGGGTTCGTACCGGTACTCTGGTCGAACGTCCCCGCCGTGATGCCGAGCCCGGCGAGCGGCGCGCCGGATACTTCGCTCAGAGCAAGGTCCTCGCCGTTGGTGGAAGAGATCTGCAGTTCGCCGCCGCTCGTGAAGCTCGCGGAAACATTATCGATGGCATTGAGCTGCGCCAGGAGCTCGTCGGGCGTATCACCGCTGCTGACAGTCACGCTCACCGCCGCGTCAGTCCCGACCTGCACGGAAAACTGGTCACCGTCGGAGACGCCGGAAAGGTTCGTCACGTCGGTTTCAGTCGCCACGTTGACTGTTCCTGTTGCTGTGGGATCGGCTGCGGGCAAGCTGGCGGCGGCGTTGACGATGCCTTCGGCCACTTGCACGAGACGCTGTAGCGCGCGCCCGCCGACCTCGGCGGCCTGCACGGTGCCGATCTTCGTGCTGACCGCGTCCATCACGCGGTTCAGGTCGCCCGCACGATCATTCAGTGCTTTGGCGGTAAAAAAGGCGGTTGGTCCATCGCTGGCGCGATTCACCCTCAGCCCCGTGGCCAGACGTTCCGACGTCCGGCCAAACAGATCGTTGAACGATTTCAGCGTCTGGATGCCAGTCCGCGCGCTGCTGGACAGAAACGATGTGTCCATTGGTCCCTCCGGCACAGGTGGGCGTGCCGGCATGGGCGAACGGCCCGGTTTCCCGGCATCGGCCCCATTCCACCGCTGGTTGTACCAGATGCGCCTTAGCGACCGGTCAAAACGGGCGCGCAAATTCGCTGAGAATTTTCTTTAAATTTTAGGGAGTCGAGCCACCGGGCGTGTCATCTGACAGAGCCGATGTTTCGATGGATGATGACGGTCTTCCGATTGCTGTTGGTGGCGCGCGTCCTTTTCTAGCCCTGCGCCCTGAATCCGACTAATCTCCACGCTTGAGCGCCAGTGTGAGGGGCGGGACCGCGCTCGGGCTTCATGCCGGCACGTCATCCCTTCACGCTCCACGCGAAATTGAGAAAGTGAACGTATGTTCGATTCACAGATGTTTCCGCTGATCGTCGCCGGCTTTATCGTTGCGGCAATCCTCATTCCATGCATCGCCTTGTTCATCGTCTACCGTCGTTACAAGAAGCTGGCGAAATCCCTTCCCAGCCCGTTCACGATCCAGCAGACGGGCGAGAAGACGCTGGTCGAGCGCCAGCAAGCGCTCATGTCGAACCTGCTGGAAGGATGGGCGAAGCTGCCGGCCGAAGAAGTCGACGTCAGCCGCCACGCCCTGTGGACGGGCATGCTTCTGGAAGCCGCGTCCGACGGCAGCATCGATCACCGCGAAATGAAGTTCGTGTCGGACCTGTTCGGGCGGATGTCGGGTGAAAAGATGAATTTCCGCCCTGTCATCCACGCCGCCGAGCTGGTCGAGCGCGACAAGAAGGCAGCCCTTGCGGAGATCGCCAAGGCGCGCGATGTGAGCAACCCCTCAAAGGAACATATACTGGCCGGCGCCTTTCTCGTGACGATCTGCGACCACTCCCTGACAGAGGCCGAAACGGCTTGTCTCGGCGATATCGCCGGCGCGCTCGGCCTCTCGCAGCGCGAACGCAAGGCCATGTTCACGAACATCACCGAGCGATTCGGGCTCTAGCCGCTCCCGGTCCAAAGCTCTCAATGCACCGCGACGCAGGTGCATTTGACGAGGCGGCACACCTGCTGCGACACGCTGCCGAAAGCGACCGCCTCGATCTGGCGCAGACCGCGGGTTCCCATGACAATCGTGTCGACATCTTCTGCAACGGCGGTTGAGGCAATCGCTTCGGCCGCGGCACCATCACCCAAAGGCAAGGCTTCCGCCGAAACCCCGCGTGCCTTCGCACGGAGCGCCGCGCGATTGAGGACATGCCCGCCAATTGCGCGCAGCAGAGCCTCGCTCACCGGGCGATCCGGTACGCCGCGTTGTGCCATCAGTTCTTCCGCCGAGTGCGGCGTTTCCGGCTTTCCCGCGAGGGCGGCCAGCTCCTCCGCCATATCCGTGTCCGCTGCTGCAAGTTCCGGCAGCCGCAACAACTCGTCCGGTTCCTTGTCCCGCAAGAGGATATGCAGGACCTTGATGCGGGCATCATGTTTTTCCGCCAGGTCAAAGGCGAGGTCGAGCGCCTTTTCCGCGGCAACGGACCCGTCGGTCGGCACAAGTATCGTGTCCATTTCTGTTTTTTCCCGGAAAGCATTGAACTGGCGAATGGCCAACTGCCACCTGCCTGTTCAATCATCGGACCGCGAGAGCGGATATTCCTTGATGTGCGTCAAGCGGCAGCGCGGGAATCCGGCTCTGATTGCACGGTCGGATGAGGACGCTAATACGCCGCATCCCGGGCGCGCCCGGGTCCGTATTGGTTGTCACTCTCTGTGCCTGGCTGAACCGCCCAATAGATGAGCACGATCAGGCCGATGATCGGGATCAATGCAATCAGCATCCACCAGCCGGATCGGTCGATATCGTGCAGCCGTCTCACGGCAACGGCAAGTCCCGGCAACAACAGCGCCAGACCGACAATTATGCTGAGGGGCTGAGCGGAGTTCTCACCGAAAGGCGGGAGTCCCAGCGCGGGCGCGATCAGATATGCGTCCACGATGTTGGAGGCGATGTTCACAAGCACCGAGAAAAGAACCCACCACCAGTATTCCGGCCGCGCGGCGCGACCCGAAAAGGTTGCATATTTCGAGAAACAGGTCCTGACCGCATCGGTGAATGTCATGGTTTCCCCCCGGAGAATCTGTGTGCTGACATTAGCATCTCCGGCCGGGCCTGTCTGGGCGAACGCTCTCGCCTCAGTCCTTGTGGCGTTCGATCGCGTCGCGGATGAACTGATGCGCCTCCTCCGCCTCACCCCAGCGCACGATCTTCACCCACTTGTCCTTCTCAAGGTCCTTGTAATGTTCGAAAAAGTGACCGATCTGGTTGATGAGGATTTCCGGCAGGTCGCGGTAGGAAGAGATGTCCCGGTAAAAGGGTGAGAGATCGTCATGCGGCACGGCAAGGATTTTTTCATCCAGGCCTTTTTCGTCCTGCATCACAAGGACACCGATGGGCCGTGACCGCAGGATCGCGCCGGGCATCACGGGAACCTGTCCCACCACGAGAATGTCGACCGGATCGCCGTCCTCCGACAATGTGTGCGGCAGGAAACCGTAATTCGCTGGATAGTGCATCGGAGTGTGCAGGAACCGGTCGACGACCATTGCGCCGGACTCCTTGTCGAGCTCATACTTGATCGGCATACCGCCGTGTGGAATCTCGATGATCGCGTTGACGTCGTAGGGCGCATTCTGGCCCACGGGAACGGCTTCAATGCGCATGGGTTCGGGTCCTCCTTGTTCCTGAAGGTCAACGGAACCGTGTCACGCGGCGCTCAGGTCCTCGCCCTTCAGCACCCGCTCGATCAAAGCCCGGGTTTCCTTCACCCCGTAGAGCTCGACGAAATTTCCGAACCGCGGTCCCTGCGACTGTCCCAGAAGCACCTCGTAAAGCGCCTTGAACCAATCGCGCAGATTCTCGAAGTCATGGGTCTTGCCGACCTCATAGACGACGTTCTGAATGTCTTGACCGCTTGCACCATCCGGTACGTCAGCCAGTTTCGCATCAAGATCGGTAAGAGCGGAACGCTCCAGCTCACTCGGCGCGCGATACTGCTTGGCCGGCTTGACGAAATCGTGGAAATACTTGATGGCGTAGCCTACCAGGTGATCCAGCAGAGGATGCTCCTCAGGCGTCGCGCCCGGCGCATAACGCTGGATGAATCCCCACAGCACCTGCGGTTCTTCAGAATTCGAAGCGCTCACCAGATTCAGCAGCAGATTGAAGCTGATTGGCAGTTCCGCACGCGGCGGCTTTCCTGAGTGAATGTGCCAGACGGGATTAGCGAACTGCTTGTCCTGCTCCTGATCCGGGTAGCTCGAAAGATGCGCAAGATATTCATCGACCGCCTTCGGGATCACGTCGAAATACAGCCGCTTGGCCTTGCGCGGGCTCTGGAACATATAGAGCGAAAGGCTTTCCGGAGAGGCGTAGGTCAGCCATTCCTCGATGGTCAGCCCGTTGCCCTTCGACTTCGAGATCTTCTGCGCATTCTCGTCGAGGAACAGTTCATACGAGAATCCTTCCGGCGGAACCGCACCGAGAATGCGTGCGATGGCCCCGGAAAGACGGACGCTGTCAATCAGGTCCTTCCCTGCCATTTCGTAGTCCACGCCGAGCGCGACCCAGCGCATGGCCCAGTCCGCCTTCCACTGGCATTTGACCGCGCCGCCCGTCACCGCGGTCGTCATTTCTTCCGAAGTCTCCGGATCGACATAGGTGACGGTCCCTGCTTCGGGATCACGCGCGATCATGGGCACTTGCAATACCCGGCCCGTGCGCGGACACAGCGGCAGAAACGGCGAATAGGTCTTGCGCCGCTCCTCACCGAGCGTCGGCAGGATGACGTTCATCACCTTATCGTAGTTCTCAAGGATCTTGAGCAGCGTCTCGTCAAAGCGCCCCGTTTGATAACATTCCGTTGCTGAGAAAAACTCGTAGTCGAACCCGAAGGCGTCGAGGAATGCTTTCAGCCGGTTGTTGTTGTGAGCACCGAAACTGGTGTCGGTCTGGAAGGGATCGGGCACTGACGTGAGCGGCTTGTCGAGATGTGGCTCGATCATGTGCCCGTTCGGGATGTTGTCGGGCACCTTGCGCAGGCCGTCCATATCGTCGGAGAAACAGATCAGCCGCGTCGGCCATTTGTCTTGCGTCAGCACGCGAAAGGCATGGCGGACCATGGTCGTGCGCGCGACCTCGCCGAACGTGCCGATATGGGGAAGTCCGGAGGGACCATAACCCGTTTCGAACAGCACGGTTTCCGGGCGTTCGGGCAGCTTGTCCAGCCGTGCAAGCAGCTTGCGCGCCTCGTCAAACGGCCACGCCCTGCTCTCCTCGGCAAGTTTCGCTGAATTGACGTCGAATGCTTCACTCATATTGCGCGCGAACCTAGGCGCGCGACGGGGACGCGTCAATCGTCAGACGCTTCGCCAATGCGGCTTCAGCGAAACAATTGAGTTGCAACAAAGCCTTGACCATTCCGCCGCAATCTCTACATCTGCTCGGTCAAAGATACGAACATCCGAAAGCCGCATCCGGGGAGCTCCGCTCATGCCGAATTTGAACCACCACGAAGCCCTGATTTACGTCATGGTCGCCATGGCCGCGGTCGACCGCCATATGACCGATTCCGAATTCACCCGCATCGGACAGATGGTGTCGCATCTGCCTATTTTCTCCGACTATGACCCCGACAACCTCATGGAAACCGCAAAAAACTGCGGTGAGATGCTTTCAAGTGCCGACGGCCTCGACGAAACGCTTGCTCAGATCAGCGCTGCCGTTCCGGAAAAGCTCCGCGAAACCGCCTACGCCCTTGCCGTCGAAGTGGCTGCCGCCGACCTCAAGGTGACGCAGGAAGAGCTGCGGCTGCTGGCGCTTATCGGGGAAGCTCTCAAGCTCGACAAGCTGATTATGGCCGGTATCGAGCGCGGCGCGCGCGCGCGGCACGCAACCCTCTAGCACCAGAGCTTTCGAAGGGGGTGCAATGTCTCGAAAGGTCGTCATAACCTGCGCGCTGACCGGGTCGCAGGACACCTGCGGCAAAAACCCGGCTGTCCCCGCATCTCCGGAAGAAATTGCAACTTCGGCCATCGACGCCGCGAATGCGGGTGCCTCGGTCGTGCATATTCACGTCCGCGATCCCGAAACCAGGCTCGCCAGCATGGAGGAACACCTCTATGCGGAGACCGTCGAGCGGATCAGGGATTCGGGTACAAACGTTATCGTCAACCTGACAACCGGTCCGGGTGCCCGGTTCGTGCCGGGCAAGGACGACCCCGCGGTACCGGACCCGACCACAACGCTCAAGACGCCGGCGGAGCGCGTAAAGCACGTCTTGGCGCTCAAGCCACCGATCTGCACTTTGGATGTTGCCTCCTTCAATTTCGGCGAACAGGTGTTCGTCAACACGCCGGAACATTTGCGCGAGATGGGCGACATCATCACCGCCGCGGGCGTCAAGCCTGAGCTCGAAGTGTTCGATACCGGCCATATCGTGTTGGCAAAGCGCCTCCTGGCGGATGGCCATGTGAAGGAACCGCCGCTGTTTCAGATCTGCCTCGGCATCTCCTACGCAGCGCCGGCCGCGCCGGAGTCCCTGCTGCATATGCGTGACATGCTCCCCGAGAACGCCGTCTGGTCCGCGTTCGGCATCTCGCAGCACCAGTTTCCGATCGTGGCCGCGACCGTTATCTCCGGCGGGCATGTGCGTGTGGGGCTTGAAGACAACCTTTACATGGAGCGGGGGGTTCTCGCGCCGTCCAATGCGGCGCTGGTCGAGCGCGCTGTCCGCATCATTCGCGAGATCGGCGCCGAAGTGGCCTCACCCGACGAGGCACGCGGGATTTTCGGCGTTTAGGGACCGAAACGTCATACCAACATTTGCCAACCTCAAGGCCCGCCGCCTCTTTCAATTCACGCCGATCACTTCGCCAGCTTAGCCGGCGTAACGCCGAACGACTTCCGGAAGGCGGCGGTGAACGCGCTAGCGCTCTCGTAGCCATTGGCGTGCGCGACCCGGCCGATCGGTTCACCGCGAACGATCGCTTCCATGGCATTGTGGAACCTCACGCGCTGACGCCACTGGGCAAAGGTCAGACCGACTTCATTGGCGAACAATCTGGAAAGTGTCCGCGCGCTCGCACCCGCCACGTCCGCCCATTGATCGAGGGTTTCGCCCCGCGAAGGATCATCAAGCAATTCCTTGCAGAGACGTTTGAGGCGATCGTCGCGCGGCATCGGAATCACAAGCTGCAATTGCCGCGCCCGCGTCATCTCATCGAGAATCAGCGATGCAAGCCATCCCCCCCGCCCGTCTTCGTCATACAGCACCGGTTCGTCGAGAAGCGCGAGGATAAGTGCGCGCAACAGGGGAGAGATATCCAGGACCACCGGCGTTTCGGGAAGCCGCGGATGAGCCTCGGGGCGGATATACAATGTGCGCATCTCCACATTGCCCCGGAGCGCCACACCATGTTCGAGCCCCGCCGGCACATAGAGCGCACGGTGAGGCGGCACGATCCATGCCTCGCGTGCGGTTGCGACCCGCATAACACCTTCGATGGCATAGAGAACCTGATCGCGTTCGTGGGCGTGCGGTGCAATCGTATCGCCGGCGGAAAAACTCTTGGCCATGGCGGCGACGTCACGTGGCACCGCCTGGTAATCCGCCGGGTCCGTGCTGCGGAGATCAAAGTCGTCTGGTCCACCATTCGACATCAGTTGAAATAGTATCGCCAAACCGCCATGTAATCAAATGACAGGACGACGACCAATCTCAGCTTCGCACCAGCTTCCGGTAAAGATGCCAGGTCGTGTGGCCGAGTATGGGCAAGACAAGTGCGAGACCGACAAAAAAGATCGAGATGCCCAACGCCAGCCCAAGGGCAATGATGAACGCCCAGACAGCCATCGTTACCGGATTTTTCGCAACGGCCCGGAGCGATGTGGCAACCGCGGTCCCAATATCCACGTGACGGTCCAGGATCAATGGGAACGACACGGCGCTGATGGTGAATACGAATGTGCCGAACACCAGGCCTGCCAGATTGCCCAGGACGATCAACTCCAGTCCCTCAGGGGTCGTAAACAGTCTGGATACAAATCCTCCCAGAGACTTTGGCGTTTCGGCCCCGAATGTCGCGGTGTAGATCGCATCGGCC
>JALCBY010000005.1:51553-181334 GCA_028066055.1 Hyphomicrobiaceae bacterium
TCCCAGAGACTTTGGCGTTTCGGCCCCGAATGTCGCGGTGTAGATCGCATCGGCCGCGACCAGCCACACCACGAAGACGACGACGAGGATCGCGCCGAGCATCAAAATCGCGCCGATCCCGGCCGAACGAAAAACGTCGAGTGCGTCGCGCCATGTGACGTCCTGGCCAAGTTCGCGTTTGCGGCTGATCTCGTAGAGTCCGATCGCCGCGAACGGCCCGACAAGGGCAAATCCCGCAGCAAGCGGATAGATCAACGGAAGCACGTCATAGCCGAACGCCAGGCGGCACAGGACCAGACCGGCGACAGGATAGATGATGCACAGGAAAACAAGGTGACTCGGCTTTGCGAGAAAGTCGTCATATCCACGTGACAGTGCGTCGAGCAGATCTGCAAAACCAATCTTGGTGATTTCGATGTCGGATACGCCAGATGCCGCGCTCTCGTGTGTCGTATGTGGGGAAGACAATGCCAGGCGTGCCATGGTCGCACCTCCTTTCCGGCTGAACCTTATTTTCGGCTCGGGCCGCGGCTCGGCGAAGGCGCGATTGGAGGCGTCGGATCGATCCGCCACCACCGGCCACGTCCGAGACGCGACCGTCAATTGGTCTTCATCATATCCGTGCAAACGTGCTCTGTCGTGACGCGATGGAACACATTGCGCGCACAATTTCGGGAGCTCTTTCTCACGCAAACCGAAACGACGACGGCAGATCCCCTGCGGTGGCATTCAAGCGCATGTCCGGAAATCGACAGCTTTTGGCATGACATCGCTACTCCGCCAGGCCTAAAATTCGCAGCGAAATCAACGGAATCGAATGTCCCCGGATACCGAACTATGTCGCAGCAGCGGATACATTTTGCGTTTCTGAATATCGGCCACTTCCTCGACCATTTCTTCATGCTCGTATTTGCCACGGTGGCCGCCCTGACCCTGACCAGGGAGTGGGGGCTGTCTTATGCGCAGCTCATTCCCTATGCCACACCGGCCTTTGTTGCATTTGGCGTGGGCGCTATCCCTGCCGGCTGGCTCGCCGACAAGTGGAGCCGCCGCGGCATGATGGCCGTGTTCTTCATCGGCATCGGCGTGTGTTCAATCCTGACGGCGCTGGCGGAGACGCCGATGCAGATCGGTCTGGCTCTTTTTGCCATGGGTATCTTCGGCGCGATCTACCACCCGGTCGGCATTCCGCTCGTCATCGAGGGTCGCGATAAGACGGGCCTGCCAATTGCGATAAACGGGGTCTACGGCAATCTGGGCGTCGCCAGCGCCGCACTCATCACGGGATTCATGATCGACTATGCAGGCTGGCGTTCAGCGTTCGTCTGGCCCGGTGTCATATCCATTCTGCTGGGGATTGCCTATATCTGGCTGATCGGGATCGCGCCCGAACGAAGCCAGACAGCGGCAGGTAAAAAGAAGAGTGGAGGAACAACGCGCAATTATCACGGCGCATCGCTGATCAGGATTTTCTCTATCATCATATTCACCACAGCTCTTGGCGGCATGATTTTCCAATCCACCACCTTCGCGCTGCCGAAAGTGTTCGACGAGAGCCTCGACGGGCTCGCTCTGTCAGCAACCGTTGTCGGCTGGTACGCGTTTCTGGTTTTCTCACTGGCCGCATTGGCGCAGCTCGTTGTGGGCTATCTGCTCGACCGACAATCCGCGCGCGCTGTGTTCATCGGCGTCGCCGCAATGCAGGCCGCGTTCTTCGCTGTGATGCCCGGATTGCACGACTGGGCTGCATTGCTCGTCTCCGTCGCCTTCATGTTGGCGGTCTTTGGGCAGATCCCCATAAATGACGTGCTGATCGGACGGCTTGCGGCCAGTGAATGGCGCAGCCGCGTGTTTGCGTTCCGATACATCGTGACCTTCTCCGTGTCCTCCGCGTCGATCCCGATGATTGCGTGGATACATGCGAACTGGGGCTTTGACCGGTTGTTTATGCTGCTTGCGGCAGTCGCCCTGTTCATTCTGTTGGCCGTATTGCTGCTGCCACGGGCCATCCCCGCCCGGACACAGGCCGCAGCCGCGGAGTAGCAACCTCCCGAACTTACGAAAACGTAATGAAAATGCGCGGCTCCGCGGCAACGGATTGGCGTGAGCTTTCCCGTTCAATTGGCACAAGGGACCCGTCTGACTGGTTCCAGCGGCAATTTCCAAGGAGAGCATTTGATGCGTAAAGGGACAAAATTCGCACTCGTCGCGAGTGTTTTCGCCATTGCCGGCGCGGCCGGGCTTTCGAGCATGGCAATCGCCGATTCCCGCGGTTCGCATGGCGGTGGCCATCACGGCATGGGCAAACACGCCGACGGCCATCACGGCAAATGGCACAAGCGGGGCAAACGCGGCAAAAAGAGCATGTACCGCATGATCGCCCGTTTCGATACCAACGACGACGGCAAGCTGACCCAGGAGGAAGTCGACACGACCCGCAAGGATCTTCATGCCAAGAACGACACCAACAAGGACGGCAAACTGAATCTCGAGGAATTCGAGACGCTTTGGGTGGACTTCACCAACCGCCGTATGGTGCGGGGATTTCAGCGCATCGACGTGAATGGCGACGCGGTCATCACGCTCGAGGAATATCTGGAGCCCTTTAAGAACACTGTCGCACGGCGCGACCGCAACGACGACAATGTTCTCGATGCGAACGACCGGAAGGGCAAGAAGCATCGTGGGCGCGGAGCGGGCCGGATGATGGAGCGTTTCGACGCCAACGAGGATGGCAAGCTCACCCAGGAAGAAATCGACGAAGTCCGCAAGAAGGCATTCGCCAAACACGATGCCAACAAGGATGGCAAGCTCGACCTCGCGGAATTCAAGACCCGATGGATCGAGTTTACGCAACCGCGCATGGTGCGGAGCTTCCAGTATATCGACCGGGACGGCGATGCGGTCATCACGGTCAAGGAATATCTGAAACCGTTCTCGACAGTTGTCGCGCGGATGGACCGCAACGAGGACGGCGTGCTCGATAAGGACGACAGAAAGCGCGGCCGGCACAAAGGCTCCGATGGTGAGAAAAAATAGAAATCACCACAGCCCCGGCGGCACGGGCCGCCGTGATGGCGCGGGTCCTCACGGCGGCTGACCGGCTGCTCCCCCAGCAGCTGACATAGCGGCGGTGCCCAGCCTCCGGGCGCCGCCGAACTCTTTTGACATGCTTTTAGAAGAACTACGGTCGGGCCCTCAGCATCTGCGGATTCGGTCCTGCTGCGATATTGACCGATATCTCCCGCAACAGCTTGTTGCGCATGCCGACGACGATGTCGGTGTAATCACTCACGGTCATCACAAATGCCCCCGCGCCACCGATGACATGCTCGAAATAGTAATGATGCAGGAAGGGCTCATCGGTGAGGATGGTCAGGCCGTTCACCGTAATGCCTTCATTCGTCACCATGTCGCGAACAAGTTCCGGTGGAATTCCGGAGTTGTTGGCGCCGTCACCCGATACATCAATCGATTTGCGCCGCCCCTCATAGGCGTTTCTGCGGATCAGCCGCTCGCTGAACCGGAGAACCCCGCCAATACCCGTGCTGTCGCCGAAACTGCGTTCCTCGCGCGCGGAAATCGCATCCGAGAAGGCGTAAGCGCTTTGCTGATCCTTGAGCACGGTCCACGGAACGACCTGGCGCTGTTCGTTCACCGAACTCCAATGCACAACGGTCACGGCCACGCCTCCTGAGGGACGTGTGCCGATGATTGCGGCGATCACGGCCGGGTCCCGGAACGCCTTTTTCAATCCTTCAATCTGAAGCTCATACTCCCGGGTATCGACGCTACCCGACGTATCGACAGCCAGAACGAGTTCCAGATCGACGCGGACACCGCCTTGCGCATAGGCGTGCTTATGCGGACCGGGAACCCCGAACCACACGAGCGCCAGACAAAGCCAAACCCCGACATGGCGAAACATGAGCTGCGTCTTCCTCCAATCGAAACTTAGCTGTTCCGTCACTCGGCGGCAAAGCGGTTCGTATGAACTCAGCGTGATTTCCGCAAGGTCACACGCTTCACTGACTGTCCGTCAGTTGCTGTTCCCAGCCGGCAACGGCATCACATGCGGCAGCCCAGTTCTGCTCCGGCGACCGTCCGGACCTCTTTCTCGGAACAAGATTGTGATCTCCGTCCTCGGCCCAATGAATTGTGAAAGAGGCAGGGAGCCCGTATCCGGGAACATCGTCCCTACCCCCGAAAGGATCACGCGTTCCCTGGGCAATCATCACCGGCAGGGATAAATCCATGAGGTGCGCCGTTCGCAGTTTTTCCGGTCGTCCGGGCGGGTGGAACGGATAGCCGAGACAAACGAGCCCCGCGATACGGCCCGCGTCGTATTCCTGTTGCGCGATCATGCTCGCAACGCGCCCGCCAAGGGATTTTCCGCCAATGATCAATCTGTCATCGGCGCCGAGTGCGGTGATGGCATCTGCAAACTCGTCAAGCAACCGTTCAGCACGCGGCGGCGGACGCTTTTTGCCACCGCACCGGCGTTCCGCCATATAAACGAACTCGAAACGCGCCACTGCGAACCCGCGCTGCGCAAGGCCTTCCGCGAAAGCCGCCATGAAGGGCGTGTCCATCGGCGCACCGGCCCCGTGTGCGAGAAGTATGCGAGTGCGGGCCGACTGCGCGCCGTCTTTCAGAAAATTGACCACCATATGCCTTATTGTTTCATCCAACCGGCCCTGTCGCCACGTTATAAGTGTGTTGCATGGAAACACTGACCACAATGGGCATCAGCGAAACGACGCTCAGACTGAGCGCGTTCGTGGGGATTTTTGCGGTTCTTGCGCTGCTTGAACTCGCGATTCCCCGGCGCAAGCCGCGCCGCACCAAGCTGAGGCGCTGGTTCACGAACCTGTCGATCGCCGGCATCGATGCCGCCGTCGTGCGTTTGATGGCGCTTCTGGCAGTGCCGGTCGCAGCCGTTGCCGCGGCTGCATGGGCGCAGGCCAACGGCTGGGGCCTCCTCAACTGGCTGGACATGTCCGCATGGATTGCCTTGCCCGTGGCAATCATCCTTCTTGATCTTGCGATCTACGGTCAGCATGTGGCGTCGCACAAAATTCCGCTTCTCTGGCGGCTTCACAAGGTCCATCACGCCGATGTCGAGTTCGACGTGACGACAGCGGTTCGGTTCCACCCGGTCGAGATCGCCCTGTCGATGCTGTGGAAAATCCTGGTGGTGCTCGCGCTTGGCGCATCGCCTTGGGCCGTGGTGCTGTTCGAGGTCATCCTCAACGGATGCGCGATGTTCAACCACGCAAACATCACCCTTCCACAGTGGCTCGACCGGATCGTGAGGCTGGTTCTGGTCACGCCCGATATGCACCGCGTCCACCATTCGGTTTACCGCAGCGAACACGACATGAACTACGGCTTCAATCTTTCGATCTGGGACAGGCTGTTCGGCACCTACAAGGCACAACCGCACGACGGGCACGTCGATATGGCGATCGGGCAGAAGAGCCACCTGAACGACAACCCGACCAGGCTCGGTTGGAGCTTGCGCCTCCCGTTCCGGCCTCCGAGTGGAACCCGATACGACATCGATCAGAAGAAACTCAGCGGGAAGTAACGCAGGTGCAGCTCTTCAAACCGGCCTTCGCTGCGCACCAGAAACAGGCCGTAATTCAGGGCATCGCGCAGCTTCCGGTTACCCTTGCGAATGGCGATGCCGATGCCCTCGCCGAAATATTTGCTTTCCGTGAACGGACCGCCCCGAAACTCGCAACAGCCATTTGAATCCGTGCCATTCAGCCAGAACATGATCGACACGCCATCTCCGAAAAGCACGTCGGTCTGTCCGCCGCGCAACGCGGCCTTCGCCTCATCCATTGTGTTGTGGCGCACGATTTCCGAGCCCGGAAAAAAGTCCCGCAGATAAGCCTCATGCGCCGTCTTCGCCACCACGCCGATCTTCTTGTCCGCCAGCATTTCGGGTGTCACGGCCTTGATCGGACTTGACTTCAGCGCCACAAACCGCGCCGGCGTATGGTAGTAGCTGTCAGTAAAATCCACCTGTTGAAGCGCCTTTTCGCTGACACGCATTGAGGCAATGACGGCATCCGCCTCCCCTTCCTTGAGCGCCTCCATCAAGCGGTTCCACGGCACCTGGCGGATTGAGCATTCGACGGACAGCTCATCACACAGCGCACGCGCCAGATCGACGTTGAACCCGGTGAGCTCGCCCTCTTCGTCCAGATAGTTGAACGGCGGATAATCGTTATCGGTTACGAACCGGATCTGCTCGAGATCCTGCAGATCGGGTTTCGGCACGCGCAGTGTCGGCTCCTGCACGTCCGCTGCGGGCTCGCCTTCCGGCGACTGTTCCTGTCCGACCAGAACGCCCGCGGGCATCAGCAACAGGACAGAGAGGGCAATGAGCAGGCAGATATAATTGGCGTTGTTCATGAGGCGCATCATACTCGCGCGCAGACGGCCCGCAAGTGGGCGACCGGGTGGTGCGCGGCCCCTAGTCCTTTCTTAACTTTCGTCCTTCAGGGTCGCTTGTGTACAAGTTTCGCCGCGTTATTTGGCCAGATGTATACGAGAAAATTCGATTTCAGCCGGCTCCGCGTGCTCGTCGTGGAGAATCATGCGCTTATGCGCCGACTGCTCGGCGAAATGCTGCGGGGCTTCGGCGTACAATACATCACCTTTGCACGCGACGTGCCCGATTCGATCGAGCACATTTACGGTGAGACATTCGATCTTGTTATTCTCGACTTTTTCCTCGGTGAACTGGACGGTGCCGACTTTGCGAAGTTCGTGCGGTTCGACGACAACTGCATGAACCGCGAGGTCCCCATCCTGCTGGTAACGGCCACCCCGAACCATCACAAAGTCCTGAAGGTTCTGGACGCCGGTATCAATGCCATGCTGGCGAAACCGATTGCGGCAAAAGACCTCTACGACCGCATCCATGCCATACTCACCAACCCCAGGCCGTTCGTGATTTCAGATACCTATGTGGGCCCGGCGCGCAGCCGCCCTCGCCGCCCCGCCCGACGTCCGGGAACGGCAACCATTACGGCCAAAGCGTCGGCCCAGGCGCACCGCGAAAGACTTAAGCCTGCAATAGAAGACGGATTTCTGTTCTAAGGATTCGCTTCAGACCGGCTGCGCCGCGATTCTCCTCTCAAACAACGTACGTACGTCGTCGGGAGGCGTCACACCCTGGCGTTTGGAGGTGTCAAAGAAGCAGTTCACGCTTCCAGCCGTTGCCACACATGCATCATCAACAAACAGACCATATGCGGTCGTGAACGATTTTCTGCCCAGACGCGCGATACGGCCACCGACATCGACCGTGCCCGGATAGGTGAATTCGCCCTTGTAGTCGATCTCCAGATGCACCAGCGCAAAGTCGAGTTCGGGGTACTTTTCCTGCAGAAGAAACGGGCGAATCAACATGGTGCGGCTGGCTTCGACATAGGACGCGATCGCCACGTTGTTGACATGCCCGAGCGGGTCCTGATCGGAAAACCGGATCGTCACCGACGTCCAGTGATCGAAGGTTTCGCGGCGGGTGAGATCAATCGGACGGACGGTTTCGTTCATCGTGCCCCAGTTCCCGGATCAAAAGGCCCGGTTACGCGAAAGCGCATCCGGGCGGCCAACCTGTTCGTATGGAGCGGGTGAAGGGAATCGAACCCTCGACACCGAGCTTGGGAAGCTCGTGCTCTACCACTGAGCTACACCCGCGAAACTCGTGTGCTTAGCTTTTATCACGTGCGCCTGGAAGCGGGAAGCAGCAGCCGAAGGTGGTGTTCAAAGCGGATAATAAAGATGTGATGATCAGCATTCTGCCAATATGTTAGCTTCCGCCGTTCTGCGAAAAGGGACTCCAGAAAAACTCTCATGACGGACATTTCTATCAATACCGAAACACGATCGTCCCTGCGGTCGCGGAGCAAGTTTGCCGATCCGAATTTTACCGTAAAAGGCGAACCTCGCGCCCAGGTCGCCCTGGATCGGTTGGAGACCCTCTGGATCAATACCGGAACGCTCTGCAACATCGAGTGCACCAATTGTTACATCCAATCGAGCCCCGAAAATGACCGGCTGGTCTATATGACGGCGGACGAGGTCAGTCTCTTTCTCGACGAGATTACGGCCTTCAGCCTCGGCACGCGTGAAATCGGATTCACTGGCGGCGAACCCTTCATGAACCCGGACATCCTCGAGATGGCGCGGAACGCGCTCTCCCGGGGACATGAAGTCCTGATCCTCACCAACGCAATGCAGCCGATGCAGCGCAAGCGAATCAAGGCGGGCCTGCTGGAGTTGCTTGCCGAGTTCGGGCCGAAACTGACGCTCCGCGTCAGCCTCGATCACTACACCCGCGAACTGCACGAAACCGAACGCGGCCCGCGCACCTGGGAGCGGGTTGTGGACGGCCTTGACTGGCTGTCCGAAAACGGTTTCCGCATCGCGATTGCCGGGCGCACCTGCTGGAACGAGGATGAGGCCGCTGAGAGACAAGGATATGCGGATCTGATCACGGCGCATGGCTGGGCCCTGAACGCCCAGAATCCGGCCGAGGTCATGCTGTTTCCCGAGATGGACGAAACCCTTGACGTGCCGGAGATCACAAATCGCTGCTGGAACCTGCTGGGCGTCGCCCCCTCCAGCATCATGTGCGCGACCAGCCGCATGGTCGTTAAACGCAAAGGCGAAGAGCGTCCAACCGTCCTGCCCTGTACGTTGCTGCCCTACGACCGGGCTTTCAATATGGGGTCAACGTTGCAGGAAGCTGCCCGCACACATGGAGGCATGTTCGACCAGGGTGCGGTCAAACTCTGTCATCCCCACTGCTCCCGTTTCTGCGTGCTTGGCGGCGGAAGCTGTTCGGCGTAAATCCGCTTCAGGGAGAGCGGCGGCTGATATAGGCGAGCACCAACGCATAAATTATGAATGCGCCGACTACCATGCCCAGATAAAGGGTCTCACCCTCAGTCATTGGTTGTGCCCCTCAAAATAAACTTGCGGGATAAACTATTTGCGAGGTCGGAAGAGGGTTCCTTGATCTGGATCAACGGTTGTATACTCTCGGCTGTTCCTTATTAGGTTGTAAATCCATCATGGGCAGCGTGTGCGCTGATCAAGCTCACAATCGGTCGTGCACTGGCCAGGGGGCGACTTGCCAGCAGACGTGAACTCAGACACACCCGCCAAGGCGGGCCAGAAAACCATACGAACCGTGGACGACGGGTTCGCGGAGTTCGCCGAGTCGCTTGCGCCCAAATACAGTGAGTCCGCCGAAGCCGAAGCAAACCTCACCGCCATCGAGCGCCTCCTGAAGGCTAGCTTCAACATGCGGTATCTGGCGCCTTACGGCTCAATCGGACATGGCACACATGTGAACGGATGCAGCGCGTCAGACTGTTTCGCCGTCATACCAACTGACAGGCTTTTCGAAGATTCGCTCAAATCGTTGAACGAGGTCCATGCGGTCCTCAAAAACGACTTTCCGGACGCCTCCATTGCCGACGGCCGCCCGGTCATCGTGATTCCCTTTGGCGATCAATTGAGTGACCGCCACCACATCGTGCCGGCGTTCGTGCAACCCGCAAAAGATGACCATGACATTTTTGCGGTTCCGGCACCGCGCGGCCGGTGGGTGCGCATAAGCCCCGGAGCCCACAGCGCATGGCTGAACGCGCTGGACAACGATCTGAATTCAAACCTCAAGCCCTTCGTGAGGATGGTGAAGGCATGGAGTTATTTCAACGAACAGCCGATCTGGTCATACTATCTTGAGCTCTGCGTCGCCGATTTTTTCAAGAGCGACGCGGCGATCATCTATTCTACAGATTTGAACAATTTTTTCAGATACCTGAAAGAAAGGCAGCTCGCTGCATTCGAGGATGCGGCCGGTTGCAGCGAACCGGTCTACGGCACCAGCATCGCCGGGAAGCAGCGGGCAATTGAAGCTATCGACGCGGCAGTCGAATTCTCCGACCAGGCACGCGCCTGCGAGCACCGCGGGCAAGTGGCCGACTCCTTCTATTGGTGGCGCAAGATGTTCGACTGGCGTTTCGCATCCTGGTGAACCGTTTGCACGGGCAAGCTTCCAATATCTGACAAATACCCCTCCGAGCATTCTTGCAGGACGAGCCACGCGCGCTATGGTCGGTGAGTTCCGCAACAACACTTCAAATCAAAATCTCATATGGGGAGGACACCTCGTTGGATACCAAACCGCTTGCCGGTAAGACGGCGCTCGTGACGGGTGCTGCACGCAATATCGGACGCGCCATCGCTCTTTCGCTTGCCGATGCCGGCGCAAACATCATCGTCAATACGCTCCAGGATCAGCAAGCAGCCGATGCCGTCGCTGGGGAAATCACGCAGACAGGCGCAGATAGCATCGTCTGCGTCGCGGATGTGACCGATCGTGATGCCGTATTCGCCATGGCCGAGGCCGGACGCGACAAATTCGGTGCCGTCGATATTCTGATACTGAACGCATCCGCTCGCGGTCAGGTCAACTTCCTCGACATGACACATGAGGACTGGCGCCGCGTCATCGACATTTCGCTCGACGGCGCGTTTCATTGCGCACAGGCGGCCCTGCCGATGATGATCGAACGCGGCTGGGGACGGGTTGTGGCGCTCGGCGGCATTTCCTGGCACGCCGGTTTTCCGCGCCGCGCCAACAACCTCGCCGGAAAGGCCGGTTTGACCGGCTTCACCCGTGCGCTGGCGGCGGAGTTTGGCGACCGTGGGATCACGGCCAATGTCGTTGCGCCAGGCTCTATCGATACCGTACGCCCGGCATCCGCCGGCGCGCTGCCACCCAGGGAAAGCCTGCCACCGGTCCCCCGCATGGGGACAGTCGAAGAGATCGCTTCCGCGACACGGTTCCTGTGCATGCCGGAACAGGCTTACCTGACGGGGCAGGTCATCCACGTGAACGGCGGTGCTTACTTGGGCACATAGACCGGCCGCACGTATGGGCGTCTAATAAGTGTCAAACAACGTCTGGAGCTGTTCCGGATCCCGGGTCAGTGTCAATCCCACCATGGCCAGCACTCGGGCCTTCTGCGGGATCAGGTTGTCGGCCGCGACGATCGCGCGTTCTTTCATGGACGTGCGCCGCAGCGCCCTGCCACTGCCGGCCCGCGTGCTCTGGACGATGACGATGCCGTCTCCCTGAGCATCGTCGATGGCGTCGTTCTGATCGGGCGTAACGATGCCTGGGGCAACGCTCGCCATAACAATCGCCTGCGCGCCGGCACCCGCGCACGCCCTGATTGCCGCTCCATCCGCGCCAGCGTAGGTCATACAGATGTCGACGCGCGGAAGGCCTTTAAGCCCCGCTACGTCAAACTCCACATCGGGGGCATGCCGCCTGACCGGCTTCGCGTACAGGGCAATCCGTCCGTCTGCATCGACATATCCCAAAACGCCGAGATCGCGACTCTGAAAGGTCTGCAATCTGTTGGTCGACGTCTTGGTGACATCCCGTGCACCGTGAATTTCTTCATTGAAAACAACGAGAACGCCAAGGCCACGTGTTTCTTGAGCGCCGGCCACACGCACCGCGCACAGAAGATTCGGGCCGGCGTCGCTGCCCAGCGCATTAAGCGGCCTCTGCGCGCCCGTAACCACGACCGTCTGGGGAATTTTGAGCGTCAGATTGAGAAAGTAGGCTGTTTCCTCCAGCGTCGCCGTTCCGTGGGTGACCACAAACCCGTCCGGCGCATCCGGCCCCTCTGCGAGTCGGTGGATGAGTTTGACCAGATCGAGCCAGTCCGCCGCCGACACGGCAGAACTCGGCAATAGGCGAAACGGAACCGCTTCGATGTCGGCCACGTCGGCGATTTCGGGAAACCGGCCGACGATGGCGTCGATGTCATTGCGGGTGCCGAACTCCATATATTCGTAGAGATCGAGGCTGTGCCGGCCATCAAGAGAGATGGTCCCGCCGGTTCCGATGACGGCAACTCGCGGACGCGCGCTCACTTGAAATGCTTGGACAGTTTCAGGCCCTGGGCCTGATAGTGCGAACCGATGTCCTGCCCGTAAACCTGCGCAGGCGCCTCCGTGAGCGGCTCATAAATTAGCCGGCCGATGATCTGACCGTCTTCAAGGATGAAAGGCACCTTGTGGCTGCGCACTTCGAGAACCGCCTTCGACCCCTCACCACCCGCACCGGAATATCCGAAGCCCGGGTCGAAGAAACCTGCATAATGGACACGAAACTCACCCACGAGCGGATTGAAAGGCACCATCTCCGCCGCATGGGTAGGCGGCACGGCAACCGCTTCCTTCGATGCCAGGATGTAAAACTGGTCCGGGTCGAGAATGAGCCGGGTCTGCGCGCCGGCATGGATCGGCTCCCAGAACTCGGCGATGTCATACGCCCCCGGTGCGTCAACATCGACCACACCCGTGTGCCGCTTAGCCCGATAGCCGATGAAACCGGAGTCCGGATCCCCGGCAAGATCAACGGACAAGTCGATGCCCGCGCCTGCTTCCGTCGCGGGGCTTCCCTGTGGTGCACTGCCTTCGCGAAACCTGACCTGCGAGAGACGCGAACCCGTCCGCACCAGAACAGGAAAAGTTTGCGGACAGATCTCGGCGTAGAGCGGGCCGGCATAGCCCGCATCGACCTGATCGAAAGCCTGTGCCTTGTCGGCAATAACCCGTGTGAAAACATCGAGCCTGCCGGTCGAACTCTTGGGATTGCAGGCCGCACTCAGTCCTCCCGGGAGATCAAGCGATTCCAGGAGCGGCACCAGATAGACGCATCCCACCTCCAGAACCGCACCATCCTTCAGATCGATCTCATGGAGAGCGAGCGACTGGAGTTTGTCGGAAACCGAAGTCCGAGGCCCCGGCAGGAAACTGGCGCGGATCCGGTACGCCTTTTCGCCGAGCCGCAAATCAAGGCTTGCAGGTTGAATCTGCCCGTCAGCGGCCGGCCTCGCCAGTGAAATGGCCTTATCTACAATCAGCGCCTCGATGGCCTGACACGGCAGGATGTGCCCCTCGACAAGCTCGGAATCAGATGTCGGATGTTGATCGGCAAGTGCCATGGATCACTCTCCTCCTCTAGTTCGTGTAGACCAACACTCCCTTGACGCCAAGGCCGCATATCTGCTTAATCCACACTTCAACGTGGTGATTTGGGCCGGCCGGCTTGCAGCCACGCTAAACAACTCGCTAAAAGGCCGTGTCGCGAAACCCGGTCAATTGCGAGAGCATGGCCGGGATTTTTTGTGCGTGAACCGTGTCGCGCGTGCCAGATGGAGCGGAAAATGGCAAAAAAACAGGAGCAATTTGACCGGAACAATTCGTGGAAACCCGCGACATCCCTGGTGCATGGCGGAACGATCAGAAGCGAATTCGGGGAAATGTCCGAAGCCATGTTTCTCACCTCAGGCTATGCATATGACACATCCGAACAGGCCGAGGCCCGTTTCAAGGGCGATCTGGAGGGTTTCGTCTATACCCGCTACTCCAATCCGACCGTACATATGTTCGAGCAGCGCATGTGTGCGCTGGAAGGCGCGGAAGCTGCGCGCGGCACGGCCAGTGGCATGGCAGCGGTGACGGCGGCCATGCTGTCCCACCTCAAGGCCGGCGATCACGTGGTCGCGGGGCGCGTTCTGTTCGGGTCCTGTCTCTATATCGTCGAGAACCTGCTGCCCAAATTCGGCGTCGAGTCGACGCTTGTCGACGGACGCGATCTGAACGCATGGGAGGCGGCCTTTCGGCCCAACACCAAGGCCGTCTTCTTCGAAACGCCGACCAACCCGACGCTCGAGCTCGTCGATATTGAAGCCGTCTGCAAACTGGCGCGGGATCGCGGCGCGCTTTCGTTCATCGACAACGTGTTCGCAACACCCATGCTGCAGAGGCCGATGGCGCTTGGCGCAGACGTCGTGGTCTATTCGGCAACCAAACACATTGACGGCCAGGGCCGATGTCTGGGCGGTATTGTGCTCGGCAGCAGCGACTATATCGAGGACACGCTCCATGACTTCTACAAACATACCGGTCCGTCGATGAGTCCCTTCAATGCCTGGGTCATGCTCAAGGGCCTCGAAACCCTGCCGGTCCGTGTGGAACGATCCTGCGCGAGCGCTGCCCGGATTGCCGATTTCCTTGCGGACCATCCCAAGGCAAACCGTGTTTTCTATCCCGGCCGCACGGATCATCCCCAGCACGATCTCGCCAAAAAGCAGATGTCCGCCGGCGGTCCGCTGGTCACCTTCGAGATTGAAGGCGGCAAGGACGCGGCGTTCAAATTCATGAACGAGCTGGAGATTTTCAAGATCACCAACAACCTGGGTGACGCGAAAAGCCTTGTGACGCATCCCGCGACGACGACCCACCAGCGTCTCGGAGAGGAAGGACGCGCTGAAATCGGCATCACGGACGGATCATTGCGCCTGTCCATCGGCCTTGAGGATCTCGGCGACCTTCTTGAAGATATCGACAGGGCACTCTCGGCCTAGGAGATCACGCGCAGGATGGAATAGACTCCGCTCACGGATCGAATCGGTCCGGTCGGGGGACCCATGATCGAACTCAGGCCAATTCTGCTTGTCGTCGGCGTTTTGCTGGCGACCCTGGGCTGCGCGATGATGATCCCCGCGCTCTACGATCTGGCTATCGGCAATGACGACTGGCAGATCTTCGCCGTATCGTCGACCCTGACGCTGTTTGTCGGCATCGGGCTCGCTTTCGCTAACCGTGGGCGGACGGAGAACTTTTCCATCAAACAGGCTTTTCTGCTCACCAATGTGGCATGGATCGCCCTGACCGCCTTCGGGGCCTTCCCCTTCGCCTGGTCGCAGCTCGATGTGAGCTATACAGACGCGTTCTTTGAGTCGATGTCGGGCATCACCACCACCGGCGCGACGATCCTGACAGATCTCGACAAGGCACCGCCGGGTATCCTTTTGTGGCGCGGCCTGCTGCAATGGCTCGGCGGTCTCGGCATCATCGTCATGGCGATCTCGATTCTGCCGATCCTGCAGGTGGGTGGCATGCAGCTGTTTCGGGTTGAGGGGTTCGAGACGGAAGGCAAGCTGATGCCGCGTGCGACTCAGATCGCGGGATCGCTGACCACCCTCTATGTGGTCATTACCGCCGTATGCGCGGTTGCGTATCATGTCGCGGGCATGACGATCTTCGACGCGGTGGTTCATTCCATGACCACCATTGCGACCGGTGGCTATTCCACCCGCAACGCGTCGATTGCGTATTTCTCCTCACCGGCCATCGAGGTGGTCGCCATCGTCTTCATGATTGTGGGCTCGCTTCCCTTCGTTCTTTACCTCAAGGAAGTCAGGGGCGGGCGCGGCGCGATACTTTCCGATTCTCAGGTGCGATGGTTCTTCGGTACTGCAATGATTTTTGTCATTCTTGCCACGCTCGCCTATCAGCCCAGCCAACCCGAGCCGGCCAGCACGCGTTACATCACCATCGTGTTCAATGTCATATCGATCATGACCGGAACCGGCTACGCGACGACGGCCTACGACACCTGGAGCAGCATGGCGATCATGGTGTTTTTCGTGCTCATGTTCATCGGCGGCTGCTCGGGATCCACATCCTGCGGCATCAAGATCTTCCGCTTTCAGGTCATCTTCGAGATGATCCGCTGCCGGGTGCAGTCGGTTATCTATCCGCAAGGCGTGTTTATCGAACGCTATAACGGGGCGCCGATCCCCGACACGGTCACAAGCGCCGTGATGGGATTCTTCTTTCTGTTCATGCTGTGTTTCGCGGTGATCGCAACGCTCCTGTCCCTGATGGGTCTGGACACGGTCACTGCGCTTTCGGCCGCAGCTTCGGCGGTTGCCAATGTCGGGCCGGGTCTTGGACAGATCGTCGGACCGGTGGGGAACTACGCCACGCTTCCCGACGCTGCAAAATGGATCCTCTGCGTCGGCATGTTGCTCGGACGCCTCGAAATCCTGACGGTCCTCGTACTGCTTACGCCGATTTTCTGGCGGGCGTAAATCCGAACCAGCCAAGGACAGACCGGATCATTCGGCTGAAATCGCCGCCGATGCCAATCAGGCTCGGAACCAGGATCAGCACTAGAATAGTGGCCGCGGCCAGACCAAACACCATGGTCACCGCCATGGGGATCAAGAATTGCGCCTGACGGCTTGTTTCGAACAGCAGTGGCGTGAGCCCCCCGATTGTCGTCAGCGACGTCAGAAGCACGGCCCGAAGCCGGTCCTGAGACGCGCCAACCGCCGCCTCCTCAAGCGTATTACCGTCCCCCAAACGGCGGACGACCTGAGTCGCCAGGATAATGGAATCGTTCACAAGAATGCCGGACAGCCCAAGCAAACCAATCATGGAAATGATGGTGAGCGGATAACCCATCACCATATGCCCCAGGATCGCGCCGACTATGCCGAAAGGAATGATGGCCATCACGGCAAACGGTTTTCCGTAACTGCCGAACACCCACGCAAGAATGATGTAGATGATGATCAGTGAAAGCATAGCGCCGAGGCGGAGATCGGCAAACGATTTCGTGCGCTCCTCGGCCCGGCCCTTGAACTCATATTGCAGCTTGTACTTGTCCGCGAGCCCGGGGAGTACCGCTTCATCCAGCTTGGCAAGCACTTCAGGAACCGAGGTGACATCTGCGTCGATACTGCCCGTAACGGCAACGCTGCGGCGGCCATCCACCCGCTGAATGATGGAAAACCCGGATTTCTCCCGCATTTCGACGATTTCGTTCAGCGGCACGCGATTGCCGTCCGGACTGCGCAGATAGAGCTGCCTGAGCGCGTAGGGGCCTGGAACTTCCTGCAGCCGTTTGACCCTGACGGTAATCTCCTCGTCGCCACGCGCAAACCGCGTCGCGACCGCGCCCTCAAAAGCGTTGCGCACCTGTACCCCGACACTTTCCGAGGTAAAACCGAGCGCAGATCCGCGCGGGGTGACCTCCAGGATGAGCTCCTGCCGGCCATAGGGGAGATCGTCATTGACCGCGTTGACCCCGGGAAACGACGAAAGGGCGTTCCGCAATTCCAGAGCCGCCACCTTCAGGTCCGCCACGGGTGCATCCTGCAACCGGATGTCAATGTCGCGGCCGGGCGGCCCGCCGCGCTGCTCCGTAATCACGACTTTTTCCACGCCCGGAATTTTCGGTAGATATTCACGCCACGCCTTGACGACATTGCGCGTCGGAAGACTGCGTTCTTCGCTGGGCGTCAATTGTACTTCCACCTTCGCGAGATTCTCCCCGCGCGACCGTCCGCTTACACCCAAGGTCGTGAAGGCATTGACCACCAGCGGTTCTTTGTCACCGCCGAGCTTGTCCTCCGCCGTATAGAGCGCTTGCTCGATTCGGTTCAACGCGTCGCGTTGTTCCCCGCGCGGTGTTCCCGCTCCAAAAACAATCGCCGCGGTAATGTTTTCCGATTCAGGCGACGGGAAAAAATGGAACTTTACGCGCCCGCCCGCGATCAGCCCGATGCAGAGGATCAGCATCGCCACCATGAAGGCGACAGTCGTGTAGCGCCAGTCGTAAGAGGTTTTGACAATTTTTTGGAAAGTGCCATCGCGAAACCGGTTCAACATCCCATCAAAGGCCTTGCGAAACCGGCTCCCTTCTCGATTGATCTTACCAAAGCCATAGCGCAGGTGCCCCGGCAGGATGAGGAAACACTCGATCAGGCTTGCAATCAGAACGGCAAATACGACGAGCGGGATCGCCGACATGATGTCGCCGATCTGATCGCGAATGAGAAAGATCGGGAAAAAGGCGGCCTGGGTCGTGAGCGTTGCAGCCACGACCGGCAGTAGCATGCGCGTGGCACCGCGCTCTGCGGCTTCAATCCGGCTGTCTCCCTTCGCCTGCCGGGTGGCGGTGTGCTCGCCCACGACGATGGCATCATCGACGATGATGCCGAGCATCATGATGAGTGCGAACATGGAAACCATGTTGATGGTCTGTCCGCTCAGATACATGACGGCCAATGTCGCCATAAGGGCAACCGGAATGCCGGCGGCGACCCAGAATGCCACTCGTGCATCCAGAAAAATGAACAGGATGATGAGGACGAGCGCAAGGCCCTGCAGACCATTCTTCAGAAGAATCCCAAGCCTCTGCTGCACAAACCGACCGCGAACGTCATACACCGAGACCTTCAGGTCTTTTGGAAGTCTCGTGTGAACCTCGTCCATATAGGCGGTGAGAACGTTCATGGTCTTCAGCGTGTCCGCAGACAGTGCGCGCTGGACATTCAGCTCGATCGCCTGACCGTCGCTTTGCTGCCCGATGCTCTGGTCTCGTTCGAACTCCGTGGAAATGTTCGCGATCTCGTCGAGGCGAATCTTTTCTCCCGTCGCACCGGACCTGACCTCAATTTCGGAAATGGCCTCCGGCGTCTTGCGGTCCGCACGGGACCGAAGCTGCATCTCGACCTCGCCCTCCAGAATGCCCGACGGCAAGTCCTGCGTTTCCTCGCGAATGCGGCTCGCGATATCGCTCAATGACAATCCGAGGCGGCGCAATTCCCGCTCGCGGACGCGCACCCAGATTTCTTCGTCGCGGGCGCCACCGAGCGTCACCTTATCGATACCCGCATCGAGAAGGCCGTCACGAATTTGCTTGGCGAACGCTTTCAGCTCCATTTCCGAATACGGCCCGGAAACCGAGATTTTCGCCACTGGCTCGAAGAAGGTAATGCGGGAAATGACCGGCTCTTCGGAATCTTCCGGCAGTGTGGTTACCCCGTCCACCGCCTGCTCGACATCGGACTGCGCCTTCTGCATGTCCGCCCCGGCCTTGAACTCTAGGGTGATCACGCCTCCGCCTTCACGCGCGACCGACCGCACCTCGTCGATGTCATCGAGGAACCTCAGTTCCGGCTCGACGGCATCGAGTATGTTCTCTTCAACATCCTCCGCGCTTGCCCCCGACCAGGAGATCGAAACCGTGATCTGGGGAATCTCAAGCGTCGGAAAGAACTGGGTATTGAGCTTGGTGAGTGCGAAAAGCCCGACGGCGATCATCGCCGCCATCAGGAGATTCGAGGCCGTGGGATGATGCACGAAGAGCCGGATCAGCCCATGCGCCGACGTTCTCTCCGTAACCAAGGTCTCAGCGCTCCTCGACGCGCAATCCGTCTTTCGCCTCAGATAGACGGGTGATGATCACTTTTTCGCCCTTGCCGAGTTCGCCGCGCACCAGGATCTGATCTTCGGCGGCGCCCACCAGTTCGACATCGCGCGCCTTCAAGCGTCCATCCTCAATAACAAAAATGCGCTCGTTGCCGTAAAGCGCGGTAGGCGGCAGGCGCGACACCTTCTGGTATACGCGGTCCGGAAGATGGATTTCCACGAACGCGCCCGGACGGATGGGTGTGGGTGAGTTCGGATCATCCAGCCGTGCGTAAATCTCGACACCGCCCTTCTCCGCTGCGATCTCCGCGCCAACGCGTTCGATGCGCGCGGCATATTTGATCGGCTGATCTCCCACGTGCCACAGCACTTCAACGGGACGGTCGATTAACGTTTTTTCGCTGGAGATAATCCGTCCATACTGCCGATCGGAAAGCGTGAACCGCACATCCATCCAGTTGGTGTCGATAAGCGTCGCAACCTGGTCGTTCGCGCCGACGATCCGGCCCTTTTCCGCCGTTACATTCGTCACGTAGGCATCGAAGGGTGCTTCGAGTACCGTGTCTTCCAGGTTGCGTCTTGCCTGCCGGACCTTCCACTCCAGCTGCTTGATCACAGCGCGCTGCTGCGCCGCTTTCGCCTGTTGAATTTCGAGATTGTTCAGTCGCTGCTCGAGCCCCTGCTCGCGTTCGGAAACGGCCATGCGCCGGTCATCCGCCGTCTTCTGCGAGACGGTACCCCGTTGGGCAAGCGGGACCGCGCGTTCAAGATCGCGCTGGGCAATCTCGAGTTGGGTCCGCGCATGGTTCAGCGCGTCGCGTTCGTTCTCGATACCGGCATCGATTTCCCGAACCTTGGCTCTCGCTTCCACGAGCTTCGCCTCGGCCTCGTCGAGCGCGCCCTCATATTCGAACGGGTCGAGCCGCAACAGGACCGCGCCCCGCTTGACGATGGCTCCTTCGCGCATTTCAGGTCCGGTTTCGATCACTTCGCCGGAAACCAGAGCCCGCAGCTCCACACGGCGGCCGGCCACGGTTCTCCCATAAAGCGTCAGGTGAGGCTGGTAGGTACCGACATCCGCCGCAATGACTTTCACCGGCCAAACCTTCTCCTGCAATGGCCGCTGCGGAACGCTTGGCTTGGTCGCTTTCAATCCGACGAAGGAAACGATGCCCAGCGCCAGGATAAGAACCGGCACAAGAACTTTCGCAGACATACCCAAGATCGCGCGCGCGCGGGACCCGGCCGGTTTATCGATCGTCCGTGCATCTGGTGCGGGCTGACGGCGCACGCGCGGCTTTGGTTTTCGAGCAGGTGCCATGTTCCTGGGTCTCGCCACGTTGCCAATTCGGGGCCAATTCGGGCATCGGCTTCCAATTATACGCGATTTTGACCCGGAATCCGGCGCTTGCGCTCAAATATTCGCGCATCCTCGCAAATTGGCCGTTTTTGCCGTAGGGCAGATAAAGAAATACGGCCAATCGAGCCATTTGGTTCACCTCTCCCCTTGCGAAAATTCGGCAACCCGGCCATTTTCGGCTCCCAACACGAACCGGAGATTAGTAGTGGCCGCTCAAATCTTGACCGTAACGCAGATGCTCCAGAAGCTCGTCGCATTCGACACGATAAGCGCCAAAACAAATATCCCGCTCATTGAGTTTGTCGAAGGATACCTCTCCTCTCACGGCATCGAGTCCCAACGGGTGCCGACAGAAGATGGCAAGAAGTCGAGCCTGCATGCGGTTATCGGTCCAAAAGACGTACCGGGCTTTGGCCTGTCCGGCCACACAGACGTCGTTCCCGTCGAGGGGCAGGACTGGACATCCGATCCGTTTAAACTGACAAAGCGCGGCAGCCGATTGTTCGGCCGCGGAACATGCGACATGAAGGGTTTTGTGGCCTGCATTCTCGCCCATGTTCCCGCATTCAAGGCGCGCGAACTCAAGACACCCATTCATCTGCTGCTGTCCTACGACGAGGAAATTGGATGCAAGGGCGTTCGCCCGATGATCTCTGAACTGGGAACGCAGCTGCCCGCACCTCGCACCGTCTTCGTTGGCGAACCAACATCCATGCGGGTCGTGGATGCGCACAAAAGCGTGAATGCATTCGAAACCGTAGTCACTGGACGTGAGTCCCACTCAAGCAAGCCGCATCTGGGCGCCAACGCGATCATGGCCGCTGGCGAACTGATCGCCGAGCTGACGCGTATCGATCTGGAAATGCAAAATCGCGCGGATGGTCCGCGCTTCGATCCTCCATACACCAACATCGCGGCGACGGTGATCGAGGGCGGCACCGCGCGAAACATCACTCCACGGGAATGCAAGTTCACCTGGATGTTCAGAACCGTGCCCGCAACCGAACCTGAAGAAATCATCGATCGGTTCGAGGCATACGCGGAAGAGAAAGTGCTGCCGCTTCTGAAAAAGACTTATGACGGCGCGTCCATCGTGACGACGCGCACCAGCGATGTGCCCTCGTTCAATGCGCCGGAAGGCTCCGACGCCGTTTCCCTCGCCCTGAAGCTCGCCGGCCAGAATGAACGCTTTGCGGTTTCCTACGGCACCGAAGGCGGCTTGTTCGAGCGCGCAGGATTTCCGTCTGTCGTCATCGGCCCTGGCAATATTGAACAGGCCCATGCGGCGGATGAGTTCATTGAAGAAAGTGAGCTTGAGAAATGCAGCGCATTTCTCAACAAGCTCGCCGATCATGCCGAAACGCAATGAGGCACCTGTGAAAATTACCATTCTTGACGATTACTTCGATACCATCCGCAATCTGCCCTGTTTCGAGAAATTGAACGGCCACGACGTCACGGTCTGGAACGATCACACCCAGGATGACGACGTCCTGGCGGAACGGCTCGCGGAAACAGAAGCGCTTGTGCTGATCCGCGAGCGGACGAAAATTCTGGCACCTTTGATCGAGCGCCTGCCTAATTTGAAACTGATCAGCCAACGCAGCGTCTACCCTCATATTGACGTGGATGCCTGTACGCGCCACGACGTGATCCTGTCATCAAGTCTGCATGCCGGATCGCCGTCTTATGCAACTGCTGAACTGACATGGGCACTGATCCTCGCAGCGATGCGCCAGATCCCGCAGCAAATGGCATCCCTGAAGGCGGGCGACTGGCAGATGGGCGTGGGCCGGACGCTGCGCGGGCGAACGCTGGGTATTTTCGGTTATGGCCGTATCGGACGCGCTGTCGCCGAAACGGGCAAGGCCCTGGGCATGAATGTGGTGTTCTGGGCAAGCGAGGCGTCGCGCGAGCGTGCCCGAGAGGACGGCGAGGTCGTTGCGGAAAGCAAGCAGGCGTTCTTCGCTGAATGTGATGTGGTCTCACTGCATCTGCGCCTTTACGACAGCACCCGCGGGATCGTGACCGCGGCGGACCTCGCAAAAATGCGCCCCGATGCACTGCTGGTGAATACCAGCCGGGCGCCACTGATCGAAGAAGGAGCACTCGTTGAGGCGTTGCGTGCGGGCCGTCCAGGGATGGCGGCAGTAGACGTCTATGAGCAGGAGCCGGTGCGCAACACGGATCACCCGCTCTTCGCCTTCCCGAACGTGATCTGCACACCGCATATCGGCTACGTCACCGAAGATGAATGGGAAATCCAGTTCAGCGAGATATTCGATCAGATCCTCGCCTACGCGGACGGCAAGCCCATCAACGTCATCAACGACGAACTCTTGAAGAAATAGATCGGATCAGCCACGGCGCGCGGTCCTTTTTCTTTCTTCACGCGAATCTGCGGACTTCCTTTTCCGCCCGAACCGTTCGCACTGGGCGAGCCGCGCTTCCTCTTCTCCGATATAGTCCCGGGTCAGCGGGACGGCCGTCTGGCTGTGTGCAAGCTGAATCTGAAAAACCACTAATCCCTGATATCGGAACGACGCCTCCGAACCGGCCAGATAGAACTCCCACATACGGCAGAACTTCTCGCCCTTGAGACGGACTGCTTCATCCCACCGGTCGCAAAACCGTGCACGCCAGCGTCGCAGCGTTTCGGCATAGTGCAGCCGGAGAATCTCGATATCGCAGACCACAAGGCCGGATGCCTCGATTTGCGGCAGGACCTCGCTCAGCGCCGGCAGGGATCCGCCGGGAAAGATGTAGCGCTTGATGAACGGATTTGTCGGCGCCGGACCGGGCGCCCGACCGATGGTGTGCAGGAGCGCAACCCCGTCCCTTTTCAGAAGACCGCTCAGCCGGCGAAAGAATGTGCGGTAGTGATGGACGCCCACATGTTCGAACATCCCGACGGAGACGATTTTGTCGAACTGCCCCTTGGTCTCGCGGTAATCCTCAAGCCGGAAGGTAACGCGGTCGGGCTGGGGGACCTCTTGCGCGCCGTTGCGCGCGATTTTGAGCTGCTCGCGGCTCAGTGTGATGCCCGTAACGTCTGCGCCGGACATGCGCGCGAGATAGATACATAAGCCACCCCAGCCACAACCGATGTCGAGAACCCTGTCGCGGGCACTGATCAGAAGTTTGGCAGCGAGATGGCGCTTCTTCTCAAGCTGCGCGGTATCGAGATCTACGTTCGGCGCAGAGAAATAGGCGCAGGAGTATTGTTGGTCGCTGTCGAGGAAGAGCCGGTAAATTTCCGGCTGGATGTCATAGTGTGCGGAAGCGTTGCGCCGGGCGCGGGCAATCGGATTGAACTGATCCACACGGCGTATCAGCCAACGGAGAATATCCAGTAGCCAGGTCCAGCGCGGAAGCGGCACCTCCTCCGCGTTTCTGAGCAGGATATCGATAAACCTGTAGAGATCACCTTCCTCAACGACAAGCCGCCCGTCCATATAGGCTTCGCCGATGGCGAGCCAGGGATCGATGGCGATCTTGAGTTCTGTCCAGCGATCGGTCACACGGACCGCACACGCCTCTCCGGTCCCGTCGCCGAACTGGCGCGTCTCTCCGCGTGCATCGGTGATCCTCAGATCACCCTTTCTTACCACAACCTCGAACGCGTATCTGAATGGACCAAACATCGTTCTGCACCGAGCAGAAGCTGCAAGTTACCCAGCCGTCCACGGTTATAGTCTAGCACCAAAATATGGCATTTGGTCCAGATCAAAGGAAAATGGAATGACTGCGCGGACTTGCCAATATTGACAGTCGTAGATGCAATTGCAGATCCAGATGGGCCGAGGTGGTGTGTTTGTTCCGGAAAGCTGCCGGTCTATTTCGACTCACCGGACATCTGCGCAAAATCCGCCGGATTGAAATCATATTGAGCATTGCAAAACTGGCAGGTGACACGAATCCGCCCCTCTTCCGCCATGTCCGCAAGTTCAGCGGCACTGAAACTGTTCAGCATGGATTTCACGCGGTCAGGTGAGCAACCACACTCAAACGCAAGCCGACGCGTCTCGAAAGCGCGGACATGCTCTTCATGGAACAATCTGTAAATCAGCCGTTCGGGAGCAAGGAGCGGATCGACCAGTTCCTGATCCTGTACGGTTTGGGCGAGGATCAACGCCCTGTTCCAACCGTCCTCGTCCGGGACCTTTTCCGGTACGCCATGCCCGCCCTCGCGGGTGAGGTGCTGGACCATGAGACCGCCGGCGCGCCAACTCCAATGGTCCTGATCCTCACCGCCTGCGGACGCATCGGCGCTGTAAAGACGCGCAACCGCGACGCGGATGAATGTGGGGAGCTGTTCGGATTGGCGGAAATAGGCGTCCGCCGCCTCGTTCAGGTTGCTTCCTTCCAGCGAGACAACGCCCTGGTAGTTGTCCATGTCCGGTCCGCGATCGATGGTCATGGCCAAATGTCCCTGCCCGAGAAGGTCGCCGGGCGCAATGTCACCCTCTGCCTCAAGCGCGGCGACGGCTTGGGCATCAAATCCCGCGTAACCGCGCAGGGTTCCCGAGGACCTGTAGTCTACGACCAGCATGTTTACCGGGCCGTCCGTCTTGGTTTGGAAGGTGAACTTGCCGTCGAATTTCAGCGATGCGCCGAGCATGGCGGTCAACGCCACTGCCTCGCCAAGCAGCGTGCAAACAGAGTCCGGGTAGTCGTGGCCACGCAGAATCCGATCAACCGCCGGCCCGAGGCGCACCAGCCGGCCGCTCACCCCGGCCCTGTCCGCCTGAAACGGCAGGACCAGATCATCCGCCAAGGACGCGTCGGCCGGCGGGCGTGATTGCGCTGCTTCCATTTTTTGTCACATCAGGTTGAAACACCAGGCGAGAATGGCCTTCTGCGCGTGGAGCCTGTTTTCCGCCTCGTCGAACACGACCGACTGCGGGCCGTCGATGACATCTGCCGTGACCTCATCTCCGCGATGCGCCGGCAGGCAATGCATAAAGATAGCGTCCTTGTCCGCCAGCGACATAAGCCGCTGGTCGACCTGGAACGGTCTCAGCAGTTCCTTGCGCTTTACCTCATCCGTGTCACCCATGGAAACCCACACATCGGTCACGACGGCGTCTGCATCTTGCGTTGCCTCGTCGGGCGATTGCGTGACATCAATCCTGCCACCCTCTTTCAGTGCCCAGTCGAGAAGGACGGGATCCGGTGAAAGATCGTCGGGGCAGGCGATGCGCAAACTGAAACCGAACCGGACCGCCGCCTGCATCCACGAATTGGCAACATTGTTTGCATCGCCGATCCACGCCACCCTGCTTCCGGCAATGGAACCACGCGCTTCCTCGAAGGTCATGATGTCCGCCATGATCTGACAGGGATGGGACCGGTCGGTTAATCCGTTGATGACGGGCACGCTTGCAAACTCGGCCAGCTCCGTCACTTTCGAATGCGCGTCGGTCCGCACCATGATCCCGTCGACATAGCGCGACAGGACCCGTGCCGTATCGGCGACGGTTTCACCACGTCCGAGTTGCGTCTCACCGCTGTTCATCACGATTGTCTGGCCACCCAGCTGGCGCATGGCGACATCGAACGAAACGCGCGTGCGCGTCGAAGGCTTGTCGAACATCAATACCAGAACCGAAGCCGGTGGCAGGTCGGCCAGGCCGGTTTCGCCCGGCCGGTCCTTGAGCGCGCGCGCGTTGGCGATGAGCTCCTGCAGCGTCCCGGTGTCAAGCGCATCGATATCCAGGAAATGCCGCACAGTCATTGCATCAGGCTCCGGCCTGTTCTTTCGCTGCTTCGCAGACCCTGCCGCATGCCGCCTCAAGCCGTTCGCAGGCCATATCGATATGTTCCGGCCCGACTGTCAGCGGCGGCAACATCCGCACGACATTGTCACCGGCAGGGACGGTCAGCAGCTGCTCGTCAAAAAGAGCATCTATGAGTTCCTGGCTGGGGACCTTGCATTTGAGACCCAACATCAGACCTTCGCCGCGAATGGTTTCAAAGAGATCGGGGTGAGTGTCACAGATCGACGCGAGCTTCTGCTTGAACCGCGTACCCATCTCTAGGACATGGTCGAGGAAACCCGGTTCAAGCACGACGTCGAGCACCGCGTTGCCGACGGCCATCGCGAGCGGATTGCCTCCGAAGGTAGAACCATGCGTTCCGGCCGTCATGCCAACGGCGGCCTCTTTCGTTGCGAGACAGGCCCCGACGGGAAACCCGCCGCCGATCCCCTTGGCAATGGCCATAATATCAGGTGTTACGCCCGACCATTCATGTGCGAACAGCTTTCCGGTGCGTCCGATGCCCGTCTGAACCTCATCGAGTATCAGCAACAATCCATGTTCATCGGCGAGGGCGCGCAAATCGCGGAAGAATTTCCACGGCACGGTCAGGATGCCACCCTCCCCGAGCAATGGTTCAATGGCGATTGCGGCGGTTTCGTCGGTGATGGCGGCCCGCACGGCATCAAGATCGTTAAGCGGAACCTGATCGAACCCGTCTACCCGCGGCCCGAAACCGTCCAGATGCTTGGTCTGTCCGCCTGCGGCAATGGTGGCCAGTGTGCGTCCGTGGAAGGCGCCCTCGAATGTGATAACCCGGTAGCGTCCATCGTTGCCCTGAGCGGAGTGATACTTCCGGGCCATCTTGATGGCGCATTCCATCGCCTCCGCGCCGGAGTTGGCAAAAAACGCCTGATCCGCGAAGGTCGCGGCTGCGAGACGGTCCGCAAGCCGCTCCTGTCCCGGAATATGATAGAGATTTGACGTATGCCAGAGCTTGTGCGCCTGCTCCGTCAGTGCCTCGACAAGTGCGGGGTGGCAATGCCCGAGGGATACGACCGCCACGCCAGCGCCAAAATCCAGAAATTTTTCACCCTCGGCGGTTTCAAGAAACACGCCTTCGCCCTTTACAAAGGCCAAATCAGCGCGCGCGTAGGTGGGAATAACAGCGCTCATGACATTTCACTTTGTGTTTACGGAACCAAAAATGCCGCCAGAGCGGTGGCGGCATCGCTACACGGGCGATACTAAGCGAACGCCGCGCGCTGTCAATTCGGCCACACCAGCCGGACTTTATGCAGAATTCGTCCACGAGCCCCTTCTTTTCTGGGGAAAGTCGTGGCAGAATCCAACTAATCGGTGGAAAAACCGGGCCCAGAACGGGCGGGCGCTTGCCGGACTTTTTCCCGATGTGTACCTTTACGTTTCGTCGGCCACGCGATCCCTTGAGATTGCTCACCGGTCGGCGGTGACCTCACGTAAGAGTTGGCGTTGAAGCCGTGCCGCATTTTTTGCGGCAACGGAAGGACTGCGAGTCCGAGAACAACAAATTATTAAGAAGGAGGCATGGCCCCATGGCGTGGACCGACGATCGCGTCGAACTACTAAAAAAACTTTGGGCAGAAGGACTTAGCGCCAGCCAGATCGCCAACCGGCTTGGTGGAGTCACGCGCAATGCAGTTATCGGCAAAGTCCATCGCCTTGGTCTTTCGGGCCGCACGACAACATCGCGGGCAAAAGCGCCCCGGACGCGGCGCAGACCAGCCCACGCGCAGAACAGAACGGCCAGACCGCAACTGCGCAGTCACGGCAATCTGGCATTGAAACCGGCCTATGACCCTGATGTAGAAGAAGAGGTCGAGCTTGTTCCGGCACCAATCCAGGAGCTTGTGATCCCCGTCGAAGAGCGTGCGAGCATTCTGACACTCGATGAGACGAAGTGTCGGTGGCCGATTGGCGACCCGGGCGATGAGGACTTTCATTTTTGCGGGCGCCGTTGCGATGTCGGCGTCCCCTATTGCGAATTTCACTGCGGCATCGCCTACCAGCCCGCGCAATCGCGCCGCAAGACAACGCGCGCCTGATTGAGGCGACCGCTCAGAGAGAAAGCTTCGGAGATTTGAACTTGGCGCATCCGGTTCCGGCCGGAGCGCCATTTTCTTTTTTGAAGGCCGCCAAAGACTGTTCTCACATATGGCGTTCGGCCTAAGATCGGCTTCTCGAATGAGGGAGTGCCAATCGTGAATGAGAAATCCGCACAATCGGAAAAGGCAATTGATTACGGCTCGCTTGATCTGGATGATCCGGCGCTTCCCGCAGCAATCGATGCAACCGCCTTCTCGAGCGGTGGATATCCTTATGCCGACCGCATGCCCCGCAAAGCCTATGATGAAGAGCTGATGGCTCTTCAGATTGAACTCCTCAAGCTTCAGCGCTGGGCGCAGCAAACCGGTGAGCGCATTGTCATCCTGTTCGAGGGGCGCGATGCCGCCGGCAAGGGCGGCAACATCAGGCGTTTCACGCAACATCTCAATCCCCGCCATGCCAAGGTCGTCGCGCTGTCAAAACCGACCGAGGCCGAGCAGGGACAATGGTATTTCCAGCGCTACGTGGCGCATTTGCCAACCGCAGGCGACATGGCGCTGTTTGACCGCTCCTGGTACAACCGCGCCGGTGTCGAGCCGGTCATGGGATTCTGCACTCCGGAGCAGACAAAGAAATTTCTGGAGGAGGTTCCTGAATTTGAGTCCGCGCTTGTCCGCGACGGCGTCAGATTGTTCAAATTCTGGCTCACTGTCGGACGGGCCATGCAATGGCGGCGCTTTCATGCCCGCAGACACGATCCGCTGAAGTCGTGGAAGCTCTCACCCGTCGACTATGCGTCAATTCCCATGTGGGATGACTATACGCAAGCCCGCGACGCCATGCTGAAGCAAACCCACACGGAGGTCGCGCCGTGGACGATCATCCGCGCCAACGACAAGCGCCGCGCGAGACTGAGCACGATTCGCACCGTACTCAATGCTCTTGACTATTCGGAAAAAGATGCAAAGGTCGTGGATCAGCCTGATCCGAAGATCGCAGGCTCGGACGACCGGTTTTTTGCAGACGCCTGAGTAACCTCCCCACAATGTCTCAAACAAATTATCCTGAAGTGAATGCCGACCGGCTTTGGCAGCGTCATATGGACATGGCAGCCATCGGCGGCACCGAGGGTGGCGGTGTTCACCGGCTTGCCCTGACGCCTGAAGACATCGAAGCGCACGTGCTGCTGGCGCAGTGGGCGGAAGCCAGAGGATTTTCCGTCGCGCTCGATCCCATGGGCAACATGTTCATCCGGCGGGAAGGAAGCGACCCCTCGCTCGCGCCGATTTCAAGCGGGTCGCATACCGATACGCAACCCTATGGTGGCCGGTTTGACGGAATAACCGGCGTGCTGACGGCGTTCGAGGCACTCGAGACGATTGACGAGGCGGGAATTGAAACCCGATATCCGCTTGAAGTTGCAATCTGGAACAACGAGGAAGGTGCCAGATTTACGCCGGCCTGCATGGGTTCGGCTGCCTATGTCGGTTTCAAACCTCTTGACGATCTGCTTTCGCGAACGGATCCGGAGCAGGTCTCCATGAGGGATTGCGTGGCCGACCTGGCGAAGGCCCTTCCGCAGGCAGACAAACGGGAGCTCGGCGCACCGATCGCTTTCTTTATCGAGTCGCATATCGAGCAGGGCGTCCGGCTTGAGGAGAGCGGCAACATTATTGGCGCGGTCACGGGCATGCAGGGGTATCGCCGGTTCGAGATCGAGGTGATCGGCGAGGATGCGCATTCCGGAACCACGCCGCGATCGAGACGTAAGGACGCTTTTGTCGCGGCAACCGACATGACGCATGCGCTGCGCGAAGTCCTGTGGGATGACGACGATGAGATGCGTTATACGATCGGGCGTTTCGAAGTCCTGCCGGGCGGGGTTTCGGTGGTGCCGGGACAGGTGAATTTCTATATCGACCTGCGCTATCACGACAAAGCGGCACTCGACCGGCTGGCGATCGAAATTCCGAAGATCTGCGAAGCGCATTCGGGGCCTTGCGAGGTGAGGATCGTCGATGCGCCGACGGTCGATCCGATGACGTTTCCGGAGGACATCGTCACCGGCATCGAAGCTGCGGCGGAGCGGCACGGCTTCGGTCATGAGCGCATGTATTCGTATGCGGGCCATGATGCCCGCCACATCGCGCGGATATCTCCAGCAGGCATGCTGTTTATCCCCTGCTGGAAAGGCATCAGCCACAATGAAGCCGAGCGCGCGGAGCCGGAGCATGTTGCCGCCGCGGCACAGGTAATCTCGGACATTTTGATTGACAGGGCGAAATCCTGATACCAGATCAGTCCAACGCCATCCGGAAACGAGGGCGCCCCAATGACCTCACACATCCTTCACCGCCAGACGAAGAAACCGCTCCCGACCGTCGATAAAGGCGAGGGCGTGTATTTGTTCGACACCGAAGGCAATCGTTATCTCGACGGTTCCGGCGGTGCGGCCGTTTCGTGTCTCGGACACGGCCATCCGCGCGTGGTTCAGGCAATCAAGGAACAGGTCGACCGTGTTGCGTTTGCCCACACAAGTTTCTTTACGAACAAACCCGCCGAGGAGCTCGCGGACTTTTTGTGTGCGCGGGTACCGGGAGATTTCGGCCGGGTGGCCCTCGTCGCAGGCGGATCGGAAGCGATGGAAGCCGCCCTCAAGATTTCCCGGCAAGCCCATATCGAGCGCGGCGATGAAAAGCGTACGCACTTCATTGCCCGCCGCCAGTCCTATCATGGCGCAACACTCGGTGTGATGAGCGTGGGATATCATGCACAACGCCGCGAGCCCTTCCGCGCGATGCTATCGCAAAACACCAGCCATATTTCGCCTGCCTATGCCTATCGCCATCAGGAGCCGGACGAGAGCGCGGAGGAGTATGGCCTGCGGGCGGCGAGGGAACTCGAAGATGAAATCCAAAGGGTCGGTCCACAAAATGTGGCCGCCTTTGTCGCGGAAACGGTTTCGGGATCCAGTCTCGGCGTGGTGCCGCCGCCTCCCGGTTACTTCAGGGAGATTCGCCGCATCTGCGATGAGCATGGGGTCATGCTCATCCTCGATGAGGTGATGTCCGGCATGGGCCGTACCGGTACGCTGTTCGCGTGTGAACAGGACGGTATCGAACCCGACATCGTGGCTGTCGCCAAGGGTCTCGGCGCAGGATATCAGCCGATCGGCGCGACGCTCGTTGCATCGAAGTATGCCGAAGCCATCGTCAGCGGCAGCGGAATGCTCAAACACACCCACACCTACATGGCGCACCCGACGGCGTGCGCGGCTGCCTTGGCCGTTCAGACGGTGATCGAGGAGGACGACCTTCTCCCGCAGGTGTGCGCAAGAGGTGAAACGGCGATGAAGCTGCTGAGGGATCGGTTGGGGCAGCACGCCCATGTGGGTGATATTCGCGGACGCGGACTGTTCATCGGCATCGAACTCGTTGCCGACCGAGAAACCAAAGAACCGTTCGAACCCGATCTCAACGTGGCCGGACGCGTAAAGCAGACGGCCTTCGAAAACGGCCTGATCTGCTACCCGAACGCGACGAACGCAGACGGCGTTCGCGGAGATCACGTTCTGCTCGCCCCGCCCTTCATTATCTCAGAGGATGAACTCGCGGAACTGACGGACAAGCTGGCAAAAAGCCTGGACGAAGCCGTCTCAACGGTGAACTGAAACCAGCCCAGATTACTGAAACCGGACGCCCGGGATGGACGACGCCGAAAAATCACATTACCGCAACAAAATGCGTCAGCGGCCATCGCCTGAAGACATCGTGGAGCCGGGGCCGGGCCAGGAATCGGTATGGGACTATCCGCGTCCTCCCCGCGTTGTGCGTATTTCCAACGCTGGAAGGGTCCTGCTTGAGAGCCGTGTAATCGCCGCCAGCAAGGGGCTATTGAAGGTGATGGAGACCGCATCACCGCCGACATATTACTTCCCGCCTGGGGACGTTGATGTTTCCTGCCTTTTGGAGAGCGAGCGACGGACCTTTTGCGAATGGAAAGGCGAGGCACGTTACTGGCATGTCAAGGTTGGCGGCACGCTCGTCGAGAACGCCGTCTGGTCCTATCCGGACCCTCTCGAAGATTCCGGCGATTGCGCTCAACTGCGCGGGTATTTTGCATTTTATTCGTACGAACTCGAGTGCTTCCTCGCAGATCAGAGGATCGATCCCCAACAGGGCGGGTTTTATGGCGGGTGGATCACGCCCGACATCACCGGACCGTTCAAGGGCGCACAGGGAACCAAGGAGTGGTGAAAAAAAGCCCCGCGCCTTTCGACGCGGGGCGGAATTTGTTTGATCGGTGAATGCGCGATCAGGCAGCCTGCTCCTTGCGCAACCTTCCCCGCTGCATGAAGATGATCAGAGCAAGCAGCAGAGCCGCGGGAAGATAGAACACCTCCTTCGGCATCCGATCCGCCGGGACCAGCACTTCGCGCAGCTCCCAGTCGAAATCGATCTTCTGCTTCTCCGCAAAGCTGCCGAACTCCACATTGTCGACCAGCGTCTTGCCGTCCTCGGTGCGGAATTCAAGCCCGGCTGTCTTCTTGAGGCGTTCCGCCCCGTCACCCGCCGGCCCAAGCGGGAGCTGCACCGTCTTCTCCACCTGTTTGCCGGATATGTTCTCGCCGGCAACGACGACGCGCAACTTGCTGTCCGGAGGAGCCTCACCGGCGATCTTCACGATGTCGGCCGGCGGCGCTTCCGTGTAGGGCGCGTGGACCTGGTCAAGCCAGAAACCGGGACGGAACAGGGTGAAGGCGATGAGCAGCAATGCAAGGCTCTCCCACACGCGATTGCGCACGAGGAAATACTGTTGCGTCGCTGCGGCAAACAAGAGCATCGCTATCACCGCGACAATGAAGATGAACACCGCCTTCGCAACAGTGACATCAATCAGCAGCAACTCCGTGTTGAACAGGAACAGGAATGGCAGAATCGCCGTCCGGATGTCGTAGGCAAAGCCCTGAATACCCGTCTTGATCGGGTCACCCCGCGAGATGGCCGCGGCCGCGAAAGCCGCAAGGCCCACAGGCGGTGTATCGTCCGCCAGGATGCCGAAGTAGAACACGAACATGTGTACCGCGATCAGCGGAACGATCAGGCCGGACTGCGCGCCAACGGTCACGATAACCGGCGCCATGAGCGATGACACGACGATGTAGTTCGCCGTCGTCGGCAGGCCCATTCCGAGAATGAGGCTCAGCACTGCGACGAAGAACAGCATCAGCATCAGATGGCCGCCGGAAATGAACTCGACGAACTCACCCATGACCTGATGGGCGCCGGTGAGCGAAATCGTACCCACAATGATGCCCGCCGTACCGGTCGCAACAGCAATACCGATCATGTTGCGAGCGCCGGCAATAAACCCATCGATCATCTGGTCGAAGCCTTGCTTGAATCCGGCCATGAGCTCACCGCCCTTGCCGCGGAACACTGCCTTCACGGAGTGCTGGGTCAACACGATGAAGATCATTGACAGCGTCGCCCAATAGGCCGAAAGGCCGGGCGAAAAGCGCTCGATCATCAGGCACCAGATCAGAACGATCAGCGGCAGCAGGAAGTAGTAACCGGTCCGTGCCGTGGGCCCTACCGGAGGCAGGGTTGTCAGCGGCGCATCGGGATCGTCGACCTCAAGATCGGGAACCGCGGATGCGTACCAAGCCAGAACCAGATAGGCGATGATGAACCACGCAGACATCGCGTAGAGGGTCGCATCTCCGAATACATCCTTGGTCCAGCCGAGACCGTAATAGATGATCGCTGCAAGAGCGCATACCGCGACAAAACCGCCAAGCGCGTTGGTCAGTTTCTTGGCAAGAGTGTTGACCGGGCCTTCGCGCTCCATGCCCTCCAAACCGAGCTTGAGGGCCTCCAGATGGACAATGTAGACGAGCGCGATATAGGAAATCACCGCTGGCAAGAATGCATGGCGGACGACATCGAGATAGCTGACGCCGACATATTCGACCATCAGGAAGGCGGCCGCACCCATTACGGGTGGCGTGAGCTGCCCGTTGGTGGATGATGCAACTTCGACCGCGCCGGCTTTCTCAGCGGGGAAGCCGACCCTCTTCATCAACGGGATCGTGAATGTGCCGGTTGTCACCGTGTTGGCGATCGACGAGCCGGAAATGAGCCCGGTCATCGCCGAGGACACTACGGCAGCTTTCGCCGGACCGCCACGCAAATGTCCGAGCAAAGAGAACGACACCTTGATGAAGTAGTTGCCCGCCCCGGCCTTGTCGAGGAGCGATCCGAACAGAACGAACAGGAAAACCATCGACGTGGACACACCGAGCGCAACGCCAAACACGCCTTCCGTCTGCATCCAGTAATGCCAGAGCGCCTTGCCGAGCGACGCGCCCTTCCACTGGATCACCTCGGGAATGAAATCACGGTCGCCGAAGAAGGTGTACATCATGAAGACGGATGCGACGATCACCAGCGGAAGTCCCAGCGACCGGTATGTGGCGGTCAGGATCACCACCAGGCCGATAATCGACATGACCTTGTCGGTGGTTATCGGAACGCCCGCGCGGTCCGCTATGCCGTCACTCGCGAAGATCAGATACAGACACGCGGCAACGCCGGCGAGACCCAAGACCCAATCGTACCAGGGTATGTGATCGCGCGGACTCGACTTGAACAGCGGAAACGCCGTGGCCGCCAGGAACAGGGCAAATGATAGATGGATGGACCGGCCCTGATCGGAATTCAGTGTGAAGTTGATTCCCGTCAGCTCGGTCAGCAGGAACGGGAAATTCGAAGCGTAATAAATCTGGAAGATCGACCACAACAGGGCCACCCCTGTGATCATCTTTCCTTGCCAGTTTGCTGGATTGCGTGCGCCGGTATCTATCTCGGCGACCATTTGGGCCGCAGCATCCATTTCCGGATCCGCAGCTACAGTCTTGCTTTTCTTCGCCATCAAACCCCCTCCCAACCCCGACCGGGGCGACTCTCTGGCTCATTGCAAAATGGAGGGGCAGGATGCCCCTCCATCGGTATTTTCGTGTTCGGCTACATCAGACCAAGTTCTTTGTAAGCCTTGACAGCACCAGGATGCAGAGGAGCGGACAAGCCGTCCTTGATCATCTCTTTGGGCTTCAGGTTCTTGAACGCCGGATGAAGCTTCTTGAAGTCATCCATATTGGAGAAGACAGCCTTCACGACTTCGTAGACGACGTCATCGGGAACCTTGGCGCTGGTGACGAAGGTCGCGCCTACGCCGTAGGTGTTGATCGGCTTGTCGTTGCCCGCATACATGCCGCCGGGGATGGTGGCTTTGCGGTAGTACGGCTTGTCGGCAATCAGCTTGTCGATAGCCGGACCGGACACGTCAACGATCAGCGCATTGCACGAAGCAACAGCTTCCTTGGTCGAAGCAGACGGATGACCGACGAGCCAGAAATAGGCGTCGATCTTGTTGTCGCAGAGGGCCTGAGACATTTCCGCAGACTTCAGCTCCGAAGCAAGCTTCAGGTCAGAGCGCTTCCAACCAAGCGCACCTTCGAGAACTTCCCACGTGCCACGGGTGCCTGAACCCGGATTGCCGATGTTCAGACGCTTGCCCTTGGCATCGGTGAGCGTCTTGATGCCGGAATCGCGGCGCGCCAGAACCGTAACCGGCTCCGGGTGCACTGAGAAAACGGCCCGCAGATCCTTGTAAGGACCCTTGTCCTTGAACTTCGAGGTTCCGTTGTAGGCATGATACTGCCAGTCAGACTGGGCCACGCCAAATTCCAGTTCGCCAGCGCGAATGGTGTTGATGTTGTAGATCGATCCACCAGTGGACTCGACCGAGCAACGAATGTTGTGCTTCTTACGGTTCTTGTTGACCAAACGGCAGATAGCGCCACCGGTCGGATAGTACACACCGGTCACACCACCGGTACCAATGCTGACGAACTTGGTCTCAGCCTTGGCGTCGGCCGTCACGAGCGTACCACCCAGAGCAAGTACTCCGGCAAGTGCCACTACTCTACCTTTTGCGGTAAATGGCATGTTGTCCTCCCTATACCATTTCAAACTTCTCCGTTGCGACAACGCGAGCGCGGCATTGCACCGACGCTCTCAACTGCAACGGCGGAGTGTATTATTAACGGAAACGAACAGAAGATGTAACCGTGTGGATCATAACTCTTGTTAATGGGTAACATTAACGCCACGCGGCTTTCTGGAATGGGATCAGGGTTCTCGCGTGAGGTCCTTTTCCTCAAGCTCGTCCAGATAGTCGTCCCAGCGGCTCTCGTATGACATGCCGAGATCGTGCAGATACTCCCAGGAGTAAAGTCCGGTGTCGTGCCCGTCGTCGAAGACAATCCTGATCGCATAATTGCCGATCGGCTCAATGGCCTTCACGCGTACATGTTTTTTTCCGGGAACCGTAACCCTTTGGTCGGGACTGTGGCCCTGAACCTCGGCGCTCGGACTGAGCACGCGGAGGAACTCCGCAGTATAAGTAAACTTCTCCCCATCGTCGTAAGTGACGTTCAACCGGTCTTTTTCCGGGTTCAAGCGTAATTCAGTGGGCCAGACAGAATTTTGATGAGTCATGACAGCTTTTCAGGCGCTATAATTGCAGACTATTCTTCGCCGGTTGATTGCATGGATGCGGCCGACGTTAGTAGCCCAGTGAAGCGAATGCAATCGGTTCCGCGCGGAACGTTGAGGCCAGTAACGTAGATGACAGCTCCGCACGCAATGAGCCCGCTGAGAATCATATTTCCTGTACTTTTGTTTCTCGCCATTTGCCGCGGGCCAGCGGTCGCATCGCAAATGGAACCGGAGATGCCCCGCGGCACCGATCCCGGCGGTATTGCCGTAGCGATCATCGATTCAGGCGTTAACTATACCCTCCACCGCATCGCAAGCAGACTGGCGCGCAATGCGAACGGAGAGTGTCTGGGGTTCGACTTTCACGACAACGACAACAAGCCTTTCGACCTCGTGCCGGGCCAGAAGCTCGGCAGCGGACGCCACCACGGAACACGCGTTGCCGGCATTTTCCTGCGCGAAGCTCCAAACGCCCGCCTGATTCCCTATCGCTACCGTGCGCACTCGTTCGTGACATTTGCAAAAATCGTCGACGCGATTGCGCAAGGCCCTGCGCGCATCGTGATCATGTCGCTCGGCGGCTATCAGAAAAACGACTGGGAGCAGTTTCGCAAAGCGGCAAAGGCCAATCCGGACATTCTGTTCATCATTTCCGCAGGCAATGACGGACGAAATGTCGACGAAAAACCCATCTACCCGTCCGGTTTCAAGCTCGACAATGCGCTGGTCGTCGCATCCACCGATGCATTTGGCCGTCTGCCGCTTGCGTCGAACTGGGGCCCGCAAACGGTCGACGTCTCAACTCCGGGCGAAGGCATTGAAACCTTCGATCATACCGGTGCGAAAACCTTCGTTTCCGGATCGAGTTTTGCGGTTCCGCGCATCGCCGCGCTGGCCGCGCGTTTCAAGGCGATCAACCCCGGTTGGACCACTCAGGACATCAAGTCGGCAATCGTGGCACTTGCCGGTCCATCGCCGGGGGATCGGACCCGGCGCACCAAGTTTGGCTGGATTGCAAATCCCGCGCTGGCCGGACCGGCCACGCAATGATCAGAAACTTACCGGACCGGTGACTTGAGGAAATTCTTCGCGGCTTCAAGCTGGTTCGGCGCGTGCTTTTCGATCAGGCCAAGCGCTTCGGCAACCATTTTCTGATCGTTGGTCACCTTGCCCACGTGGAGCGCGACAGGATGGATCATGCGCTCCTCCGGAATCACATCGAGCAACCAGCGCACATGCGGCTTTGCATCATCCAGTCTGCGCGCGAAACGAAGGGCAATGACCAGTCCCAGACGCGAATTGATGGCATTCGGATCCTTCTCGATCGACCGCTCGAAGAATTCAACCGCATCGTCCAGCCATCGCTGCCGTGCAAGCAGCTGACCCGCAAGGTCGTAGAGCTGCCGGTTTTCACTCGCCGCACATGAATTTTTCACGATGTCGGCGACCTTGTCCGGCAGTTTGTTGCCCATCCTTTGCGCCTTTTCGAGCATCAGCGTGCACTCTCGCAGATTCTTGCCAATTAGTTTGCTCTTGTCTGCATGCTCCGGACCGCTTTGGTCACGCAATGCGGCAATCTGGGCCGCGGGCACGGCCTCGAACCGTCCCTCGCCGCCCGACGCCGCGATTGCCACAAGACGGCCATCCTTGTCGACAACGGCGCCGCCGCTGTTGCCGGGCTGACTGTAGGCCGTGTGATGCAGCCGCGCATAAGGCTTGGCGGGCGCCGGCGCCAGCAGCATGCGGCCCTTCGCGTAGACCTTGATCCGCCGTTCGGATATGTCCTGCCCGACACTCCAGAGCCCATCTGAAGTTTCACCGGAGAGTTCAAGAGAGGGACCGTCCGGCAACTCCGCCCGCACCAGGATCAGATCGCCGAGAAAGCTTGTCGGTTCGACCTTGCCTTGAATGCGTGTGCCGTCGGGGAGAATGATTTCAACTTCGGTCTTGTCCGCGACGATATGCCGGTTTGTGACGAGCAGGCCCGGACCGATCCGGACAGCACTTCCCACGGGATCAAAGGAGGAAACACCAAAGACGGCAGCCCGCGCGTCGCAGACCGGGAGCGGGGCTTTGCAGCTTTCGGCGGCCTTGACCGGCGATTGTACCGCGAGGAACAGGACAGCAAACGCCGGTCCCGCGACGCGTGACAGCATCACGCCCAAGCGAGTAATATCGCCGCCGGGCAACATCACCTCGGGAGCGCCGACTTTGGAAGAACCGGAAAAAGACAAGCGATCGCGCAACGAGCGCCGCGCCGCACGCAAGGAGGGCGAGCTCGACACGACGGCCTTTCTGAAGCTTGCCGACAAGTTCATCGACCTGGCAAATCGCGAGAACCGGTCCGTCAAAGCCACCCAGCTACACATGGCGTTCCTTTTTGCAGCCGCCCGATACAATGCCTATGTCGCCAAGGCGGTCGCGAATGTCGACGAGCACGAAAAATTCGTGGATCACATGGTGAACCAGTATCGCGAGATGTTGCGCCAGCATCTCGCCGACGAGACACTCGAACCCCCTCAATAGCGTCCACGCTCGGCTGCCACGAGGCATTTTCGCAATCTGTCGCATCAGATGCGCCGATCCAGCTTCTTCGCAATGTCGGCGTGCCCGGCCATGCGTGCAGCTTCTCCCGCCGTCCAGCCGTCGTTCGCCGAGAGGCCCGGGTTGGCGCCACGCTCAATAAGAAATTCAACGATACTCTTGAGACCGTTATTGGCCGCCCACATCAGAGCCGTCGTGCCGTCAGTCTCGTTGCGGCCGTCGACTGACGCACCCTTATCCAGAAGAAGTCGCACGATCTCGTCCTGGCCGGCACGCGCAGCGAGCATCAACGGACGCCGCCCGTCCATCGCCGAACGGTTCGGGTCAGCGCCCGCCTCAAGCAGCAAGCGCGTCGTCTCATGTAGTCCCGCACGGACGGCCTGTGTGAGAGGCGTGAATTTCCCCGACCCACCTTCGACTTTGGCTCCCGCCTTCAGTAGACGCCGGACAGGTGCGGGATGTTCGCCGCCCGCCGCAATCACGAGCGCGGTCCGGCCGTCGTTCGTTTCCGCATCGATGGAAACGGATTCGGACAAAACCAGCGAAACCTTGGCGACCTCGCCTGAGTCCACTGCCGACATGAGCGGTGTGTAGCCGTCCTTCGCCCTGCGCTCTGGGTCCGCCCCGGCGACAAGAAGCTCGGCAACCATTTCGGTGGATCGATGCTTGGTGCTTGAAAGCGCGTGATGCAGGGCCGTCAGGCCGCGTTTGGTATCAGCCGCCTTGACGTCGGCGCCGGCTGCAAGAAGAGTGGTAACGCTGTCGGGACGGTCACTCTTTGCCGCCACGATCAGCGGTGTCTGACCGTTTCTCATCTCCACGACATTCACCTTGGCGCCCGCCTTGAGCAGCTGCTGCACCGTTCGGTCCTGATCCCGCATTGCAGCTTCCATCAGCGGCGTCCAGCCGGTTTTGTTGGCCTGGTTGACATCCGCTCCCCGCGCCAGAAGCAAGTCAATGATTTCCGTACGTCCGTTCGATGCCGCGACAATGAGCGCGGTATAACCGTTGTCAGCGGTCGTGTTGGGATCGACGCCCTTGTTCAACAGGTAGACGACGACGTCGAGGCGATTGGCTTCCGCGCCCGCCAGCAGCATTTCCACCTCGCTGAGAACGCGGCCCTGGGATTCGTCGCGCAACGACTGCGCGCCGCCCGTGCGTGCGCCAACGATGATAATCAGCGCAGTCAGGATCAACGCTGCAAAGGCGTTAGACCGTATCATTGTCCGGGTTGGGGTCCGCAGGTTCCGGGCTTCCGTCGCTTTCAACTTGCGAAAACCGTGTGTCATCATCGAGAATGTCCTCATCGTCCATATCCTCGACATCCATGTCTTCCACGTCCGCGACCTCTGTATCCTCCGCCTCTTCGTCCGGAGCATCCGACCCAACGGTTCGCGCCTCTTCGCTATAACTGGCGAGACGTTCTTCCTCCGTAAGGTAACCCGAGCCGACCTTGTAGTTGCTTGAAAAGGTCTTCATGACCAGCGCCGCGTCGGTAAAATCCTCGTCATAATCATTCAAACCGTCGATGTTGGCGAGAATCGGGTTCGACTGCCAGAGGGCACGCAAAGCCCGCCGCCGTACGGCTTCGGGAACACCCTTCTTCATGAACTGGGTATAGTCCGAGCCGTAGTTCAGGGAGTCGAAATCAAAATCTTCCCAATCGGCCGGATCTCCTGGAACATCCACTTGAGCTTCGTCGCTACCGGACGCATCCTCTGCCGGTGCCGGCACCTGATCTCCCTCCGGCAGGGCCGCCATTTGAACCGGTGCCTCTTCTCCATCCTCGGACGTCGCAGCTGCCTCCTTCGGCTTCGGCGGATCGGTTCGCATGCGGCCCGGCTTGTGCGGCGTTTCGGTCTGTTTTTTCTTCAGTCCACCGTCGCGCGCCTCGACCTTGCGCCGCGACCAGCGGGACAGGAAGTCGTTGTCGCGTTCACTCATGGCCGTTCTCTTGTGTCATCCGTTTGCGCAATTCGAAAATCGGTTCCTGCCCGAACTTGTGGTCTTCAAGCTTCACTTCCGAGCGCTTGCGCTTCTTGAACTTTTCCTCGACGTGATGTTCGTCGACGAAGTCGCTGACGAAGGCGAATACGGACTCAGGCATGTGCACAGGCTCAACGATCTGTTCGCCGGAGTCCAGATAGTCCGCCGCTTCATAGGGCGACGCGGTGACGAGATGCACGTCATACGGGAAGTCGTTCTCCTCGTCTTCATCGCTCAGGACGACGTAAAGGACTGGCTCGCGGCCCTCCAGGTTGAACTTGTAGGAATCCGTCTCCTTGCGATGGAGTTCGAGCGGCACGGTCCGCGCATGGTAGTGAACCCAGCCCTCCCCGCGCCGCAACTCTGTCCAATCCTCAACGTCCGGAGCGCCGGGAAGGACGCCAATCGGCCGCCAGACATGATCCTCCCATTGGCTGTCGATGTCTTCGCGTGCGATAACAACGCCGACCTGTATCGAAACGGCTGACGGCATTCTTCGATCGTTTCCTAATTCGTCTCGCGCGGCTCAAATTTCCGCCCGTATTGCACTGCCTGTAGCAGCGCGCAAAAAAATATAATACCCTTCGACCAAATGCACACCTGATTTGGAAACCGTTTCCATAAAAAATTATTTATGTTTTTAAATCAGGGCCTTAAGGACTTAAAAAATTATGGTTTCAAAAGTGAAAGACCGCCGTCTTCTGGTCTGCGACTGCGAAAACAGCATGGCGCTCGACGGCGACGCACTGAAGCGCTGCATCGGCGGCGAGGGCGAACTCCCGGTCTACTCGAACCTGTGCCGTACACAGCTTGAAAACTACGCCGATGCGCTCAAATCCGGCGATCCTCTGATGGTCGCCTGCACGCAGGAAGCACCCCTGTTTCGCGAACTCGCCGATGAAAATGGGGGAGCGGACATCGTGTTCGCGAATATCCGTGAGCGCGCAGGCTGGAGTGATGCGAAGAATGCCGCATTGCCGAAGATCGCGGCGCTTCTGGCCGAAGCGGCACATGAGTCCAAGTCGACCGGAACGACACCAATCGTCTCGGAAGGCGTATGTTTGGTTTACGGAGCAGGACAACCTGCGATGGATGTGGCGGAGCAACTTGCCGGACGCCTCAATGTTTCGCTCATGCTCACGGATGCCGACGATATTGTCCCGCCGAGCACGGTCAATGTGCCCATCTACAAAGGCCGCATCACTGCCGCCCAGGGAACCCTTGGATCGTTTGAGATTACCGTCGATGATTACGCGCCGGTCAGCCCCTCGTCGAAGGACAAGTTGAACTTCCTCATGGAACGGAACGGGGCCAGCTCTCAATGCGACCTGATCTTCGACATGTCGGGAGGCACGCCGTTGTTCGCTGCCGCCGCACGGCGTGACGGCTACTTTTGCGTCGATCCGGATTATCCCGCCGGGGTCGCCAACGCGATGTTTGAAATTTCCGATCTCGTCGGCGAGTTCGAAAAACCGCTGTATGTCGCTTACGATGCCGACATCTGCGCCCACTCCAGAAGCGGCAAGATCGGGTGCAGCAATTGTCTCGACAATTGCCCGATGTCCGCGATCTCTCCGGACGGAGACGGTGTGCATATCGACCCTCTGATCTGTGGAGGTTGCGGAAACTGCAGCGCAACCTGCCCGACCGGCGCCGTCAGCTATGCCTTTCCCCAGCGCGCCGATGTCATTGCGCGCATGCAAATCCTCGCGGACACCTTTCTGGAAGCCGGCGGCAGGGAGCCGGTTCTGCTCATCCATGACGAAAAACATGGAGCTGGTCTCATCTCGGCCATGGCACGTTTTGGCAAAGGGCTGCCAGCAAACATGCTGCCGCTGTCTCTCTACACGGTCACCCAGCTCGGACACGATGCAATGCTTGCCGCCATCGTTTCCGGTTTCAGCCAGATACTGGTGCTTGGTCCGCCGGACCGGCAGGACGACCTCCCCGCTCTCAAGGATCAGATCGCGCTGGCTCAAACGTTCCTGGAGGGGCTGGGATTTGGGGAAGAAAACCGGATTGCCCTGCTCGTCGAGCAGGACCCAAATGTCGTCGAAGCCTACCTTCATGACTTGCCCAAACTAAAGAGCGCGAAGCGGTCCGCCTTCACGGCGGTGGGCGGCAAGCGGGAGATTGCCCGCACCGTGCTCGACAAGCTCAACGAAATTGCACCGGAGCCCGCCGAAATTCTCCCGCTGCCTTCACAAGCGCCCTATGGACGCCTGCAGATCAACGTCGCGGGATGCACGCTCTGCCTGGCTTGTGTCAGTGCCTGCCCGGCCGATGCGCTTGCCGACAGTCCCGATCACCCGCAACTCCGGTTTACCGAAGCGGCCTGTGTTCAATGCGGCCTGTGCGTGGGAACCTGCCCGGAAAGCGTGATTACCCTTCAGCCGCAGTATAATTTCACCAGCGCCGCGCTTTCCGCGGAAGTCCTGAACGAAGATGAACCCTTCGAATGCATTTCGTGTGGCAAGCCCTTCGGCACCAAGGCGGCAATCGAACGCGTGACGGCATCGCTCGAAGGTAAACATTGGATGTTCCAGGATTCCGACCAGACGATGCTGATCAAGATGTGCGACGACTGCCGCGTGATCGCCCTTTCGGAGAAGGGCGACGATCCCTTTGCGGAAGGCACGCGACCCAAGGTCCGGACCACGGAGGACTATCTGGCGGCCGAGGAAAAGGCACGCGAGACCGGCAAGTCTCCGGAGGATTTTCTCGACTAGGCCAAACGCGCTGCGTCGAACCTAGCCACGCGATGGATGTGGCCCGAAAACTCCACCCGGAACGATGGTGAGTGCAAGCCACGCGAGCAGGCTCAAAATGTGGCCGAGCCTCGGCGTAACGAGCAGGGCAGCCAGAATGATTACGGCCGATACGCCCAGTGTGACGGGCCATCCGGGCAATCCGATATGGCGGACACGCTTTGCCGAGATGTTCAGCTCGGCAAACAAGAACGTCAGGCCCGCGATCCAGACCGCAACGATGAACGGCATGCCGAATTCACCGCGCAACTGCGACTGCGTTTCCTGAACGTCCCCGCCCCCCAAATGATCCGCGATACCGAGGCTGAAACCGATCGTCAGGCCACCGGTGATGAAAAACGCGGCCAACAACAGCCAAAAGGCAAAGAATCCGAGCCGTCCGAGGCGATCGCCCGTCAGTCCGCCGAAATAGATGCGAAGCATGGAATGTCTTTACCGCTCCTGAGGATGTGAACACCGCACTTCCCGGAAAAAGCAATTCTATCATGCCGTTACGCAACTCCGCCAGATGCGGTGGCGCGCATGAACGAATGGTTTCCGTTTCCGGATGCAGTGTCGGCGCTCAAAGATACCTCACATCTATTTCATGCGTCCCTCCGCAACTTTTTCGGCTCAACCCGCGTTTCTGGGTTCGAGCGTGCAAGACACGCAAGGCTGTACCGGCAGGCTTCCTCCCAAGCCCCTGGACCGGTCACATGAAAACGAATGGAGTGAATGCTATGAAAACGACTATTGGTGCACTTGCTATTGCTGTTGCGCTTTTCGCCGGAATTGGCGGCGCGAGCGCAATGCCGATCGATGATACGCCGTTCGACTTCGACAGCGTCTTCGAGTCAAAGAACTAACTGAATTTCAGGTCGATCGATCCTCAAGGCGGGCTCATACTAGCCCGCCTTTTTTTACGCATCCTGCGGCAATGGCATGTTGGTCAGCAGGTTCTGCGGCTTCATCTTGACGATCCTGTCTTCCGACATGGCAAGCCCGAGATAGATCGGCTTTCCACGCACGGTATCGATCACGGCGGCCTCATCCTCCACCCACATGCGGAACAGCGCCACGATCCGCTCGCCATCTCCTTCGGCCAGTTCCTTGCCCTCGTAGAGCGCGTTGAGGATCTGGGTCGCGTCCCTGTCCAGCCCGATGTGCCACGTCCATTGCTCATCCTGTACGGACTGGCGCGGCTCGACGCGCACCTTGAGGTTCAGGAAATGGCCGACCCACGCCTCGATCACGCGGGCGAAGGCATCAAGTGCCGGTTGGGTGAAACGGAAGTCAACCACCATGTCAAACCGGTCGGACCGTTCCCAGTAAAGGTTCTTGTTGTCTTCATCCATGACGTCGAGCTCGACCCGTCGCAGCGGCGTGTCACTTTCGACCAGAAGCTGCCCGAGACCGCCGAGACCACCCGAGGCTGCATGCATGGACACGATTTCCTCATCTGCCAGCATGATCATCCCGTCATCGGTGCTGACGCTCTGATCGCGGAAGAAGATTTCGCCGGCGCGCAGCCTGATCGGATCGCCGCAATCCTTCAAGATGTTGCGAACGATGAGATGAACCATCTGGTCGATAAACACCGGCGGAACGTCTGCCTGATCGGCGCGCATCATTTTCAAGTAAGCACCTTCGACCGTTCCGGCATCCATGAGGCGCGCACGAAATCCCAGGATCACTTCATAGTTATAGGCAGCGTCCTGGTCGGCGAGCGTCTTAAGCCGTTCCTTCGGCACCTCCATGAACGGGTCCGCCATCAGGTCTTCGAACAGCTTCACTTCTTCCGCACAGGAGGTCTCGATCGGATGCACCTCGGGACGTGTGTAGTAGGCGCGCAGGAAGTCCGGGGTCAGCGCAAGCCAGCCTTCTTTGTTGACCTCGACAAGGTGCATGCCGGCCGATTTCCAGAAGTCATTCATTGTCTTCGACCACATTCCAGATTCGGGTATGCATGGGACGCGCGTCCGGCGCCGCAATGGTCCGGAACTCCTCCTTGATCTGCCCGTCGTCGGCAAAGCGGCGCTGGACCGTGAAGATCGTGTTGACCAGCGAGTCCTTGCACAGATCAAGCACGAATTGCGCCTCCTCGCGTGCTACGGGCAGCGCAGCGGCTTCATCCGGAGCGTCATATCGCTCAACGAAATGGCGTGCGAGGCACCGCTCCACATTTTCAAGATCGTCGTCGCCGAGCTCGGCAACGGATGCGAAGGTCGACCTGCCGAAACTCTCAAGTGAGAGGAAGCCGTTGGCGAAAGCCTGCTTGGTCTTGCCGACGACATTCTCCCGCTCAAGTCCGACAAACTCGAACGCACCCGATATGGCCCACTCGTCCGGTCCCGCCGCCCGATCGAAGACATTTTCGTCGGAAGGGTCGAAACGTATGGTCCTGAGAAACTTCATGCCCGCCCCACCGGCCTCATCCTTGCGGGAACTCGAATACATCGAGCAGCATGGCAGCCTTCGTGCTGCCGTCGGACTGCACAAGCAGATTGCCGCTGTCGTCGAGTCCTTGCATCAATCCGCTGATGGTTTCGCCACCCGCCGTCACGCTGATGTGCGCATCGCGCTCCTCGGCGCGAAACATCCAGGAGCCGTGAACGGATTTGAACCCGTCGTCATTCCAGTCGTTGAGCCACGTCAGGAAGTGACGGCAATAGGACTCAATGACCTCACTCCGGGTGAGCTCCGCGCAGCCCTCTTCCGACAGCCACGTCTGATCGGAAACGTCTCCGGGTTCCGGTTCGCTATCCTCGCGCCGATGGCGAAGCCACAACCCGATCACCATCCAGTCAGGCGTCAGGCTGGCGTCGCGCTCCCCGCTTGCCGCACCGCGGATATTCCCCACGATGCCGCCATTGACACGGATATCGCCCGGCCACGTAAAGCCCACGCCAACCTGGGGCGGGGTCAAAACGCCGAGACAGTCACCAATTGCCGCCATGGAAACAGGCAACATCTGCACGGCGGTTTCCAGAGAAACCTCCGGTTCCAGAACGATCGCGAGGTCGACCCGCGACGCATGTCGGCTCCAGACCACGTCTCCCGCGCCGATCGCGCCTGCCGCAGCGCGCTCGCACGCGGTCTCGAAAGCGCTTTCGGTGCCGGCCACATCATGGCCCTTGAGCAGTGGCGGGAATGTCGGGTCAGGCAGGTGCATGCGTCACTCGGTCAAGACTTGCAGCCGCGATCGACTTCAGCCTGTCTCGATCTCGCCCTCCACGGTATGGTTGAGGTCCGTTCCCTCAATGGTCAGGACCATCTTCACCTTGATGTTGCCGTTTGTGGCAACGGAACCGTCACGCACGACCTTTTCGATCTGCTGTTGCGACGTCACGCCGACCTGCTTGAGGAATTTCCTCAGCGACATGTTGAACCGATCTTCATCCATATGTTCTGTCTCCCGATTTGACGGCTGAAAAATCCGACCGTCTATTTCATCAAACGGAACCGCTTGTTTGCTCCATCGCGAATAACCTCAACTTCCAACTCATCGGCACGCAGGAGCAGCGACATCGCGCTCACAAAATCCGCTGGCTTCCGCACCCGCCGCCCGCCGGCGCGAACGATGACATCTCCCGCCAGAAGACCCGCGCGCTCTGCGCGGGAACCGGGTCGCATCGAAACGACGCGCGCGCCGAGAACACCTGTCTCCCCTTCGCCCGGCGCGGCCTCCATCCGCATACCGCTGATCGGCCGGCCGACACGGCCGTGCTCACGAAGGTTCCGCGCGATGTCGTTAGCCATTCGTGCCGAAACGGCGAAGTTGACACCGATGTTCGCGTCGGAGGTCTTTGTAAAGATGGCGGACAACAGTCCTACAAATTCTCCCTTGTCGGTTACCAGCGCTCCGCCCGACGCTCCGGGATTGACGGCGGCGTCGGTCTGAACGAAATCCTCGACCCGATTGAAGCCGACACCCGCCCGGTTCAAACCCGACACCACACCGCACGTGACGGACAAGCCCAGACCGAACGCATTCCCGATGGCACAAACCCTGTCTCCCAGGTGAGGTTCCCCGTCTCCCGGTGTGATCGGAGGAAGTGCCGTATCGATCGTCAATGTGGCGATATCCGTTGCGCGATCGCGTCCGCTCAGACGCGCCTTGAGGATTTTTCCATCCCGGGTACGGATGCGAACCGAACGGGCCCTGTCCACAACGTGAAGTGCCGTCACGATCGTCTTGCCGTCGAGTACAACAACGCCGCTGCCCTCCGGCTCCTCGGATCGCCTGGCGTCAGGGGGCCATTCCGGCAAAACGCTAACGACAGAGCGCATCGCCCGCTCCAACTCCTGCGCCGCTGCCGGTCCGGACAAAAATACCGCCAACAAGCCAACCGCCAGCGCGGCGACCTTCACCGGGAGGGAAATTGCAAACCCGCCGTGTCTAGAGTCGGACGTTGCCACTCGTCGACGAGTAGACGCTTCCAGCCGACATATCGACGGAACTGAGGCCGACGGCGGCGACGACCGTAATCACCACCAGCGCAGCCATTCCCATCAAAAAGGCTTTCATGTCACTGCTCCTTGGAACTTTCCTGTTTCGTCCTGTCTTTTGCATCGCCCTTCCGGACGGCTTCGGTGCCTGCATCTTCGGTCGCGACTTTGAGGTATGCGATCAGCGCCTCGCGCTTTTTCGGGTCGGCAATCTTCTGCAGAGGCATCTTCGTGCCCGGCGTGTAGTGATTGGGACCAAGCCCGAACAGCAATCCAATCGTTTTCTCACTCCAGACTATATCAGAATGTTTCAATGCATCCGAATAGGGATAACCCGGCAAAGACCCGGCCCTACGGCCGAACACCTTGTAGAGAGTCGGTCCCGCGCGATTACCGCCGTCAGACGTCAGCGTGTGGCAAAGCGAACATTTGCGTGCGAACTGACGTTCGCCCAGATTCGCCGTTGTTTCAACTTCGTACCGACGCGGAAACGGCCCTGAAATTGTCTCGAACGGCTTGCGCGGGCTCACCTGCCAGCGGGTCACGAAGTCGTCCTTGCCGCCATAGTAGAGCGAGGCGCCGATCTCGCCGAACTCCATCGCCCAGATCGGTCCGCGCGGATCTTCATACTCCTCGATCAGCGCCCAGTCCCCAATCCGCACGATCCGGATGATGCCGACGACACCGCCGCCATTCTTCTGAAATCCCGAGAGAGCGAGAAGGCCGGGTTTCTCCTGAACTGCGGCCGCCAGAAACGGTCCCTGAATACTCTTGAATTCGTGCACGCGGGCGCCTGACCTCCCGTCGATCACAAGCGCCTTGCCGTTCAGGGCACCAATGACCAACAGGTCGCGACCGGGCAGTTTCCGCATGGTGTTGATGCCGAAGCCGTGACGATAAAGCACGCGCTTGAGCTCACCATTCTCGCTGGCCCAACTCCGGATCGTGCCGTCATATCCCGCCGAATAGATGATCTTGCCGTCCTGCGAAAAGGCGACACCGTTGACCGGCCCCTGGTGCCCCTTGAGAACCGGTCCCGGTTTCAGGGTCTCCAGATTCCATAATCTAATCGTTCGGTCCGAACTCGACGACGCCACCCACTTTCCGTCAGGTGAGAGCGCAATCGCACTGACTTCTGCCTTGTGGCCCTTGAATGTGTGGACCGCATTGCCCGCATCTAGGTCCCAAACCCAGACGTCGCCGCCACCTGCCGAAAGTGCGCGTTTTTCTCCCGGCAGGAACGCCACCGCCTTCACCCACCCGTCATGATCATCAAACCGGCGCAGCTCTTTCGGACTCTCCCCGCTGAGATCCCACAACATCATCGAATAATCGAAACTGCCGGTGAGTGCGCGCGTCTTGTCCGCGCTGAGCTCAATCGCATGAACCGGTCCGCCATGGCCAACCAGATTGCCGTTACCCGGACCTTTTGCCGGTGTTGAGGGGGGAGCCGACGAAGTGGTCGGCGATGCCGGCTTACCGTCCGCTGCCTGAGTTTTTCCCTCGGCACCCGTTCCATCCGAAGGCAGGAGAATGACCGCGCATATCAACGCAGCCAATCCGGCCAGCGCATTCATTCGGCTTGCGGTTGCTCGCCCCTGAGGTCCCAAACGTGTGGTTGTCATGATCGGTCTGGACAGGCAGTGAAGATGTGCAAACCAGAACCGGCAGGTGCCCGCTTGCACTTCAAACAACGCTACTCAGCAGCCGCAGCCGCCTTGGCCCCGGCCCTGCTGCGTCCTTTGCCGCGAGCCTGAATGGCCTCTTTGGCCCACACGGAATGGTGTTCTTTGGCCCAGTTTTCATCGACCTCGCCGGACCCCATTGCGTCGAACGCGCCTTCCATACCGATCGTTCCGATGTAGATATGCGCAATTACAACGACAATCAGGAACAAAGAGACGATCGCGTGCCAGGCGGTCGCCAGCTGCATTTCCTGCAGCGGCGTCAAGTCCGTCGATAGATTGAAGCCGAACAGGTTCAGGATCGCGAACGTATCGGCAAACATCGCCGTCTGGAACGGGAACAACATGGCGATGCCCGAAAGGGAAATGGAGATTCCGCCAAGAATGACCAGCCAGAACAAAATCTTCTGTCCCGCATTGAATTTCTTTGCCGGCGGATGGCTGCCTTTCGCGAACATGCCGCCACCTTTCAGGAGCCATTCCAGGTCATACCTGTTCGGAAAATTGTGCTTGACCCAGAGAACAAAGACCAGCACCAGCGAGGCCATGAAGGCAAAGGCGACATAGTTGTGCAGCCATTTCCCGGCGGCAGTGATGGCCGCAAAGGCTTCCGCACCGAGCACCGGCAGGAGGACATGCTTGCCATAGATAATGTTGAGGCCGGTGAGCGCGAGGATGATGAATGATACCGCAAGCAGCCAGTGCCCCATGCGCTCGATGTCGCCGAACCGGGTAATCGTGCGGCCGCTCATGCCGTGATCGACCATGATCCGGCCACGGGCCAGATAAAACAGCGTCAGCAGGAGCAGCATCCCGGCAAGGCCGAGCGCGCCCCAAGTAGCAATTGGCCCATTCTTGAAGGCCCGCCAATTGTCACCCTCGGATTGGACGAGCTGTCCGGCCTTCTTGTCCGGAATGGATACATTGCCCTGAATACCCTTGCGAATGGCCCGCCAGGTTTCGGAATCGGAAAGATTTCCCATTGATCCGCCCGGCACCTCGCCGCCCTGAGGGGTAGCCGGCTGCACTGCACCGGCCGGTGGACGCACACTGCTTTGCGCCTGCACCTGCTGTGGATCAGCAATTTCCAGCGCAAATGTCGTGCTCAACGCAATCACCGCGAGCACGGCAAGCTGCGCTACCCACCATCTGCATCTTGAAATCGCTGTCATGACGGAATCCTCCCATTATTCGTCAATTCGCAAAACGCTTTCCGCGCTGCCGCAGGGTTTCGACCTGCTCTTTCGTGAGTTTGGTGTCTGCCTTGCCGCCATATTCGCCCTTGTTGTAGTTCAAGGGTCGGGGCGTGTCCTTGCAACCGGCAACGGTCAGGACACCCACGAGGGCGATACCATAAAGAATCGCTCGCATCGGTTACTCCCTGAGTTCGAGACAATCGTAATCAGATAACTGATCGCCTGACATCCTGCACCACACACGCAGGTCTTAAGGTTACCGATTAAACCCATATACAAAAATGAGCAAAGTCCAACTTGAGTATGAATTCTCGGCAATATGTGGAATGAGGGGGCGGCCCTCGAAAGAGCCGCCCCACCCGGATGTTGTGATCTACGAGCCTTGACCGGGATAGGCACGTCCCCAGCCCCAAGCACCGGAGCCGAAGCCGCGCGCTACCACGCGCTCGCGGTAGATGTCGGATACGACATCGCCGTCACCGGCAAGCAGAGCCTTGGTCGAGCACATCTCGGCACAAAGCGGCAGCTTGCCTTCCGCAAGGCGGTTACGGCCGTACTTTTTGAACTCGTTATCGGACTTGTCAGATTCCGGACCACCGGCGCAGAAGGTACATTTGTCCATCTTGCCGCGGGAACCAAAGTTTCCGACCTGCGGAAATTGCGGCGCACCGAAGGGGCACGCGTAGAAGCAATAACCGCAACCGATGCACAGGTCCTTGGAGTGCAGCACCACGCCCTCATCGGACTGGTAGAAGCAATCCACCGGGCACACCGCCATGCAGGGCGCATCCGAACAATGCATGCAAGCGACTGAGATCGATCTCTCACCCGGCTTCCCGTCATTGATCGTCACGACCCGGCGGCGATTGACGCCCCAGGGAACCTCGTGCTCGTTCTTGCACGCCGTGACACACGCGTTGCACTCGATGCAGCGTTCCGCATCACAAAGGAATTTCATCCTAGCCATCGCGTGTACTCCTTATGCCTTGGTGACCTTGCAGAGAGACACTTTGGACTCCTGCATGTTGGTCACGGAGTCATACCCATAGGTGAAGGCCACGTTCGCAGCCTCGCCGAGCACATATGGATCGGCGCCCTCCGGATATTTACTCCTCAGGTCTTTGCCTTGGAAATGACCAGCGAAATGGAACGGCATGAACACAACGCCCTTGCCGACGCGTTCGGTTACCATGGCCATAACCTTGAGCTTCGCCTTTTCGGCACCCTCGACCCAGACCATCTGGCCATCCTTGATGCCCAGATCGTTCGCGTCTGCCGGATTGATTTCAACAAACATGTCTTGCTGAAGTTCCGCCAGCCACGGATTGGACCGAGATTCGTCACCGCCACCCTCGTATTCGACGAGGCGCCCCGATGTCATGATGAGCGGATAGTCTTTCGAGAAATCCTGCTCCTGGATCGAAGCGTAGCGGGTCGGAAGGCGATACATCTGCCTGTCGGAGTACGTGGCGTACTTGTCGAGCAGATCACGCCGTGGCGTGTACAACGGCTCGCGATGGAGCGGAATGGGATCCGGGAAGTTCCAGACCACGGTCCGTGCCTTCGCGTTGCCGAAAGGCGCACAGCCATGCTTGATCGCGACGCGCTGGATGCCGCCCGAGAGGTCGGTCTTCCAGTTGGTCTTGTCGCCGGCGACCTTTTCAATGGCTGCCTTCTCATCCGCCGTGAGGTCACCGTCCCAGCCAAGCTTCTTCAGCATGGCCATGGTGAACTCAGGATGCCCATCCTTGATCTCGTTACCGATCGGATAGGACACGCCTTCGTTGCCGCCTTCAGCAAGCAAGTTACCACCGCCCCACTTGTCCGGTGCTTTCACACCGAAACGGGCGCGGAAGTTCAAGCCGCCTTCGGCGACAGGCTTCGACGGATCGTACAGGTTAGGTGTACCCGGGTGCCCCATCTCTGCGGTACCCCAGCACGGCCATGGCAGACCATAATACTCACCATCGGCCGGCCCGCCGTTCGCACGGAGGGTCGTCTTGTCGAAGGTGTGCTGGTTCGCCATATGCTTTTTCAGCCGGTCCGGAGACTGGCCGGTATACCCGATCGTCCACATGCCCTTGTTGAATTCAAGGGTTGTTTCCTCGACATTCGGCTCGTCATTTTCGACCTTGATGTTCTTGAACATCTCCTTGTCGAAGCCGAGCTTCTTGGCGAGTTTGTAGATGATCGTCTGATCGGGCAGGCTTTCGAAGACGGGCTCAACCACCTTTTCGCGCCATTGCAGCGAACGGTTGGACGCCGTCACGGACCCGTAGGTCTCGAACTGCGTCGAAGCCGGCAGCAGATACACGCCGTCGGTCCGGTCATGCATGACCGCGCTGAACGTCGGGTAGGGATCGATGACGACGAGAAGGTCAAGCTTCTCGAACGCCTTCTTCATCTCGATACCACGCGTCTGCGAGTTGTTGGCATGTCCCCAGAACACCATGGCCCGGAGATTATCCGGTTGATCCATTTTGCCCTTGTCTTCGAGGACGCCGTCAACCCAGCGTGAAACCGGGATGCCCTTCGACTGCATCAGCTTTTCGGATGCGAAACGGCCTTTGAGATAGTCATAGTCGACATCCCAAACACGCGCCCAATGCATCCACGAGCCTTTCTTCAGGCCATAGTAGCCCGGCAGAGAATGCGACAGAACGCAGAAGTCCGTTGCGCCCTGCACATTGTCGTGGCCGCGGAAGATATTGGCGCCACCACCCGAACGGCCGATGTTGCCGAGTGCCAACTGCAGAACGCAGTAGGCGCGGGTGTTGTTGTTGCCGTTTGTATGCTGCGTGCCACCCATGCACCAGATGATGGTTCCTGGCTTGTTGGTGGCAAGCGTGCGTGCAACACGTCGAAGTTGTGAACCAGGGGTTCCGGTGACACGTTCGGTCTCTTCCGGATTCCACTTTTTCACTTCTTCGCGGATGTGATCCATGCCCCATACACGCTGACGGATATACTCCTTGTCCTCCCAGCCATTCTCAAAGATGTGCCAGAGAATGCCCCAGATGAGGGCGACATCCGTGCCCGGACGCATACGAACAAATTCCGTCGCGTGCGCCGCAGTCCGCGTGAAGCGCGGATCACAGACGATCAGGGCAGCATTGTTCTGCTCCTTCGCCTTCAGGATATGCTGAACGGCGACGGGATGAGCTTCGGTCGGGTTTGAGCCGACAAGGATCATCGCCTTTGAATTGTGGATGTCGTTGTAGGAGTTCGTCATCGCACCGTAGCCCCAGGTGTTGGCAACACCTGCAACCGTGGTGGAGTGACAGATCCGAGCCTGATGGTCTCCGTTATTGGAGCCCCAGAAGGCATAGAATTTACGGAAAAGGTAGGCCTGTTCGTTCGAATGTTTCGCCGAACCGAGCCAGTAAACCGAGTCAGGACCGGACTCTTTCCGGATGGCGAGCATCTTGTCGCCAACCTCGTTGATCGCCTGATCCCAGCTGATCTTCTTCCATTTTCCGCCTTCGAGCTTGGTTGGATACTTCAGACGCCGCTCGCCATGGGCGTGCTCGCGTACTGAAGCGCCCTTGGCACAATGAGCGCCAAGGTTGATCGGGCTGTCAAAGCCAGGCTCCTGCCCGACCCAGACACCGTTCTGCACCTCCGCCAAGACCGTGCAACCAACCGAACAGTGCGTGCAGACCGATTTCTTGATCTCAACCGCACCACCGCCGGCGGATGCTGCCTCCGCTTTGGTGACCATACCACTGCGCAAGCCTGTTACGGCAGCGAGACCGCCAATGGCCAGTCCCGAATTGCGCAGGAAGGTGCGCCGGTCAATGGCGCCACCGGTCAGCTCGCTGATGGCAGACGATAACCGGGGGCCATTCGCTACCCCGTTTACCTTCTTCCTTAGCATCGCTTCCTCCTTCCAAAAGGTTGAACTCCGAAACGCTCGGAGCCAAAGCCTTGCGAAAACAAGGCTAGTCCAATCACGTCCTGTTCCGGCTAGAACCGGGCGAGGTCGTAATAGGTTTTGATGTGGTCACTCTGTTTGTAGAGACGACCAGTTTCATCGGCAGTTGTGCTTGCCTCGGCCACGCTCTTTCCGCTTACAAGCGCAACACCACCAGCGACGGTGCCCGCACCCGCAAGTTTCAAGAAATTGCGGCGGTCAGCATTTGCACGATCACATTTAGCTTTCATGCTCTGCCTCCTTTGATTTGACGGGCGGCCAATCGCTACACCCGCCTTCCCCAGCCGCGTTCAGGACATCGAAAACGCCGTCGTTTCAATTTCAATGAAAGTCCGGCCGATTGTCCCCAACGCTGCATAGAGAACCGATGACTTCGCGCCTTCAAGGTCCGCGAAGAAATGACCCGCCCAGCTTGAAATGTGGGCTTCGAAAAACTTTTTCTGTTCCGCAAGTGTCGCCGGCTCGCCAAAATCGCCGGTGATCAGACCCGCCATCATATCCATGAGCGCCGCAATATGATCTTCCGGCTCCTTAACGTCGGCGGAACGCTGGATACCGAGCCGAGCCATATCGTTGCGCAGCTTGGAAAGCGGCTTTTCGTGAAGAAATCCCGTGAGATAGTACGACCCGTAAGGCAGCAGCTCGCCCCGTCCCACGCCGATGAACAAATCCTGGTATTCCTGATCGATCTGAGCCGCGTCGCACCTCGCAGCAAGTTTTCCAAACGACTGCATCGACCTGCCGAGGTCGGTATCGTCTCCGCTCATTTTGGAAATATTTTCCAACAACGACGCATCAGGGGGCGCGGCCAGCAGGCGCGCTAAAAACCGGTACATCTGCGCGCGCAGCGCGTCTTCCTGAGCGAGAGTGTCGGACATCTCCCGCGTTGCCTCGTCAACGGCCATTCAGATGAATCCTCCCAAGCACCTGAGCGCCTGCATACTTCATCAGCATGCAAGTTATAACTTTCATAGTGTGCAGGTTAGAATCATTCAACGCAATGAACAATTTTCAATGCAAACGACAATCAATTATGCACATTATTGGGTAATTGCTGCCTCAATGCCGGTCGCGCTCTCCCTTCGACGTAAGTCGTATGAAATCGGAATATATTATTTTATATCAACTAGTTATGACCGCTCATCAGAGCACTGAGAAGGCCTGCCTGAAGGTCAACACTCAGTCTGCCCTGCACATTAAATTTTCGACATTTTGGCGGGCTTGATCAAGTCGCGCCCGCTGTTAAGCTGAGGTGAGTACGCGGTGCATTTCGAATTTCCCTCGAAACTTGCGGCGAACATGGCGGAATCACTGCGGTGACCGGCATCAAACGAGTGCGCTAAAGGGTTGTGCGTTATGACATTTTCAGGTCCCGTCGAAACCAACAGCACACAGATGATCGACCCCTTCGGGCGCCACGTGACCTATTTGCGGGTTTCGGTCACGGACCGGTGCGATTTCCGTTGTGTCTATTGCATGTCGGAAAACATGACGTTTCTGCCGAAAAAGGATCTCCTGACCCTTGAAGAACTCGACCGGCTGTGCACGGCCTTCGTCGCAAAGGGCGTTCGCAAGCTCCGGATTACCGGAGGCGAACCGCTTGTACGCAAGAACATCATCTGGCTGTTCGAAGCCCTTTCACGGCACCTCCAGGCGGGTGCGCTTGATGAGTTGACGCTGACCACAAACGGCAGCCAGCTGCCCCGATTCGCCGGTCAACTGGCCGATTGCGGCGTAAAACGGGTCAATGTGTCCCTGGATTCTCTCGATCCGGAAAAATTCCGGAAAATCACCCGCTGGGGCAATTTCGATCAGGTCATGCGGGGTATCGATGCGGCCCGCGAGGCCGGTTTGCACGTCAAGATCAACGTCGTCGCACTGAAAGGGGTCAATGACGACGAGCATGACGAAATGATCCGCTGGGCCCATGGCGCGGGCATGGATTTGACGTTCATTGAAGCGATGCCCATGGGGGATATCGATGGCGACCGGTCGGATCAGTATCTGCCGCTTTCCGTCGTACGCGCCCGCCTCATGGATAACTGGACTCTGATCGACATTCCCTACAAGACCGGCGGCCCGGCGCGATACGTACAAGCATCTGAAACTGGTGGGAAAATTGGCTTTATTACCCCCATGACCCATAATTTCTGTGAGTCCTGCAACCGAGTCCGGGTGACATGTACGGGCACGCTTTATATGTGCCTTGGCCAGGACGATGCCGCCGATCTGCGTACCCCCCTGCGCTCTGATGACAGCGACCGGTTGCTTGCCGCGGTGATCGACGAAGCCATTTCCCGCAAACCGAAGGGGCACGATTTCGTCATAGACCGGCGCACGAACCGCCCCTCCGTTTCGCGGCACATGTCTGTAACCGGAGGCTAGTGCCCGCACCGGTCCGCTACGGCCTTCCGCATAAGGCTTTTCATCTCAGGTCAATTTCCAAAAAATTCCCAGCCGATACAGATTTATTCTGTATTCGGAATAATAAAACTAAGCTTAAACCTGCTGTTAAGTATGTCTATTACGCCGATGTTTACGCGCATCAACTATGCTCCCCCACCAAACGAGACACTGCGGGGGCAGGACAGAAATGTCCAAGATATTTTCTTTCAAGCGCGACTTCCTCGCCTTTCTCGGCTTCGTCATGCTGGGGATTGGCATGCTGTGCGTCGGCGTTTTGACCTCGACCTCAGTCAAGGATGCGCAGCTGATTCGCGACGGGAAATCGGAAGCCATGCGCTGGGCGGACGAACTACTGCGCATCGTCGATGCCGCCCCCGTTGACGCGCACCGCGCGTTTCTTGACGACAAATTCTTTGTCCGTCGCGCGACGATGTTCTCGCGCGTTTTTGCATTCGACGTGTATGACAAGGAAAAGAGGTTGTTCTATTCGACCGGTCCGTCGGACTGGAATCTCACCGAAATGTCTCTGGATCTGCTGAATTCCCCTGTCACGCACTATCATCTTTCTCTTGGAGAAACGACAACCAAACTGCACACCGAGCCCGACACGGCGCACCCCTCGCACTATGCATCGGTTGTCATTCCGGTGAAGTCGGTTAATGGCTATCTCGGCTCGATTGTCGCCTTCGTCGAACAGTCCGAACAGGCGGAAAGCCTTGCGACATCTTTCAAGATCATCGCCGGAATGACCGGGGCCATGCTGCTTCTTGCCTTCGGGATTTTCTCCTACATCGTTTTGAACAAGACCCGGGACCGCGCGAAGGCGGAGGAGCGCGTACGCTTCCTGTCCGGTCATGACGAACTGACCGGTCTGCCAAATCGAAGGTCGTTCAACGAACACCTCGTGACGGCGCTTGAGCACAGCGCCGAGAATGAGCACTATCTCGCGACGGTTGTAATCGATGTCGACCGGTTCAAGGAAATCAACGATGCGATGGGGCACAGCGCCGGCGACTCGGTCCTGCGTTACATCACGGAACTGCTCAAATCCAATATTCGCGACGGCGATTTTGCCGCCCGCATCGGCAGCGACCAGTTCGCACTCGCCCTCTCCTCACTCAAACGGCCGGAACAGGCGGCCGTGTATGTTGCAACATTGAGCGAGGCGCTTTCGGCGCCCGTCTGGATCAACGGTGAGCAAATTGTCTGTGCAGTCTCCATAGGCGCGGCAATCGCTCCAGGCGATGCCAATGATGCAACCGTTCTCATGCGCCACGCGAATCTGGCCCTTGGCCGCGCCAAGGCCGATGGAGGCAATACGTTCAAGTTCTTCGAACAGGGCATGGACACCGCCTTCATCCGGCGGCGAGACTGCGAGAGTGATCTCCGGCGCGCAATAGATTCCGACCAGTTCGAGCTGCACTACCAGCCCCAGATTGATCTGCGCTCCGAGACAATCTCCGGATATGAGGCGTTGATCCGCTGGATTCATCCCCGCGACGGGGTCGTCTCGCCCGGTTTTTTCATTCCGCTGGCAGAAGAAACGGAATTGATCATTCCCATCGGGAAGTGGGTGCTTCACCAGGCTTGCAGGGATGCGGCCGCCTGGCCCAAACCCCTGAAGGTCTCCGTCAACCTGTCGGCGGTACAGTTCAAGCCAGGCGATTTTGTCGACCTGGTCAAAAATGCGTTGGACGAGTCCGGTTTGGACCCCAATCGCCTCGAACTGGAGATCACCGAAAGCCTCCTGATCAGCTCGACGGGGCAGGTCGTCGAAGACCTTGAAGGCCTGCGCGACCTCGGGGTGTCTATCGCCATGGATGACTTCGGAACGGGATACTCGAGCCTGAGCTATATCTCGAGCTTTCCGTTCAACAAGATCAAGATCGACAAGTCATTCGTCAGATCGATGGGCCGCGACAACGCGATCATGGGCATTGTCAAATGCATCATCGCCATGGGCCGGTCGCTCGGGGTCACGATCACCGCGGAAGGCGTCGAAACAGAAGAACAGCGGCAAGTCCTTAAGTCGCTTGGATGTACCCAGGCCCAGGGCTTCCTCTATGGCCGTCCGACGAGCGGCGCGAAATGCGTCGAGCAGATGACTGACGAGCATCACGCCGTGCCCAGGCAGACCGATGACGTTGTAAAAGCAAGTGGTGTCGCCTGATCCGGCGGATTTGCGATGACGGTGCCGTGACGTTCGCTGTCGCCGAGATGTTCGGCCCGCCAGCCCGCCAGTCAGCTTTCGATCACGATTTCAGGCGCGGCGCGCGTTGATTGCTCCTGCTCGATACCCGACCAGGCCTGTTCGGCGATTTCACAGTAGACCTTCGCCTGCGGCGAGTCCGGGTCGGAAATCACGATCGGCTGTCCGCTGTCGGATTTTTCTCGGATTTCCATGTGCAACGGCACCTCACCCAGAAAACGCACGCCGAGCTTCTCCGCTTCCAAACGCGCCCCGCCGTGCCCGAAAATGTCCGAGCGCTCGCCACAGCTCGGGCACAGGAAATAGCTCATATTCTCGATGATCCCCAGCACCGGCACATCGACGCGGCGGAACATGTTCAGTCCCTTCCGCGCATCGATCAACGCCAGATCCTGAGGTGTCGACACGATGATGGCGCCGGCCAGAGGCACCTGCTGGGCCATCGTGAGCTGCGCATCTCCTGTTCCGGGCGGCATGTCCACGACGAGAACATCGAGCTCGCCCCAGGCCACTTCCTTGAGCATCTGCGTAAGGGCCGACATGACCATCGGCCCGCGCCAGATCATCGGCGTATCCTCTTCGACGAGGAACCCCATAGACATCACCTTCAACCCATACCCCTCCATAGGCTTGAGAATGTTGCCATGGACCGGCTGAGGCCGACCGGTAATGCCGAGAAGGCGCGGCATGGAAGGGCCGTAGATATCCGCGTCAAGAACGCCGACTCTGAGGCCGTTCGCCTGGAATGCCAGCGCCAGATTGACCGATGTCGTTGATTTGCCGACGCCGCCCTTGCCCGAGGCGACGGCGACGATGTGCTTCACACCCGGCACACCGGCGATCTTCGCTGCCCCGCCCGCACCGGGAGCATCCATACCTCCACCCATGGGTGGAGGCGGCGCGCCGGGGCCTCGCGCAGATGCAGCCGCCGGTGAAGACGGCTGAGCCGATGGCGGCGGCGATGCCGAGCCCGGCTCACGATCCGCCGTCAGCGAGACAGTGGCGGAGCTGACACCCGGCATTTCACTCACGACCTTTTCGGCTGCCTGTCGTAACGGTTCGAGTTCCTGGGCGCGATCCGGATCGACCGAGATCGCAAAATAGACCTTGTCTTTGTGGATGACGATTTCCGAGAGTAGTCCCAGCTCGACGATATTGTCGGATAAATCCGGCCCTTTCACACGCCTGAGCTCGTTGAGAACATCTTCCTTGGTGACGGCTGCTGCCTCGCCGTTCCCTGAGTTTTTTTCGGCGTTCTTTGACATCACTTCATCCCGCGCGCCGACGCCCGGCCTGAAACACATGGCGGGCGTACGCTGTTGGTCAATTTGTTCGAGTTCGCGCGCATTTAGCACATATTTTCCCCAAGCTACAATTGGACCTCCCGTTTTTCGTCTGCCGGCAAGATAGACTTGCCGTCTGCGGCATTCCCGCACTGGTGGCTTGCGCGGGCGCGGGCACAAGTTCTAGGTTCAGCGCACACGATCCCCGGCTGATGCCGACTGGCCCTGGAGCAGTCTGACGTGAAAGAGTTTTTTATCGGTCCCGATCCGGAAGATCCCCGCCTCTCCGTCCCCGTTTTGGGGCGCGATCAAAATGGTGAGGACATCCAGACACACGTCGTCACCGAACGCCCTCTGACACTGTTCCTGAACGGACAGGAAATCGTCACCATGATGACGATCGGCGACTATCCCGACCTTCTGGCTGCCGGCTATCTGTTCAACCAGAACATGCTTCGCAAGGATGATGAAATCACCGGGATCGAATATGACGACGACCTCGATGTGGTTGTCGTCAGGACCAAGCGCGAAACCGACTATGAGGAAAAACTCAAAAAGAAAACGCAGACGTCGGGCTGTGCGCAAGGCACCGTGTTCGGTGACCTGATGGAGGAATTCGAGGACACGAGACTCAATCCGGATGCCCGCGTTCACACGTCCTGGCTCTACGAATTGCAAAAGAAAATAAATACTGCGCCGTCGCTCTACCTGAAGGCGGGAGCCATTCATGGCTGCGTTCTTTGCCGGAAGGACGAGCCGCTCATCTACGTTGAAGATGTCGGGCGCCATAACGCGGTCGACAAGATCGCCGGCTACATGGTCCTCAATGACATCACACCCGAAGACAAGATTTTCTACACCACGGGGCGTCTGACATCGGAGATGGTCATCAAGACCGTCAAGATGGGCATCCCGGTGCTTTGCTCACGTTCAGGATTCACGGCCTGGGGCGTCGACCTTGCCCGCCAGGCAGGCCTGACGCTCATTGGCCGGATGCGGGGGCGTCGCTTTGTTGTTCTGTCGGGAGAGGACCGCGTTGTATATGACGCCGATCCGTCTAGCATTGGCGAGGAGGCGGCGAAGCATGCCCGCAAGGCGGGCCAGCCCGAGGAGGCGGTCTGAGAGAATTCCGTGGGCGAGACATCCGCAAATAGATCAGATCCCGTCGTCGGCGTTCTGCTGGCAGGCGGGCAGGCGCGTCGCATGGGCGGTGGCGACAAGTGCATGCTGGAACTTGCGGGGAAGCCGTTGCTTGAACATGTGATCGAACGGCTCGAACCTCAAACGGACACGCTGGTCCTGAATGCCAATGACGATCCGGCGCGCTTTGCCGCGTTCGGGCGCCCTGTTGTCGCCGACCCTGTGGATGGGTTCGCCGGACCACTGGCCGGCGTGCTGGCCGGATTTGTCTGGGCACGAGAAAATGTGCCTCAAGCCCGCTGGATCGTAACGGCGGCGACGGATACGCCCTTCTTCCCGCTCGATCTGGTCTCTTGTTTCATGAGCGCGACCGACGGGAGCTATCCGGCGATCGCGCTTGCCGCATCCCGCGGCCGGATACACCCGGTATTTGGGCTCTGGCCGACCGCCCTGGCGGACGATCTGCACCAGGCGGTGATGGGCGGTACGCGTAAGGTCCTTGACTGGACCGACCGCCACACAACCGTCACCGCGGAATTCTCCGATACCCACATCGGCGGCAGCGATCTTGACCCCTTCTTCAATGCCAACCGGCCCGAAGACCTGGCCCATGCGGAGGCTCTGCTCGCGGAGGATGTTCCCACATGAGCCAGCGTATTTTCGGCGTTATCGGCTGGAAGAATTCCGGCAAGACCACACTCATGGCGAAGCTGCTGGAGGAGTTCACAAGGCGCGGCTTTGCCGTATCAGCACTCAAGCACGCCCATCACAGTTTCGACATCGATCATCCGGGCCGGGACTCCTATCGCTTCCGCGAGGCAGGCGCCCGGCAGGTTGCACTTGTGTCACCCAAGCGCTGGGCGATCATGCATGAGCTTCGCGATGAAGAGAAACCTCCGCTAGAGGAAGTGCTCGCGCATATTGCTCCCTGCGACCTCGTTCTGGTCGAGGGGTACAAGAATGCGCCCTTCCCGAAGATCGAGGCACGTTCGTCACGCTCCTTGACGCAGGACCCCCTGTCGGATGACGATCCGCATATCGTGGCCATTGCATTCGAGGGAGAGACCCGGACCAATGGATTGCCCGGCTTCGACATAAACGACATTGGCGGGATCGCCGATTTCATCGCCGACCATGTCAAACTGAGTCCACAGGTATCGGAAAAGAATGACGCGCAAGCTTCGTGACGACTGTTTCCTGCACGACTCCGACCGGCTGACGCATGCGGAAGCCATCGCCATTCTGAGGGAGCGCGTCACTCCGACCGTCGGCATAGAAGAACTCGCGCTCGATGATTCGCCGAGCCGTATTCTGGCCGAGGATGTCGTCGCCCCCCGCAACATCCCCGCGCATACCAATGCGGCAGTCGACGGCTACGCCTTCGCATTCCAGGACTATGACGCGAAGAACGGCAGTTCGCTGAAAGTCAGCGCGCGTGCAGCGGCCGGCCACGCGGTGACGGACCCCATTGAAGAAGGGACGGCGGTCCGCATTTTCACCGGTGCAGCCATGCCCGAGGGAACGGACAGCGTCGTCATGCAGGAGGATACCGACACTGCGGCCCGTGATGAGGAAATCTGGGTGACCATTCCGGGCGGCCTAAAGCATGGCGCCAATTGCCGCCTTGCCGGAGAAGATGTGAAAGAGGGCGCAGTGATGCTGAGGGCAGGCCACCGGCTGCGCCCACAGGACACGGCATCGGCCGCCGCAGCTGGAAAAGCCACGCTAGCCTGTTACAAACGCCCGCGCGTCGCGGTCTATTCGACAGGCGATGAAGTGATCCGACCGGGTGAAAAACTGGAGCCGGGGCAGGTCTATGATGCGAATGCGCCGATGCTGAAAGGCCTGATCGAAGCGGCGGGAGCGGAGTGCATCGATCTCGGGGTTTTGCCTGACAAGATGGATACGGTGCTGGAGAGTTTGACGAGCGCGGCAAACGAGTATGACGTCGTCATAACGTCCGGCGGCGCCAGCCGCGGTGATGAAGATCATGTTGTCCACGTCATCGAGGAACTGGGCGCGCTGCGCATGTGGCAGATCGCAATCAAACCCGGCCGACCCATGGCCTTCGGTCAAATTGGCGATTGCGTTCATCTGGGCTTGCCGGGCAACCCTGTGGCCGTGTTCGTGTGCTTCCTGCTCTATGTGCAACCGGTTCTCGTCCGGCTTGGCGGCGGCGCCTGGCCGGAGCCCGCACGGTTTCCGCTCAAGGCGGCGTTCTCGGTAGCCAAGAAGAAGACCGGACGCCGCGAATTCTGGCGTGGATTCCTCGTGCCGGACAATGGCGGCTCTCTCCGGGCCGGCAAGTTTGATCGCGACGGCTCGGGACTGATCACCGGCCTGCGCGAAGCGGACGGCCTGATCGAAATCGGCGAAGACGTGACAGAGGTCCGGGAAGGTGATGAGGTTGCCTTTATCCCCTTCTCCGAATTCGGCATACGGCGCTTTTAGCAGGAGCGTCCGGTGCGGGAATACAGCATAGGCGCGCCTCTCGGTCTGGAACCGGTCATACCAGCTGACCTGATTGAAAAACTGGTCGACGCCGGCCTGAAGAAGACTTTTCGGAAGAACGCAGCGATCTACCGCCAGGGCGATACCGCCGACCATGTTTACGTGCTCCTCTCCGGACGGGCCAAAACGGTCCTCGTCGCCCCGGGCGGCCAGCAGGCGTTGTTGCGCATCCACTTGCCGCACAATGTGCTCGGGCTTACGGCGCTGGCCAGTACTCCCGCGCGCGACGGCGACGCTGTGGCGATCGAACCCATAGAAACGGCCATGGTCTCGCGGGAGCAACTGCGCAAGCTGATGCGGGACGAACCACGGCTTGCCGAACATCTCCTCGAGTTGATGGTCAACCGCATGTGTGACTTTCATTACCGTGTCGGGGAAATGATGACTCAGTCCGTCGACCAACGGCTCGCGCGCGCCCTCCTCGCCCTGTCCGAACCCGATCCTACCGCATCCGACGAAAACGAAAGGGCCGGGATTACCCTGACTCACGAGGAGCTTGCCAACCTCCTGAACACCCGCCGCCCGACCATTTCCGCTGCCATCAACAGGTTTGCCGGAGCCGGTCTGATCCGCAAATCAGGGCGTCGGTTGCACGTGCTGGATCCTTCGGGCCTGAGAGCACTGTTTCAGGCCGCCGGAGCGTAGAGTTTCCGGGAAAGTCATCTGGATGACAGACGGGCGGCTCCTTCTGACCCAGGGTCATGCATACGGGCGGAAACATGTTCTCGCCCGACCGGCAGACCTTGGAGGACAGACATGGCCAACCGAGCGGAACATTGTGGTGGTGATACCAATAGCGAGCCTTCCCTGAGGCCTCTGACACCGAATGTCGGAGTAGAGATCTCAGGGATTGATCTCGCGCGCCTGTACGGCGATGAGCTCGTGTTTATCATGAATGCCCTCAACACCCATGGCGCCTTGTTGTTTCGCAACCAGAGGTTGAGTGATGAGAATTTGGTTGCGTTCAGCCGAAACTTCGGTGACCTGGACGGAGCTCCCGTCAATGAAAATGGCAAGACGGCGGTGCCTGGCCTGCCGGAGCTTTATGTCATATCCAACATCGAGGGATCGGACGGCAAGCCTGTCGGAAGTCTGGGGTCGGGCGAGGCGGCATGGCACACCGACATGTCATATCTGGAGAACCCGCCCGATGCGTCTGTTCTTTATGCCCTGGAAGTTCCCGCTGTTGGCGGTGACACCTGGGTGGCAAGCATGTACGCCGCGCTGGATCATATGCCTGCGAACCTGCGTAAGAGAATAGAAGGCCGCGCCATCAAGCATGACGGCACGTACAACTCCGGCGGATATGTCCGGCAGGGACTGGTGGCCAATGACGATCCGCTCACCAGCACGGGCGCACTGCACTCGGCGATTTGTGCGCACCCCCGGACCGGCAGGCCGGTGCTCTATCTCGGACGACGGCGCAACGCCTATGTGGAAGGACTGAGTCTCGAGGAATCAGACGCGTTGCTCGACGAAATGTGGGCGCACGCGACGCGGCCTGAGTTTTGCTACGCGCATAAATGGCGCGTCGGCGACCTTTTGATGTGGGACAATCGGGCCACGTTGCACAGGCGAGATGAATTCGATGCAACCGAGAGACGACTGATGCACAGAACCCAGATACGGGGGGAATCAGCCCCGCGCGCGTTATAGCGACAACAACCTTGTCAAAAAGATTCTCGCCTTGCGCCCAATTTCACACACATTGCAAGGCTTCCTTAACATTATCCGGTTATCACTTCGAGTAACTGGTTCGTTTGTATTGAGTAAGAGGGCCGGTCTGAAGGGGGCAACCGGAGATGCACCTAAATGCTATTCAACAGTCACGATCCAAAGGGTCAAGTACGGGCTGAGTCTCTTTTTCAAAGCAGACAGGATTCCTATTTTCAGCGCTACTTCGCATGGTTGGACGAAACCCGGCCAACGTCTCAGGCAGCGCGAGTTATCTCGATCACGGCACGTTCGCCGGCCTCACCGGTCATGCTCGCCCTGCAGGCGTCCGCAGAGGACCTGCAGAGCAGAAACGTCTTCGTTCGAGCCGTTCTTTCCGATGTCGACCCGGAGAAGGCGCTGCACTCCGCATGGCAGGTCATGTCGATGCTGGCCCCGAACCGCGAGCATGTCGACATGGTGCGTTGGGCAAATGCGCCCGCAATCCTCGAAGCGCACGAACAGATGATTATGGGCGACCGGATGTGTTGGCTCGGAGACGCCATGCGCCGTGAACCCGGACGGCGCGATGCCTTCGATATCTTCGAGGCGGATGCACAACGGACCTGTTCCCTCGCACTGAATTCCTACACCGCCATGTGGCGGCACGCGCGGCCCGTTCCGAAATGGCTGCTTCAGAATTCCGGCGGACGGAAACAGGGTGCGTCCTTTGCAGGCCCCGAACCGCGGGCATTGGCAACCCTGTCATTCTTCCGTCAGCTTTCGAAGTCCGACACGCTCTGTCACTAGCGCCATCGCGTGAAATCAGGACGAATTGGCATATCGTGCGAAACAATTCTTCCCGGCTTAAACATCTTTAAACCCGGCACTATTAGTGTGGTACGCAATCCATTCTGCAACCATAGCGTGTGTAAAGAATTGTCATGCTGCGAGTGAGTCTTTTCGTAATGGCACTTTGTGCCTTTTGCATTTCAGATCCAGGAGATGTCTACGCAAACGAAAAGCAGAACACCAGTTCCGGCGCTGTCGGTGATGCCGGCCAGAACCCAGCATGCTACAAGAAGATCAATGTGAAGGGGCGCCCCCACAGAATCAGCACTGTCGCGAGCCTCTCGGCAGTGCGCATGTGGTCTCAGCTTGCCATGAAGCACGGCGACTCATACAGCATGTGGCACAACGCCAAAGGCACAAGCGTCAAATGTGAGAAGTTGCCGCGATCCGACTATTACGCATGTTTCGCGGCGGGCAAGCCATGCCGGGCAACAAGCAACCACGCTGACGCCTCCGGCAACTGATCTCAAAATACCTCCTCGGGAGAGCGGAAAATCGCACATTGCGATGGCTGCCGGTCCGGCTATATGAAGGGAGCAGCGCCTTTGCCTGAACCCGTCCGGACCGCGCATATCATGTCTTCACTCAAACGAGTTCTGGATTTCTCGGCGGCAGCCGTCGGCCTCATCATCCTGTCGCCGGTCATCCTCCTCATCGCTATCGTTGCACGCCTGACATCCTCCGGTCCGGTCGTTTTTCGCCAGGAACGCTTGGGTCTCGATGAGCGGCCTTTCGTCTGCTACAAATTCCGAACCATGTACCCGGGCACGGCGCAGCGCGCCACGCACGAAATAAGTGCCAGCGCCGTCACGCCCGCCGGCGGGTTTCTGCGAAAATTCAAGCTCGATGAACTGCCGCAACTGTGGAATGTGCTGCGCGGAGATATGAGTCTCGTCGGCCCACGTCCCTGCCTTCCGGTGCAAGAGGAACTGGTCACAGAGCGGCGCAAGCACGGCGTATTTTCCGTTCGTCCGGGAATTACAGGGTTGGCGCAGGTTGAGGGGATCGACATGTCGGAGCCGAAGCGACTTGCCGAGCGCGACGCCGACTATGTCCGCTTGCAGAGCATACCACTCGACGTCAGCCTCATCTTCAGGACCGTTCTTCGCCCGTAAGACTGCGCACTTCGCAACGCGCTAGTGCGCGAGCACGTCACATTCTCCATTTGGCGCTGGCTCGGCGTTTGCTCCGCGGATGATCAAGCTTGCCAGACGGTCCGCAACCTCGCTGGTATAGTGCAGCGGGTTCCAGTATCCGAAGAAGAACAGGGACACAGCGATTAACTGCCACTCACGCTGCGTCCGATGTTGCGCGAGAAAGTAATATCCAGCAAGCGTCGGCGGTAGAAACAGCAGGAGAAATGTCTGCGAGTTGAAAAAGCATCCCGTGTGTCCAAGGCATTGAGAGGCCGTCGCGATCGTTGCACAGGGCCCAAGCTTACAGAGCGTGTATCTACGAGCATGATCAACCATTAATTGCATTGAAATTCATATGTCAGGACAGAAATCATCCCGCATTGTCATCTTCGGCGCGACGGGCCGCGTCGGGCGACTTCTGGCTGATCGGCTGGAAGAGACGGGGCGGCAGTTGCTCTGCGTTGGGCGCGACGCGGATACGCTCCGCAATCTGCCTGGGGAGCATAGTGTTCTCGATCTTGATAAACCTTCCGCGAATCCGGCCGGCATCCACCCGGGCGACGTCGTCGTCAACGCGGCGCACGCGCGCTATACGTCAAGGATCGCCGATCTGTGTCCGCCGGATATTTCGCGGCTCATCGTTCTTGGCTCAACGCGCTATCTCAGCCGCATTCCGGACGTAAAGGCCGATGAGGTGCGCGCAGCCGTCGCATCCCTGAAAGAGTCATCCCTCCCCTGGGTGGTTCTTCACCCGACCATGATCTATGGCGCGGAAGGCGAGAACAACGTGCAGCGGATGGCGACGCTCATCCGGCGCTTTCGCATAATTCCCATGCCTGGAGGTGGATGCGCTCTGATCCAGCCCGTGCGTGTTCTAGACGTCGTCGATGCGGTGCAGCGTACAATCGAACGGCCTGATGTGAAGGAGATTGAAATTGATATTGCCGGCCTGGAAGCTCTGCCCTACCGGCAGTTTCTTCACACCATAGCGGAAGCCAACGGCACCTGGGTCAAAGTTGTGCCGCTTCCACTTGGCGTCGTGCGCTTCGCGGCGCGGCTGACGGCACTTCTGCCGGGCATCCCCACGATCAGTGACGCAGAGGTGATCCGTCTTCAGGAAGACAAGGATGTTGACGTCGCGCCGGCGCGGGACATGCTCGGGCTGCAGCCGCGCGCGTTGGAGGATGGTTTGAGGCTGACATTCGGTGCACGCACGCCGCCTGAGGTTGGATGATTACAGCCCCAGCGCCGTGATCTGCCGTGCGACGACTTTGCGCTCGTCATATAATTCAAGCGCGCGCTTTCGTCCCGCCTCGCCGTATGTCTTCCGCCTCTTCGCATCTGTTGAGAGCGCGGAAAGCGCCTCCGCCAGCTGTTCGGGATCGTTCACCGGAACGAGCATACCGGTTTCGCCATTCACGACCTCCTCGCGGCTGCCGCGGATATCGGTCGCAACGACAGGCAGGCCGCACATCATGGCTTCGATGATCGAGCGCGGCAGACCCTCCCTGTGTGACGCCAGAACATACATGTCCGACGCGCGCATCAGGTCTGCTACGTCGTTCCGGTATCCGAGAAAGCGGATGCGGTTTTTCAGTTCGGGGTCGGTACGCGCGAGCTCCAGGGCGCGATCGATGTTTCCCGCGTGATCGCTTTCAAGCCGCTCACCGACAATCCAGAGGTCCGCATCAACGTCACGCATTGCCGAAATGAGTTCCGGGAACCCTTTTTCCGCAACCAGCCTGCCAATGCTCAATATGACCACACGATCGTCCGCCGAACCGATCTCGCGCCGTATTTTGCGATGCTTGGCCTGTGTTCCCTTGTTGTGGAAGATTGCCGTATCCACGCCGTTGCCGATCGCTTCGATGTGGCCGCCGGAGATGAGATGAAGCTGCCTCGCCGTTTCCGCATCCTCCGCGGACTGGGTGAACAGCACATCCGTCACGCGCCCGGCAAGCCACTCAAGTGCCACGAAAATAGTCCGTTTCGGCCAAGGCATACGATCGTGGAAATAAAAGCCATGTGCCGTATAGACAATGAGTGGAACACCGGCGCGCCAGGCGGCGAGACGGCCGACGAGTGCCGCGACCGGATTGTGTACATGCACGATGTCGAACTTCTCGCGGCGAAACATCCGCGTGAGATCTCCTGCTGAGCGCAGGTGCTTGAGAATGTTGAAGCTGCGATCGATCGTAATTGCCTCGACGCGGAACCCCTCTTCCCTGGCCTTGTCGGCATAAGGACCTTCCGAGCAGACGCCGACGACCTCGTGCCCCGTCTCCCGCATGCCGCGCAGCAGCGGCATGAGAAAGTGGTAAAGCGTGAAATCAAGGTTGCACAGTTGGCAGATTTTCTTGGGCTGGGCAGGATCAGATCGCATCGTCTATCTGCCAGCCCTTTGTGCATCCGCCCAGCTCTGCAGCATCAACACGCTCCAAAGCGGCAATGGCCGGGATCGTGCGCCGCTCAGATGCTCCGCCCAGACGCGCTGCACGGGCTCCGGCTCGACGAAGCCATTCCTCTTCAACGCCGACGGTGACAGCAAGTCGCTCGCCCACTCTTTAAGCGGACCGCGCAGCCATTCATCGATCGGCACCGCAAAGCCCATCTTCTGCCGCTTGATCAGATCGTCGGGAACATGTCGCGCGAGCACCTTGCGCAATATCCTCTTTCCCCGCCCGCCACCGACCTTGAATGCACGAGGGAGTGACCAGGCGAACTCGACCACGCGGTGATCGAGCATCGGCACCCTCACTTCGAGTGACACGGCCATGCTTGCCCGGTCCACCTTGGTCAGGATGTCATCGGGCAGATAGGTCGCGGTGTCGACATACTGCATGCGGGAAACAAAGTCGGGGATACGCGTCTGCAGGCTCTCGTCCCACGCGATTGTCCTGTATTCCTTGGCATCGGGCATGAGCTGCTCGGGCGAATTCCAGTGACTGATGAGCCTTTGGTAAAACCGTTCCCGCCCGACGCCGATGCAATCCGCAAGCTTATGGAGTTTTTCTCCGACGAGCGCCGGACGCAACCGGCCAGGCACCACCTTTGCCAGTCTGTTCCACGTGGCAGGTGGCAGGACGCGGATGGCTTTTGCCGTAGAACACCGCAACACGCAAGGACTCTCGAACAGGGGCCAGTCATATTTATCCGCCATGAAATATCGCGTGTATCCACCGAACAACTCATCACCGCCATCTCCAGAGAGGGCAACCGTGACATGTTGCTTGGTCAGGCGCGAAACCAGGAATGTGGGTATCTGCGAAGAATCCGCGAACGGCTCATCGTAATATTCCGGAAGTGACGGGATGACATCGCACGCTTCTTCGGGCGTTGCATAAAGCTCGGTGTGCGCCGTCCTCAGATGGCGCGCGATCGCCGCAGCCCCATGCGCCTCATTGAACCCCTCCCTGGAAAACCCGATCGAATAGGTGCGGACGGGCGCGCTGGAGTTCGCCTGCATCAATGCGACCACTGTCGATGAGTCGATCCCGCCGGAGAGAAATGCACCGAGCGGCACATCCGAGATCATCCGCCTGGAAACCGCGTCCCCGAGCAGGTCGGCGAGGTGATCGCACGCCTCCCTCTCATCGCCGGAGAACATGCCCGACAGACCGGCCTGAACAACATCATCGAGCGACCAGTATGTCTCGATCACGGGTTCGCCGTCATGCCGGAGCGTCAGGAGTTTTCCCGGTTCGAGCTTCCTGACGTCCTGATAGATCGAGTGCGGCGCCGGCACATAGGTGTGCCGCAGATAGGACGCAACTGCATTACGATCGACGCTGGCGACAAATGCGGGGTGCGCCTTGAGCGCCTTCAATTCGGACCCGAACAGCAGCAACCCGTCCCTGAAGGACCAGAACAAAGGTTTGATGCCGAGACGGTCCCGCGCCAGCAGGAGGCGTTTCTCCCGCTTGTCCCACAGGGCCAGCGCAAACATGCCGATCAGGCGCTTGAGCGCGGGCGCTGCGCCCCAGACCGCGCAGGCTTCGGCTATGACTTCCGTGTCGGAGTGGCCGCGAAATTCGCGGCCCGTCTTTTCAACAAGTTCTACTCTCAGTTCGTCGGCGTTGTAGACCTCACCGTTATAGGCCAGCACGAACCGTCCGCATGACGACGTCATCGGCTGGTGGCCGGCGGCGGAAAGGTCGATGATCGCGAGCCGACGGTTGCCCAAGGCCACACCGGCGCGCTTATCGCACCAGACACCGCCATCGTCGGGTCCGCGGTGAACGAGCGTATCGGTCATCGACCGGATATGCGCGTCCTTCACCTGCGGTGTCCCGGCGCGCGTCCTGAAAATTCCGGCTATTCCGCACATTCACTGCAACCGCTGATCATCATACTGATGTTCATAGTTGAGATTCATTGCAGCGCAAGCGCGAAAAGATTATGAATTTCGGGCGATTGCGTTGCACGAATGCGGTCCGCACATCCTTCTGGGTACACCTGTTACACACGCATCAAATTGTTGTCTGCCATGAGCACATCCGACATCGCAGAACGGTCCAGCCGTATGAAAACATGGCATATGGCCCTGCAATCGGGGGCAATGCTGCTTTTGTACATTGTGCCGCAGATGCCGCGCCAAAACGTCTGGTTCCCATTCATCTTGGGCCTGATCTCGCTGTTCTTCTTCTTGTGCGTGGAGAGGAACATCCGGGCATCCGTGAAGGAGCGTGAAGAGCGCTGGTTTACGGCAGCTCTGCTCGGGTTCTGCGGGTATCTCTTCGTCAATGCACTGTGGGCGCGCGCGCCGGAAGTTGCGCTCGGAAAGGCCGTTTTCGTCCTCTGCCTAGTCTTGCTGACGCCGTTCGTCGCACGGGCGTTCGCTCTTCAATCCCGCGAAACCCTGGTGCGCACGGCACTGCTCGCGCTCGTTGGAGCGCTCATCAGTTCCATCGTTACCTGCATTGAGTTTTCCACCGACCACATCATCGGACGAACCCTCTACACATATGTTCCCGGCATACGTCCTGGCGACAAGACGCTGACAGTGTCGGTCATGGAAAACGGCAAACTCGTCGAGCTGCCTGAGGCCGAATTTCGCAAGTATCAGGGGAACGTCATCGTCGATATCGCCTCGGCTGCTCTAAACCGCATCCATTCGTTCCGCCTTTTGCTCCTGTGGCCGATCCTGTTTCTCGCCATTCATTATGTGCGGCCGAAAGCGGGAGCGGCGCTTGCGGCATTCCTCGCATTCGCGGCTGTTTACTCGATCTTTGCCGGCGAGAGCCAGACGGCGCAGGCCGCCCTTGTTTTGAGTGCACTCGTGTTCTTCGTCGCACAACTCTGGGCGAACGCCGTGCACTGGTTCCTGCTCGGCGCCTGGTGTATCGCGGCGACCCTCGCGATACCGCTGGCAATGGCGCCGTATGCGTTGGATCTGCACAAGGCGGAGTGGATCTCACCGAGTTTCCGGGACCGAATGATCATCTGGGAATTCACCGGCACTCAGGCGATGAAGTCTCCCATTCTTGGAATTGGGATCCGTTCCACCCGCGTCCTCAACAAGGAGTTCAAGAAAACCCAGAAGAAGATGCCGGGTCATGTCACGCCCATGCGGCTTGGATTGCATTCGCACAACAACTTCGTTCAGGCCTGGTTTGAACTGGGCGCGATCGGAGCATTGCTTATTCTGGCAATCGGTATTGGGTTGCTGCAGACGATAAAGCAGCTGCTGCCACCGGTCAGACCATATGCCTACGCGACCTTTGTCACCGCCTGCATCATTGCCGCATTTGGCTGGGGCCTGTGGCAAACCTGGTTGTTATCGGGATATGCTCTCGCAACCATGATGGTTGCGTTTATCAACAGCTACGCCCGGAAGGTCACCGCACCGTCCTGACCGCCCAGATGCCGAAAGAGAACGACAAGAATATCGATCACCAGGTGGTTGAACATTTCGGACGGGAATGGTCCGACTACGGCAGCCATACGCCATCAAAACAGGAACACGAGCGGATTTTCGACGAGTATTTTTCGATTTTTCCGTTTCAAAAGCTCCCCCAAGACGCGGAAGGTTTCGATGCCGGATGCGGGTCAGGGCGTTGGGCGGACTTCGTCGCCCAGAAATGCGGCAAACTGCACTGCGTGGATGCCTCGCCGGAGGCACTCGACGTGGCCCGGCAGCTGCTTGCCTGCCATGGCAACGTTGAATTTCACAATGCGCCGGTTTCGGATATGCCAATGGCCGATGGCAGTCAGGACTTCGGCTACTCGCTCGGCGTACTCCATCACATTCCCGACACGCAAAGCGCCCTGCAGGACTGCGTCCGAAAACTCAAGCCCGGCGCACCGTTTCTGCTTTACCTCTACTACCGGTTCGAAAATCGCCCGGGATGGTTCGTTGCCATTTGGCAGATCAGCGACGCCCTGCGCCGGGTGGTTTCGGGATTACCGTATCCGCTGCGGCGCGCGGTATCCGACCTGTTTGCCGTCGCCATCTATTGGCCCGTTGCGCGCATCGCCCGCTTCGTCGAAAAATTCGGCGGCGAGGTATCCAACTTCCCGCTGTCCGGCTATCGCGACGCCGATTTCCGGACAATGCGAAACGACGCGCTGGACCGGTTCGGCACCCGCCTGGAGCAGCGCTTCACGCGTCCGGAGATTACCCGGATGATGAAAAGTGCGGGATTGAAAGATATCTGTTTTCGGGATGAACCGCCTTACTGGGTGGCGCTGGGTTATCGCAGCTAGGCGCTTTGCAGCGCTTCGTGAAGTGCGGCCGCACGATGAGCATAGGTGTGCCTGTCCATGGCGAGCTCGTATGCCGCATCTGTCACGCGCTGGCGAATTGCAGGATCCTTGAACTGGTCAATGATGTCCGGCAGGTTTGAATGATCAGGCATGACGGAGAGAAAGTGTTTGTCCGCTTCGAGAATGTCGTTGTAGCGGCCCCTTAACAATATCTGGCAAGTCTTGGCGCCGATCGCATCGAAATGACGGGAGCTTATGGCCTTTGAGTATGCCGGGCACCGCGCGGCGTGCTTGAAGAACAACTCGTTGAGCTCGTCGAAATCAAGCTCGGCGTCCTGAAACGCTGCATATTTCACTGGACCGCGGCGCAACACCCAACTCAGAGCAGACTTCACAGGAAGAGGCAGACGACGAACCAGATGGCGTAATGGCGTATCGTCATCCAACGTGAAGCCTGAACGGTTCGCCTTCACATATTCAAAGACTTTTCGCATGAGCGCGTCGTCGCGATCGAGATACCAGCTGCCGGCTTCACTCGAAACGGTTCCACGACACGATGCGAGATATTTGGCCCAATCCTCTCTCACAAACCGTTTCTCGAAATCGATATCGACGCTCAACCCATGCGCGACGGCGTTGTCTGCAAAGTAGTCGATGATCCGGTTGCGCTCCTGGTCGCCCAGAAGTGGCGAATACCGAAAATTTCGAACACCGATATCCCATTCTCGTTTCTTGTGAGGCGGTCCAGGAGAATAGGCATCCGGATTGAGTGCGTGGGGCAGCGCAACCACGCTTGAGGCAATATCGCGATACAGAAAATCCCCCGCCTCCTTGAGAAGCTGGGTGGCGATGATGTCCGGACGGCAGACGTCAAGAAGTGCCAGTTTCTCCGCCATCGGCGCGTAGGGCGAGTTGAACTCATTGCCGATGAAGGCGACCAGCCGCGCCTTCTTCCGGCCGCCCAACACGTTGCGCAAGCGCCTGATGTCCTTGGTCGTGTCACCAAGACAGCTGTGCAGGAGCACGACCAGGTCGCAATTCTCCAGCTTGCCGGAAAGCGCAGACGCCTCCAGGTCCAGAATGTTGCAGATCTCAGTGGAGAAGTACTTCGACGACGTCAGGCAATCTGCCCAATCATCGAAGTAAGCCGCGCGATGCGGATAGACGAGCGTCAGGGCGAGCGTTCGTAGTTTGCTCTCCGTCGACGACATGGCGTGGCGCCGGGCTACAGCGCGCCGATGAGGGATTTCACAACGTGGTCCTGCATCGCGTCATCAAGGTAGGGATGCATTGGCAGGCTCAAAACCTCAGTCGCGAGCCGTTCGGAAACACCAAGGCCACCCGCCGGAACGGGATAGTCCCGGTACGCCGTTTGATGATGAAGGGGCTTGGGGTAGTAGACCGCCGTTGGGACGCCCTTTGCCTTAAGCGCCGCCGCCAGCCCATCCCGCCTCTCCGAGGGAACTCGCAGCGTGTACTGCGCCCAGACCGACGTCAAACCATCCGGCACGACTGGAACGGAGAGGCCGTTGCTGCCCGCCAGTGCCGCCGAATAGTTTGTCGCAACCTTGTCGCGCGCCTCGATTTCGTCAGTGAAAATCTTCAGTTTCTCGATCAGAACAGCCGCCTGAATAGTATCCATCCGGCCGTTGATGCCGATCCGCACGTTGTCGTACTTCTCGGTCCCTTTCCCGTGTACCCGAATGCTGTCCAGATCGGCGGCGAGGCCGGCATCATCGGTCAAGATCGCCCCGCCGTCGCCGTAACACCCGAGCGGCTTGGCCGGAAAGAAACTGGTGGCGGTCGCGAGGCCGAACTTGCCAACCTTGCGGTTCTTGTAGACAGCGCCAAACCCTTGCGCAGCATCAGCCAACACCCAAAGACCATTGTCGTCAGCAAACTTTTCAATCGCATCATAGTCCGCCGGCAGCCCGAACAAGTCGACGGCGACAATCGCCTTCGGCGCGAGACCCGCCTCTTTCGCCGCACTGACGGCGTCTTCCAATCCGTCTGGGTCAAGATTGAACGTGTCTTCGCGGACATCCGCAAAGACAGGAGTAGCACCGAGAAGCGCGATCACTTCCGGCGTGGCGGTAAAGGTGAAGGCCGGGCAGATTACCGCGTCACCCGGCCCGATATCCTTGGCCATCAGCACCATGAGGAGGGCATCGGTGCCGCTGGAACAGGATATGGCGTACTCCGCACCGCAGAAACCCGCCAGATTTGCCTCAAATTCCCGCACTTCGGGACCCATGATGTACTTGCCATGATCGAGCACCCGCGCAATCGCTTCGTCCAGTTGAGGGCGGATGCGCGCTTGCTGGGCGGCGAGATCAATAAACGCCAGCGGCTGCGGCTGTGTTTCGGGTTCAGGCATCTTCGACAGCGAGGTGGTCATCGCCGAGCTCCTTATATCGGGTTCCATCAATGGGACAGGTGAGGTCTGGGCCGAGCTTGGCACCAGCCCGGCTCATCCAGCCAATCCGTTTTGCCGGCACTCCGGCCATCAGCGCAAAGGCAGGTACGTCGTTCGCGACCACGGCACCGGCGGCAATGAAGCAATATTCGCCAAGGGTGTGCCCGCAGACGATCGTGGCATTGGCACCGATACTGGCACCTTTCCCGACCCGCGTTTTCAGAAATTCGTCCTTCCGCACGATCTCTGAGCGGGGATTGTTCACATTGGTGAAAACGCATGAGGGTCCGCAGAACACGCCGTCCTCCAGCGTCACACCGTCATAGACGGATACATTGTTCTGGATCTTCACCGTATCGCCGATCGTGACATTCGGGCCGACAACCACGTTCTGGCCGAAGCTGCAGTTTTTCCCAATCGAGACGTTGCTGAGGATATGGGAGAAGTGCCAAATGCGTGTGCCTTCGCCAATCGTCACGCCATCGTCCACATAGGCCGATTCGTGGATCATCACGCCGTGATGCTCACCTGAGACACGACCTCTCTCCGATCTGGCTTCAGAACCCACGGTCTTCTCCCGCACCTGTTTCAACTTCCGGCTCGCCGCCGTCAGAACACTCAAGACGCGCGCGCCTTCACGTCCGTCGGTTCGCGGCGTCTTCCCGTCTTTGACGCAGTCGAGAAAGTGCTGGCATTCCAGTTTGAGCGGTTCCGCCTCCTCCAGGGGGATAGGCTTTTCATCAGCCTTGTTGGGTGTTGGAACATTGCCCTTCCACGCCACCTTGTGCGGGTAAAGGATCAACTTCCGATCCCAGTTTTCACCATCGTTGAAGACCGCCATCGCGTCATTGCCGACCACGACCAGCTTTTGCTCTTTGAAAGGATGAAGCCAGGACACAAATACATGCGCGCGCTCGCCATTGGGAAAGCCCAGATGCATCATTGTGACATCCGCGATCGAGTCATGAAGATGGTAGGAACCCACCGCATCCACCGCGTCCGGCTCTGCACCGACCAAGGACAGGATCATCGAAATATCGTGCGGCGCAAAAGACCACATGATGTCTTCTTCACGCCGGATTTTCCCGAGATTGAGCCTGTTGGAATAAACATACTGCAAACGGCCCAATTGCCCGTCCTGCACCAACTCCTTCAACTTCAGAAACGCCGGATGGTATTGGAGCAGGTGTCCGACCATGAGGCGGCGGTCGAGACGTTCGGCGAGTTCGCACAATTCCTCGGCCTGAGCACTTTCCAGCGCGAGCGGTTTTTCCACATAGGCATGTTTGCCCGCCTCGAGCGCCTGTTTTGCCAGCGTATAGTGATGAACGGCCGGTGCGGCAATCACCACGGCATCGATGTCGGGATCGCCCAATGCGGCATCGAGTTCCATAATGCGCCCGCCGTGCTGATCGGCAAGCGTCTGCGCGGTCTCCGGGTTCGGCTCCACAATCGCCTCGAGCGCACCGAGCTCGGCAAAGTTGCGCACCAGATTCCTGCCCCAACCGCCGCAGCCGACAACTGCGGCCCTTACGGCAGCGGCCGATGATTGGGTATCTGTCTGGGGAGAAACGAGATCGTCCTGCATTACCGGCGCGCCTTTATGCTTTCAAGACATTGCCGCCCGAAAGACCGGCGCGTGCGCAGGCATTGCGGGTATCGACCACAAGAGAGGCATGTTTGACAATCATGCCGTAGTCCACATCATCATGATCGGTGGCGATCAGCACCGCGTCATACGATTTGAGTCCGTCCGGGTCGAGGGGAACCGATTTACGCCCTGCCAGATTTGCATGCTCGCGGGTCTGGGGAATTTCAGGGATATAGGGATCGAAATAATCGGTTTGCGCGCCCCGCTCTTCCAATAGATCGATGAGGGTCAAAGACGGGCTCTCGCGCATGTCATCCACATTCTTCTTGTAGGCGATGCCGACGAGCAGCACGCGTGCTCCGGTCAGTGCCGCCTGCTGGCGCGCGCTGAGCGCGTCGCGAAGTGTATTGACGACATGCAGCGGCATGTTGCGGTTGATCTGGCCGGCGAGCTCGATGAAGCGCGTCGACAAACCATACTCGCGCGCCTTCCACGTCAGATAAAAGGGATCGATCGGAATGCAGTGCCCACCAAGCCCGGGGCCCGGATAAAACGGCATAAATCCGAATGGTTTTGTCTTCGCCGCATCGATTACTTCCCAGACGTCGATACCCATTTCCCCGTAAATCACCTTGAGTTCGTTCACCATCGCGATGTTGACAGCGCGGAAAATGTTCTCGGTGAGCTTGACCGCCTCGGCCACCTCGGGCGAAGAGACCGGCACGACCTTCGGCACCAACGTACCGTAAAGTTCTTTCGCCATCTCAAGCGCTTCCGGGACGGCCGCACCGACGACCTTGGGAATTGTCTGCGCCTCGAATTCCGGGTTGCCGGGATCTTCACGCTCCGGAGAATAGGCAACGAAAAAATCTTCATCGGCCTTGAAGCCGCTTCCCTTCTCAAGAATTGGCACCATCAGATCTCGGGTCGTGCCGGGATAGGTTGTGGATTCAAGAATGATCAGATGGCCAGCCTTCAAATGCGGCGCCATCGCTTCCGCCGTGGACACGACGTAGGCCATTTCTGGTTCGAGATGGCGCGTCAGCGGTGTCGGCACGCAGATCAGGATCGCATCGGCTTCCGGCAACCGTGAGAAGTCTGTGGTCGCGGCAAAGCGGTCTCTATCCTGAAGTCCTTTGATGCGGTCATCCGGGATATGCTTGATGTAGCTCTCCCCCGCTTCAAGCGCGTCGATCTTCTCCTGATCGACATCGATCCCCAAGATCCGGAAATCCCTGCTGTGGAAACCGAGAATGAGCGGAAGCCCGACATAGCCGAGCCCGATCACGCCGATACATGCGCTGCGGTCTGTGACCTTCTCAATGAAAGACGCCTGCGCTGTCGTTGGCGACTTATGCATAGTTTGATCTACCGTATTCACCGTCAAACTCGACATCCGTCATGTACAAAAAACAATCCCCGCCCGAAAACGGCCAAGACCGGCGGCTGCGTAGCATGTTTTGTTCGGGTAGGTCTATTCGTCACGCAAGTTCCTCTCGAAGAACATCTGCAATTTTTTGAGCAGCCTTCCCGTCGCCATAGTCGGAAATCTCGGCACGGGGCTGATAGGCATCCGATGTCCATAAACGGTTCCAGCCCGCTTCCACTGTTTCCACCCATTCCGTTTCATCGCGCAGCGTCACGCATGGCACGCGGTGGAAATAGGCTTCCTTCTGCAACCCACCTGAATCGGTGAACACCTGGCGTGCGCCCGACAACAACCGATGCATGTCGAAATACCCAACCGGATCGATGAGTCTGACCCGTTTCGGATTCAGATCGTGACGCTCAAGCGTCTGCCGCGTACGTGGGTGAATGGGAAAGACCACCGGTCCATCCACCGCCGCCGCCTCAAGAAACTCCAAAACGCGCCGAAAACGCGCGCCATCGTCAGTGTTTTCGGCACGATGAATTGTGCAAAGACTGTAGCCATCCCGCTCCAGATCAAGCCGGTCCAGGATCCCAAGTGACCGTTCGGCTGCCTGCTTCGCAAACAGCGTCGCATCGTACATGACATCTCCAACCTGATAGACACCTTTGGTGACGCCCTCGTTTGCCAGGTTGGCAACGGCTTCGCGGGTCGGGCAGAGGAGAACGGCGCTCAAATGATCAGCCATCACACGATTGATTTCCTCAGGCATCCGGCGATTGAAAGAGCGCAAACCCGCCTCTACGTGGACGACCGGAATATGCAGCTTCGCGGCTGCTAGCGCCCCGGCAAGCGTGGAGTTGGTATCGCCATACACAAGCACCGAATCGAGTTTCTCTTGTTCGACAACCGTCTCGATCGCCTCCAGCATCCTGCCGGTCATCTGCCCGTGTCCACCGCCGTGTATGTCGAGATTGTAACCGGGCTTTGGGATCGCCAGTTCTTCGAAGAAGACCGCAGACATGTTGTCATCGAAATGCTGACCGGTGTGGACCAGAACCTCCTCGAAATCAGGCGCTTCGAGAAAAACCCGGCTAAGAGCCGCCGCCTTGATGAACTGTGGCCGTGCGCCGACAACACTCAGAATGCGTTTCGTCATTGAAATTATCCGCGGACTCAATCGCCCAGATACTGTCGTACTTCAGGCAGATACGCGACATGCTGGCGCATGCAGCGCTTGATCTCCGGCAGGTTGTCCTGCGTCCACGCGACCGTACGTTCCAGCCCATCCTCGATTTTCACATCAGCCTCGAAGCCGAGCTTTTCGCGCGCCTTGGAAGGATCGCCGAAGCGGCGCCCGGACCGGTCCCAGTCACGCGCAGGTTTTAGCTCGACAGGCGTCTCATTGCCGGTCAGGCGATTGATCGTTTCCGCTAACTCCCGGATGGTCGTTTCCCGGCCCGATGCCAGATTGTAGATCTCGCCCGTTTCGCCCCGCGCGGCGCACGCCATAAGACCACGGGCCATATCCTCGACGAAAATGAAATCGCGGCTTGTGTTGCCCGCATTGTCCAGTGGCAGCGCTTCGCCCATGAGCGAACGGAAAACAAATGTCGGTGTCACATTGCGCCAAACCGTGTGGGGTGTCCCGCGCCACCGACCGGCTCCCAGAATCTCACGCGGTCCGTAGACGTTCTGGAAGCGCGCTTTCACAATCGGCAGATTGTGCCGCGCAAAGTAATAGTTGCCGTAGAGCTCACCAATAATCTTCGAGATTGAATATGGACTGTCGTGATGGAGCGAGACCGGAGCATCCTCCTTGGTCGCCTCGGCATCATTATACGTCTTCTCTGCAACCGCGCACCCGGCAGCTGCATAGACGACCTTCTTAAGACCCTCGATATCCTTGAGCCGCTCAAACAGCTTGAGCGTCGTCAGTGTGTTGTTGTCATGATCTGCAATGGGATCGGCAATCGACGACTGATTGCCGTGATAGCAGGACAGGTGCCACGCGAAGTCCAGATCATTGGGAAGATCACGCAAGATCCTGTCATCGGTTATCGATCCGAAGCGGAAATCCACGGCTTTGTGGTCGGGCAGGTTGACCGTGTCCGCCGACAGAAGGTTATCGACGATGACAAGCTTCTCCGGTCCCTGCTCGACAAGTATGTGCGCCAGGTTTGAACCGACGAAACCCGCGCCTCCAACGATCAGCAGGTTAGCGCCTTTGAAATCAGATCCTGTCATCAATTCTCTGCTTTTGTCCTGAACACCCATGATGGGCGCGATCATGCTTTGGCCGCATCCGGCGCCTTCAGATGGCTGTAGACCGCTGACACGCCATGGGCGTCGTACCAGGCGAGCATGCGGTTGATGGTTTCTTCGAAACCGATCTTGGCAGTCCAGCCGAGTTCGCGTTCCGATTTCCCGGCATCCAGAACGACCTCGGGTACGTCGTCATCGCCCGGCGGCACGATCGGCACCTCGCCTTCCAGTTCGACACCGAGATAGGTGACGACGGCGTCGAACACATCCTTGATCGATTTGCCCTCACCAGTGGAGACATTGAACACGCCCGTGGGCGCATCCTCCTGCATGACAGCGTCCATGACGGAGAAGAAATCTTCCATATCGAGAAAATCGCGCTTGGTGTCCGAACAAAAACAGGACTTGCCCTCTTTCAGACGCGTGTAGAAAGTCGGGATCGGCCCAATCGCCAGCCGGGGTCCTGAAATGTTTGCAAGCCGAAGAGAAACGGTTGGCACCGTGCTCATCATCATGAACTCCTCGCCAGCCGTCTTTGAAATCCCGTAGCTCGTAAATGGACGCGACGGTGCGGTCTCGGGTATCGGCACTTGGTCGGGGCGACCATAGGTCAAGGCTGTCTGGAAATTGATCAGCCTGCTGACGCCAGCGTCTTCCGCGGCCCGGGCGACGATGATCGACCCCGTCACATTCGTCGCCGCGTCCTCGCCCCAGTCGTCGGGATCCTTGTAGGCGGCCGCCGAATGGATGACGTGCGTCGGCTCGAAGTCGGCAAAGCATTTCCTGACCAACGCGTCATCCACGATGGAGCCCTCTACGACCGATAATCCATCAACCCCGTCCGGAACGACCGCGCGCTGACCGGTTGCAAAATTGTCGATAACCAGGATCTCGTGGCCCTGAGGGAGATACCGCTCGATCAGGTTTGACCCGAGGCATCCCGCGCCGCCGGTAATGAGAATTCGCATGTTCGAAATACCGGTTCGACTATTCGTCGTGCTTCAGGTGGGTGTAGCCGCCGTGAACGCCGAATTCGTCGTAGTAGGCAACGGCTGCGGCGACTGTTTCTTCGATCGATGTGAAGTCGATCTGTCCGAAATCCTCGATCGTTCGTGACGGGTCCAGAAGGATTGAAGGTGCATCATCTTGGCCCAGCGGGCGTTTGTCCGGCTCAGGATAGTCGTTCAGCTTCAGCGCCTTCACCATGGCATCATAGAGCTCGATGACCGCGATATCCTTACCAGAGGAAAAATGATACGGCCCATGGCCGGTTCCGTCGGCGGCCTTCACGACGTTCCGCGCAAGATCCTTGACGAAGACAAAATCGCGCCGCGCCGGCGTGACAAAACACTGCTTGCCAGCCTTGAGGCGTTCGTAAAAGATCGGCACGGGCCCCGAAACATTGCGCGGACCGACCACGTTGGCCAGGCGAAACGTCACGTAATCCAATCCTGACAGTTCCAGATAATCTTCAGTCGTCGTCTTCGAGATTGAGTAGCTGGAATTTCCGGGATTCTTCGGGTGATCGAGCGTTATCGGGTTTTCCAACGGCTTGACGCCATAGGTCAATGCAGTCTGGAAGTACACGAACCGCCCGACATCGTTGGCCTTCGCCGCCTTGATGAGGTTCACGCCACCGACGGCGTTGGTCAGCGTGTCCGAGTACCAATCGTCCGGGTCCTTGTAGGAGGCGGCGGTGTGAACCAGCACATCCGGTTTGAAGTCGCCGATCAGTTGATCGATCAGCGCCTTGTCCGCAATGGACCCTTCCACGAAGGTGAGCTCGTCGTGCGCATCGGGAAGATGGATCCGCCGCCCGGTATCGAAATTGTCGATCGCCAGCACGGCGTCGCCGCGCTCCAGATGCATCTCCGCGACATGCGAACCGATCTGTCCGCACCCGCCACTGATAAAGACTTTCATGTAATCCCCTTCAAGATTTGTGTCGCCGGCGCCCGGGTTTGTAGGCCAGACCCGTTATTTGGCCAAGCGGCAATACAGGTCCAACCCGACGATCGGCCCGAGCGTGGTGCAGAGTGTCCGGCGCGGGATCAATTTGAGCGGCCCCTCTGCGCCGATATTCTCAGAATGAATACGGACGCTGGCAAAACCGTCACACAGCTTCCGGAGTTCGGATTTGGTGACGAACTCTGTTTGCGGCGCGGCCTCACCTTCAACATTCACGTCGTAGGCCCCCCGCTCCTTCTCGTTAGATGCCGAGGATGTGTAGTCCACGAATGGGCTGGTGGCCTTGCGCTTTAGTGTCGCAAATGGAGCAACCGCAAACTGCCGGTATGAGGCGGCGTTGTAGACCATGATCATGGCCTGTCCGCCCGGCTTCAAAAGTCCATGGACCGACTCGATGGCATTCCCGAGATTACCCGTGTGGTGCAGGCAGCCGATGGCGACCACCCAGTCGAAACTCTCCTTTTCGAACGGCGGCTCGAGGATGCTGCCCTGGCGCACATCCACGCTCTCGGCGCCGATTTGCGTGCAGCGGTGGGCCGCCATCGCCACCGGACCCTGAGCAATATCAAGCCCATGGTACAGGGCCCCGGATTCGGCGATTTTCTGCGCCACCGTGCCGTAACCAAGCCCGATCTCAAGAACCGCCTTGTCCGCCATTTCCGCAAACGGTATGTGGCGATAAAGATAGGGATAGAAGTCGAAGTACCAGTCATCGAATTTCTTCAGGCTCTCCGGCGAGTTGTCCGTTACGCCAAGCTGACGCGCAAGCTGCGAACCGCACAGCTCGTCCCAGAACGCCGCGTTCCTGGCGTCGATTTCGGCTTGTGTGGCTTTGGCGGACGGGTTCACGCGGCCTTGGCTTTCCACTCACTGGCACGATCATGGAACATCTGATGCCAGAGTTCGAGGCTCAGGAGGCCCCATGTCTTGCGCGAGAATCTCGCCTCTTGCGTAAAGCTATCAAGCACCCGGTCATAATGCATGAAAGGACGTGACTTGGCGGACTGGGAACCGAACGTGTCGCGAATGAAATCATTGAGCTCACCTGAAAACCACTCCTTGAGTGGAACCGGAAAACCCATTTTGTCGCGTCGTGTCAGCAGCTGCTCGGGCAGGACATCGCCGAAAGCCACCTTGATCAGATGCTTCATGTTGCCCGACTTGAATTTCACGTCGGCGGGAACCGTTGCCGCGAACTCGACGACCGAGTGATCCAGCAGCGGCACGCGGCTTTCCAGGCCGTGGGCCATGCTCATGCGGTCTTCGACCTGCAGCAATGCCGGCAGCAGGCACTTGAAATCGAAGTGGGTCATCTTGTCAAAATACGCTTCCTCGCGGACATTCGCGGTGTTGTTGAAAATGGCTTCGAACCGCTGGAATACACTGTCCTTGTCCAGTGCGTCCCACTCCACTTCATCTTCCATGTCGCTTGAGCGATCAACCAGGCGGAAATAGCGCTTGTCGAGTTCCTCGAACAGGCCGTCGCGCCAGAACTGGCGGATCATGGGCTTGTATTCGCGCAGAATGCCGAGATTCGGAACAATCGACTCCAGCGTGACGACGAAATTCCCCTCCCGATAGGTGTCTTCCAGCCCGGCCTTGATGCACTGTTCCAGATAGGCCACCAGATATCGCGCATAACCGCCGAACAGTTCATCGCCACCTTGGCCGCCAAGCACGACCTTCACGTGACGGCTTGCCAGTTCCGACACCATGTATTGGGGAAACGATCCGGGCCCGGCAACAGGATAGTCGAGGTGATAGATGACCTTGGAGATGTTGTCCTGGAAGTCCGCCGCCGTGATATCGATGGTATGCAGCTGGCCGCTGGCCGCCTGCGCGGCTGTTTGCGCATAGTTGCTTTCGTCATAGCCGGGGAACTGTGTGAACCGGCCGTGGAAGAAGTCGCGGTTCTGATTGCTGGTGCGGGCGGCCAGGATCGAGATGAGGCTGGAGTCGATGCCCCCTGACATGTAACCGCCGACCGGAACATCGGACCGCAGGTGAACGTCGACCGAGTCATCGAGCAGTTCGCGCAAGCGAGAAAAGAAGTATCGCGGCGAGTGGTCCCAGTCGACCTCGTAGTTCACATCCCAATAGCGCCGGATTTTGATCTCACCGTTCTCAACGACAAGCATATGTCCCGGCATGAGCTGGCGGATCCCCTTGAACAAGGTCAGATCGTCGATGCCGTACTGAAAGGTGAGATATTGCGCCAGCGCGTCGTTGTCGGTCTCGATTTCGGGCAGGAACGGCAACAAGGCCTTGGCTTCTGACGCGAAGTAGAAGGTGCCGTCGACGATGGCGTAATAAAACGGCTTGATGCCGAAGCGATCGCGCGCCGCGACCAGACGCTTCTTCTTGTCGTCCCAAATTGCGAAAGCGAACATGCCACGCAGGTGATCGACCAAGGCATCGCCATAGTGCGCGTAGGCGGCCAATATCGCTTCCGTGTCCGAGGTTCCTCGAAACTGCCAATGATCCTTCAGCGCCTTCTGCAATTCGATATAATTGTAGACCTCGCCATTGTGGCTGATGACCGACCCGTTCTCGCCGGCCATGGGCTGCGCTCCGGTCTCCGACAAGTCGATGATGCTCAGACGCCGGTGCGCGAGGCCGGCCCGTCCGTTCGGCGCGCTCCAGCTCCCGTCTCCATCGGGTCCGCGGTGCGCGATAAGCTCGCCCATGACCGCGAGCTTGCGTTCAAGCCCGGCGACCGGCGCTCCGTTGAGCGCGACTATTCCGGCGATTCCGCACATTTATCGAACCTATGCTGAGTAACTAATCGTGTTGGTCGGCAAAGCGCGTGACAAACACAGCTTTATGTTTGGGATGGAGGCACCTAACTCGTGCTTCCCAGCAGCCATTTCCTGATGAGTTTTTCTACTTGGTAGATAAATGGAACAAGCGGTTTAATAGCAAAATCATAGATTGGATCAGGCAGTGATTTGACAATTTTTCTGACATTACCCAATGCAATTTGAATAATTCGAATTACTAAATGCTTCAACTTTAAGATGTAAGAATACCATTTAATCTTCGTTTGCCACTCTGAAATCTCCTTTTTTTCTAGAACGGGTCGTGCATCAATTTGTTCTTTTGGTATTCTCGCCAATGCTTCTTCCTGAATGACATTGTCGAAATGTGCCACCATAGTCGCGAATGTCCAGCGGCCGGAAGAGGCAATCTCCTTGTAGGCATTTTCAACTATCTCGCCAGCACGCTTCGGATCTCGGAGGGTTTCGACGACCTCATCCATGTTTGAGTGATCTTTTTCGAGTGGCACATAGTGGCGCCCTTCTTCCAAGACGCCCGAATACTCTCCAGGATAAAGTATCATCAGCGTCCGCAGGGCGGCCGCTTCAAAACAGCGCGGCGAAATTACATGGATGACGACGTCGCCATCCTGATCTTTGAAACACTTGTTTTGAACGTCCTCGAACGATACGTCCGGACACTGAGCTTCATATGCTTCGACTGCATTCCTTATTTTGTCATCAAAATCGATAACGCTTGCCCCGCTTTCGGTTCCGAGTACGGCCTTTGCGCCTGAAATGAACTTGATCCACTTCTCACCATATATCCGCTCAGCTTCCGAAAATGCGATGTCGCATCTCAATCCATATTTCTTGGATTCTTCTTTAAATCGTTGACCAATTTCCCACTTTTCCTGACCAAATCCACCAAGCCAACTGGGTACTTTTCTAGCCCGATATGCGACATCGGTTTTTCTTTTTTCGTATGGTGGCACGCTCCGTTCGAGCAAATGTTCCGGAACAAAGCCGGTCAAAGTCTGTTCGAAGCGAACATTTTGCATCCAGGGATGCCGGTAAATGGCTCGGATGGCGTCCTCATTTACGACCGTAAACAACACGGTCACGCCAAGCCTTTCCATTGCGTCTGCGGTCTTGTCGACCCACCGGTACTCGTCCTGCAGAAACGCTACCTTTAATCCTTTGTGCAGTCGTATTTTTTCCTCGAGACCCTTACTTATGTAGTTCTCGCGAGATATCACAATCGAATAATGAAAAACTATGGCATCGAAAATATCAAAATCAATGTTGAGAAAATTTATTAATACTGAATCGCATGAAATTATTTTATTTTTTGTATTTTCGCACAGTGATACTATGTGATCGTCGACCGTTGCCGTCGATCTTGCTGCTTCACAAAATAATAGAAGTATATTTAAAGGTCTCAATTTAATATAATGAATTGTTATATTGATTTACAATTCCGAATATTATGAAGAAACGGATTGGCCACTCATTATGCGATCGTAAACCTCCTCGAACCGCGCTGCACCAGCCTCCTTTGAATGCCATTTGAGGGCGAATTTTCTGCTCGCCTTGCCCAGTCTGGTGCGCCGTTCCGGGTCGAAATAGAGATCCTTGAGCACGGAATAGATTGTATCCACTTCGGCGTTCACGATTGGACACTCAAGAAGATGCGCCGGCACTTCCCGACCATCGGGCTCGGACGGATCAATTCGGCAAACAACCGGTTTTCCAAGCATCATCCCTTCGCGCGCCGTCGACCCGTATCGCCCAAAGACGATTTGATCAATTATGACGTCGCACTGAGCTTGAATGAAACGCAGATCGATGTTCCGCATACCGGTCCGAAATTCTAACTGGACCTTAAGGCCGTCGTCGCGCAACCGTTTCACTGCCTCCACAATCGCGTGGGTTCCCTTGATGTTGCGATTGCCTTTCGAACGATGATCAAAATTTCCAACGGAGTGGAACACCAACATTTCGTCATCGTCGCGCTCTATCCTCCATTTTTCAGGTATCTTCAGGTCGGGACTCCAAATGTCTGCGTCCAATACAGACGTGAGTGGAACCTGAACGGATTGCTGGATACCTTGATAATCCAACGCAGCAAGTCCTTCCGTGGCGAAAAGGTCGGCGAACATTGCAATTTTGTGTCCCCAAGCCAGATTGCGCTTGTCGCTGCAGACCTGCGGATTGTCCTGAAAAACGCAAAGATCACAACACCCATTGCTCCATTCTCTAAAAGTCGATTGTGCAACGCCGTCGTTACAGCCAGACGTCGTGTATCCGATCTTCATGCCCATCTTCTTGAATGCGAGAAAGTCCCACGGAACGCGGTCAAAATTCAGATGTGGGCCGGATCCATCGAACCGATCTGGATGCAATGCCATTCGGCCAATTCCATAGAAATGAAGCATCCGAAATCTCTGCGGGATTTCTCCGAGAAAATCCGACAGGTTTTGAGCAAAACAATCCGGGTCTGCATCGAAAAGATTTCGATCTTCACCGTGGTAAAAATTGTAGCTGGGACTTTTGGGATCCTCGACACACACTGATATGGCATCCCACCCGCGCTCGCGAAGAGCCTCAGCTAAATAGAGAAAATTATAGTACGCATTGTGAAGGAAGACGGCGCTTCGCTTGCTCTCACTCTTTGAGCCCAGAAGTGATTTTTGCCCCTCGAGTTCGGCAGCCTGATTACGAAGAACATCCCATCTGTTGGAGGATACGACCGTGTACCGACCGAGACGCAAGGTTCCATCGCGTTTAAGGTTGGGAATCAGATGGCTTAAGACGCCTCGGAATAGATTGAGTATTGGGTCGAGCATACGGCAACGCAAACTAGTGACAAGAATTCGATGTTTTCATTGCTACCGCAGTACGGGTGACTTGCACCCATACAAATCCAGGCGTATTCCCGACAAGAAATTTCCCTTGTCAGGCTGTCTCAACAGCATAAGACGGTAGAGGAACGCGTGCTTCGACGCCCAACATGCTGAGTAGAACAAGAACCCGGTCTCGCCCCTTGGTAAGAACGTCTGCCACTTCACCCTTCTGTCCGGCAAATGGTCCGGTTTTAACGTGTACCTTCATGCCTTTCCAAACGACACCTAAAGATGTGAGCGATGCTACTCCGTTCTCATCGGATCCGGCGAGTAATGTATCAATGACCTCACCCGGCACTGCCAGAGGTCTCGTTCCATCTGTTAGAAGTTGGACGACGCCCCGGGTCCCATTGATTGACCGCCACATTTTCTTGCTCTGATCAAACTGGGCAAAAATATACCTTGGAAACAAAGGTTCAAGTACGACATCCGTCTTGCGCGCATGACGTTTGGTCGTACGGAACCGAGGTAGGAAGCAATGAAAGCCTTGATTGCGCAAGTGCCAGAGTGCGCGCTCTTCCCCGCGAGCCTGCGTGTAGATCACATACCAACGCTTCATACTACCTATCCCATACCAGAGCTTCCAGCTGGCCGGGCACATAAACCGGGACCTCCGGATAATTACGCGTAAATTTCCCATGTATTTTTTTGGCATCTTCAACGGTTGCCAACAGTACTCCGTCGGCGCTCTCTACATCGGTCCAGCTCGAAACGACGGAATGCCCCGCAACGCTCTTGCGTTTGCTCGACGGCATCACAAATGCGACGATCTCAATTCCACACTCGTCGCATATAATCGCAGCGATTTCCGCAAGCTCGCCATCGCCAAGGACCGCGAGACGCGTATGCCCCGCAGCGGCGGCATGCTGCAAGGCTTGGCCAAGATCCGAACGCGCATCGCGATAGAACTGGTATGAGGCCGACAGGAATTGAGCCGTCAGGCTGGCTTTTTCAGCAAAACCCTTGGGTGTCAGATAATAGAGAAACCTTTGTTTTGGAACCTGTCGAAGCTTGATCCAGCCTTTTTGCAGACAACGATTGAAATACGAATTCGCCAATCCTTTGGCGATCCCGATCCGTTGGGCGAACCTTGCCTGGGACAGCCCCTCATCAGACGCCACCTCTTCCAGCAAACGTAGGACGATTTCCTGTTCTCGCTCGTCTCGCTTTCGTTGAATCAATGCGTCTGGCATATCGGAAAAAACATCTTGCCTGCGGCGTCCATTGCCGCAATTCCTATATGGCGGTCAATTGATGACCGCGTTCATCTCTTGACCGCAGTCATACCATGACCGATAATCGTCATCAAGTTTTACTGAAGGCGCGCAGCCAATTTGGCGCGGCTCATCTCTTCCAAGATCAGGTCTGGTGGCCACACGTCACCCGGACTGCGGTAGCTTGGAAAGCTCCAACAGAAAACAGGAATTACGGACGTGGAACTCAAAGGCAGGCGTGTGGTTGTAATTGGAGGAGCTGGGCTGATCGGTTCTCATGTCGTAGACCTCCTCACCCAGGAGGACGTCGCGGAAATCGTCGTGTACGACAACTTCGTTCGCGGCACGATGGAAAATCTCGAAGACGCCTTGAAAGACCCCAGAGTCAAAATATTCGAAGCTGGCGGCGACATCACCCAAACAGATATCCTTGATGCCGCGCTAAAAGAAGCAGACGGCGTGTTTCACCTCGCCGCACTGTGGCTACTTCAATGCCATGACTTTCCGCGATCTGCATTCGATGTGAACGTCAATGGAACATTCAATGTGCTCGACGCATGCGTCAGAAATAGCGTAAAGCGCTTGGTCTGGTCTTCGTCCGCCTCGGTCTATGGAGATGCTGTTGAGGAGCCGATGACCGAAAACCACCCCTTCAACAATAAGAACTTCTACGGTGCGACCAAAATTTGTGGCGAGGCAATGGCAAGGGCGTATCACCATCGCTACGGCCTCGACTATGTGGGCCTGCGTTACATGAATGTCTACGGGCCTCGGCAGGATTATCGTGGTGCATATATTGCGGTGATCATGAAAATGCTGGACGCAATCGATCGTGGCGAGGGCCCAACGATATTTGGCGACGGATCCGAGGCTTTCGATTTTGTGGCAGTTGAAGATTGCGGCCGCGCAAACATCTGCGCAATGAAAGCGGATGCGTCCGACAATTTCTACAACGTGGGAACAGGTGAACGCACCTCTCTCAAGGAAATTGCCGAGAAACTGCTTCATCTCACCGGTTCCAACCAAGAAATCAATTATGCACCGCGAAGCCAGGCAACCCTCGTACGTAATCGCATAGGATCCCCCGTCCTGGCTCGGGAAGAAATTGACTTCAATTCGGCAATAGATCTCGATGATGGATTGGCCCGCCTGATTGAATGGCGGCGCGCTCACATCGAACAAGTCGAACAGCGCCGGACAAAAGCACAAATTTGACCTCAAGTTTGAACATTAGAACCGGGTTTTGATGGATGTGCGGAATCGCAGGCATATTGCATCGCGATGGGCGTCCTGCCTCCGCCGTTGCGCTAAAAGCAATGACGGAAATCATCGCGCATCGCGGACCCGATGGCGAAGGGCAGTATTGCGACGGTCCTGTCGGCCTTGGGCATCGCCGCCTTTCAATTATTGACCTTTCCGATGCCGCCCGCCAGCCAATGGTCACGAGAGATGGCCGTCATGTCCTCACATACAATGGAGAGATCTACAATTTTCAGGAACTGAAGGCTGAACTCAGCACACGCGGCCACCAATTCCATTCCACTGGAGATGGCGAGGTTTTATTGGCCGCATTTTCTGAATGGGGTTTGTCCGCCCTCTACAAGTTCAATGGAATGTTCGCGTTCGCTGTGTGGGATACCGCCCAACGTATCCTGACGCTCGTTCGCGACCGGTTTGGTGTTAAGCCGCTTTATTACACCGAAGTTGGCGACAGTTTTCTTTTTGCGTCGGAAATCAAGGCGTTCAAAGGAGCCCCCGAATTTGTTCCGCGTATAAGCATAGAGGGTCTTGGCGAGTATTTAACGTTCCAGAACTTTTTCAGTGACAGCACGCTCTTCGACGCGGTCAAACTGCTGCCTGCGGGAAGTTTCTTGCAGGTTAAACTCGGTAATGAACCCGTCACTCCAGAGCGATTTTGGGATTTTCATTTTCAAGAACCAGAAGGTGACACCGATGACGCGGAGCTGCTCGACGAGCTCGATAGCCTCTTCCAACAGGCAGTAAGCCGCCAACTGATTAGCGATGTCGAAGTTGGATCGTACCTTTCCGGTGGAATGGATTCAGGTTCGATTACGGCGCTTGCTGCAACACAATTGCCCTATATGCGCACATTCACGGTGGGGTTTGATCTCAGTTCGGCGTCCGGCGTTGAACTTGGTTTTGATGAGCGCGCAAAGGCGGAGCACATGTCATATCTGTTCAAAACTGAACACTACGAGATGGTGCTCAAAGCCGGGGATATGGAGCGCGCCCTGCCAAGTCTAGCTTGGCACCTTGAAGAACCGCGGGTCGGCCAATCCTATCCAAACTTTTATGCGGCATCTTTGGCATCGAAGTTTGTAAAGGTTGTACTTTCGGGCACCGGCGGAGACGAGTTGTTCGCAGGTTATCCGTGGCGATACTACCGCGCCGTGGTGAACGATGATTTCCAGCATTACGTCAACAAGTATTACGATTTCTGGCAACGCCTCGTACCGGGCAAGACGCTGTCGAAAATCATGGCGCCCGTGTGGTCGGACGAAATGGCGAGTTCGCCGAAGGAGATTTTTCGGGGTGTCTTTCGCGAACATTCCGAACAACTCACAAGACCGGAAGACTATGTGAACCATTCGCTATATTTCGAAGCGAAGACCTTTCTCAATGGCCTTCTGATCGTTGACGACAAGCTGGCCATGGCGCACGGCCTGGAGAACCGAGTTCCATTTCTGGATAACGATCTTGTAGATTTCGCAACTCGCCTACCCACCCGCCTGAAGCTTGGAAACCTCACCGAGGTCATTCGCCTGAACGAAAACGAGCCCGGCGGAAAGGCGCAACGCTACTTTGACAAAACACGTGACGGAAAGCTGATATTGCGGCGAATGATGGCACGTCATATCCCCGACAGCATTGCCGAGCGCGAGAAGCAAGGGTTTTCAGCTCCGGATGCGAGCTGGTTCAAGGGCGAAAGCATCGACTATGTGCGTCGTCGTCTTATGAACAAAAAGGCGCGTATTTACGAGTTTCTTGATCGCAAGGCCGTTACAGGAATGGTTGACGATCACCTGGAAGGTCGCGAAAACCGGCGGTTGCTTATCTGGTCTCTGCTGAACCTGGAACAATGGTGCGAGGCGTATTTGTGATGGTTGCGGTCCTTAGGCGCGGGTTTGCGATACTTGCGCTGTTGCTAGACCCTGTGCGCCATATTAGTTCGCTAAAGGGCACAGTCGGCGTTCTTTCCAACAACCTAAAGATGGCGATCGTCCTCGCGGGACACGACCTAAAGTCGCGCTATTCCGGGCAATTTCTAGGATTCATATGGAATATCTTGCACCCCCTATTCTTGATGCTGGTATTTCTATTTATATTCGGAGTTGTATTTAAACAAAAAATTGGCGGAACGGTAGAACTTCCGCGCGATTACACAGTTTATCTTCTATCTGGTCTCGTTCCATGGCTATCAATGAGCGCTGTTCTGGTAACAGGAGCAACATCTGTAATCGGAAATGCCAACCTTGTGAAACAATTCAGTTTTCCCCCCGAAATATTCCCAATCAAGGAAATCATTCTCTCAATGGTTTTTTGGTCGGTCGGAATGATCATTATCTTTTCCTATCAATTGTATACATATCATTACCTACTATGGACTTATACACTTATACCGATCGCATTGTTCATCCACATAGGGACATTGCTCGGCTTGTGTTGGTCTCTTTCTGCTGTTTCCGTCTTCGTGCGCGATGTCAAAGACATTATGACCCTCTTCGTCATTGCAGGAATGTATGTTTTACCAATTATATATTTACCTGCATGGGTTCCAGACATGTTCAAACCTATCATCTACTTGAATCCCTTCAGTTACCTTATCTGGTGTTACCAGGACGCTCTTTATTTTGGCCGCATCGAGCATCCTGAAGCTTGGGTTGTTGCAACTGTAGTTATGCTATTGAGTTTGTCCTTCGGATTCCGAGTATTCCAACGCCTGAAACCGATGTTTGGAAATGCGCTATGACTGAGCCAGTGATCACCGTTAACAACGTCAGTCTGTCCTATTCGATATACGACAAACCAATTGACATGTTAAAGGAAGCGCTGTTTGGCCGTGTATATCACGACAGTTTCTGGGCTTTGCGCAACATTACACTGCAGGTTGGAGAAGGTGAACGAATAGGGATCATCGGTCCCAACGGCGCTGGGAAAAGCACACTCCTTCAGATCATCGCCGGCGTATTAAAGCCGACATCTGGCGACGTTACCGTTGATGGTAAAATCTACTCTCTTCTGAGTTTGGTGCCTGCGTGGAATGCAAATGACTCCGGTCTTGAGAATATCAAGTTTAACCTCCAATTAAAGGGTGCCGACGCCAGAAAAATACCTGAGATAATCGAGGACATTATTGATTTTACTGACCTCGGACCCTTCATTTATCAGCCCGTCAAAACTTACAGCGCCGGGATGAGCGCAAGGCTCTCCTTCGCAATAGCGACCGCGTTGGATCCTGAGATTTTGATCGTTGACGAAGTACTCGGTGCCGGCGATGGCTATTTCGCCGGACGAGCAGCGCGCCGAATGAAAGAGATGTGCAATCGAGGCAAGGCTCTCCTGTTCGTCAGCCATGATGTTTCAGCTGTCAGATCGATGTGTACCAGCTGCATCTGGATTGAAAACGGTGAAATAAGAAAGCGAGGTCCGGTAGAAACCGTCGTACGCGCATATGAAGAAGATATGATGCGTCAGCAAGACGAAACTTTGCGCGAAGGCAACCGTCGCCGACGCGAGGCAATGCGGGGAAAGCTCCTATTTGAAGACATCGACGAAGCAGATCTTATGCGAATTCGCATTCGGGCCAAGAACAAAAACCCCAGGATCACGGAAACACACTATGTGCACGATATTGCGATCGAGGTTGATGACCGAAAAATTGAGGTACCGCTCGGAATGGTTGACCTCCGAGAGGAAGGCATCGAGGCCTCACTGGATCTGGAATCTTGTGAATGGGGCCGCCTCTATGACCTGGAAGGACGGCGATCACGCCTGTTACTGCCGCGAACGGGCTCCAAGGATGGCGGTCACATTCTTCTCAAACGGCCCAGGAACCCAAATGGCACGACATGCAGTGTCAAACTCACTCTGTCGGTGACTTCATTGGGTGAGCAAGAGGTGTTGACCGCCGATTTCGTAAACCAATCAAAGAAAAAATGGCAGCTTTTGGATACGGTTCTCGAGACGAAGAATCGAGAGGGTGTGAACAAAATCGAGTTTTACGGAGAAGTCGAACTCCCAACGAAGGAGACAGCAGAGAAAATTTCCAAAGAGCTTCGTAGTCGTTCAGAGGAAAAGCCAGTCGAAATTACTGACGTTGCCATACTTTCCGACGGACGGCCCGTCATATCTGTAGATGAATTAAAGCCTTTTGACGTTGTCATTAAAGCCAACATCAAACATCAATTGGATGGTGTGAATTTCGGCATAAACATTATCAGATCTGATGGCGCCTACGTCTTCTACCAACCGAGCGGGATGAATGACCGCAATGTCAGAGATTACGTTGGTGACGTCGAGGTTCGATTTCGCTTTGACCCAAATCCGTTCGGAGCGGGTGACTATGAACTTAATGTTTTCGCAACGAACAGCTTCGATTGGAACAACTGCCCACCTTCAGATGTTTACGATCGGCGAATCGCGGCTGCGCTGTTCAAAGTAAATCTAACGCGTCCGATATCATTCGGTTTGCTAAACGCGATTGTGCCTGTTGAGATCGAGCTGCTTGAAAAAGCCTCTCCGGTTAGACGACGTTCCTCAATTGTAGCTAAGTAAATATCCCAATTTGGTAAAATTGCGAAAAAATATCCTTCATCAGCTCGGAAGTATTCTAAATCGAAGTGCTTCAACCAGCACTGTCACTCCGCTTGCGTTTCCACCTCCGTACAAGCGCATGGTTGCAATCAATAGTGATGTCGAGTTCACATCCTGGCCAATGCAAATTCAGCTCTTTCGGATGTTCGCAAACCACGGGCTGGAAACAAGTTTTAGTTTTTGGTTCTTTGGCGACCCAGAAGTCACTTGGCACATTTTTAACAAAGATTTCAGTCGCACCCCACAAGCAGATGCCGCATTTCATCTTATGCGTGCCGGATTGCTCGATACTCTACATAGTTTCGTAGGCGTCAGAAACGGCTGCGGTTTTCGCGTCAATCGTGACATGATTGAACGATGTTATCGTGAATCGGCTGCCGAGGATGCTCGTATACGCGTCTATTCGAATCACGGGACCACGGACGATTATCAGAACATCGGGGGTAAGTGGGCAACGCCAGGTACGCCATGGTTAGAGTATCCCATGGGCGATGTGCCAGCTTCTGACCGTTATCACCTTGACCTTACTGTTGGACATGGGGTGCGTTTCTTCTGGACCGACGTGGATCGTGCACGAGATGTCGTGAGTTTTCCGCCTTGCGCTGGGGAAGAGCTGGGCAGTTCGGAGCAGCTTGACAAGCTTTTCGTAACGCAAGTGTCTCGTGATGGCGTTCCCATCTTGCGATTTCGACGTACTGATACGAACGTCGATCCCGATGGAGCGGAACTTGGAAATGCATTGCATAGAGTCCTGGATGGACCGGATGATGGGTATTCCATTCTATACACCCATCTTGGAGTCAAACGTGACCGGCAGGGCGGCCCGGTTGCCGCCAGTTTCGGTGACATCCCCACGTCAGTACACGAAGCGCTCGCGCGAGCATCGGCGGAACAAGGCGATGGCCGAACGTTGTTTACAACGACTTCACGGCTTCTCAGTCACGCATTCGTTTCGATGTGTAAGCCTTGGAGCCTGGTGCACCGCAAAAATCATATCCTCATTAAGCTGCAGAAAAGTGCGTCCGTAGGTCCTGTAACGTTGGATCTGGATTGGAGAGATTTTGAGGGTATGGCGGTTCAAATAAGCGAGAACACCCAGGTGACGCTTGAACTTGGTGGGGAAACCCGTGTCGCTGACAGCTATGAAATTGCCAATCAAAAATATGCGGGCCTTAGCTGGCAGTCATTGGATATGGACACCGCAATTGAAGAGGCGCAGCGGCTTGCCCCGGTTTAAGTTTAGCGATCAGGAATGGATGTCCTATGCGAAAAGTTTTGACATCCCGCACTTGAACGACTGGATTCACCTCCAGGTTTCGAGAGGTCGCCGATACTACATAAGCCGCGTTGATCAAGTTGGCCTCACCGGCAGGAGAGCTCTGGATGCAGGCGCCGGAATGGGAAATTGGACACTGGCGCTGGCTGAGCGGTTTGAGTCAGTCGTAGCAACTGAGGTGGATCAGGAGCGCCTAGCAATTCTCGAGGGGATTGTCGACAGATTCAACGGATGTATCGAGACGCAGATCGCGGCAAACGAAGAGCTTCCGTTTGATGATGGTGAATTTGACGCGATTTTCTGCAATGGCGTAATTTTTGTAACGGATGTGAAAAAATCACTGAGCGAATTTGCTCGTGTTCTAGAGCCGGGTGGAAGGTTATACGTTACGTTCGCTGGCAAAGCTTGGTGGCGACACTTGCTCTTTGAGCGCAGCCTAATAGAGCCAAACTCTCTAGTCTACGGATCGAATGGGCGGCTATATTATCTATTTAGACTGCTTGATAGTTTTGGCCTTGAAGCTCTGGTTCCGGAAAGCTTAAGGTCGACACTAAAGAGCGAACTGGTCAGAAGTTTTTCAACTAACTGGCCCGCTTGGACTACTCAGGGCGCAGTCAAGAAAGCTTACTGTTCCTACTCGAACAGTGCAACTGACGATTCCCGGCGGGACGAGCCCGAACGTTTGGTATTGACTGGTGTACGGGAAATTCTAAACCGCCAATATCAAGAACCTCCACGCCGCAACATGGCAAAAAATGTGCTTCAAGCAATTAGCGACCTGACCGAGGAAACTGTTCCAATCTCTTATCGACAGCGAATCTACCGCGATCTGATCTCACGCTGTTTGTTTCAACACTCAGACTATGATGTCGAGATTCAGACGCACAGTTACGAACCTGAAGAATTTTGCGTGGAGTTGGTGAGTTTCGGATTCGAAGGCATCGAAACAGCTCACGAAGGGTGCTTGAATTTTCGGCCTTCGCGGAAAATGGTGAAACCAATCTACGATAGAAAGCTGGGTGTGTTCGAAGCCAAAGCGCAAAAACCTCCTGCCGATACAAACCTCTCATGTTCTTCGGCGGTTTCGCAAAGTGAGATCGGTTGACAATATCTGCAATCATTTGCGGCGCACATCGAACCGATTTTTTTTGATGAATACACCCCGCAAAATCATCGTTCTGGGGGCAGGTAGCGATGGATTGGTTATCGCGGAAGCTATGCGTCAAGCTGTGCAGGCCGGGCAAACTATCCAACTCGCAGGTTTTCTGGACGACATCCATTCCGTTGGAGATGTTATCGAAGGCGTGAAAGTGTACGGACGACTAGATGACTGGCAAAATATTCCGGAAGACTATCGATTCATCAGCGCCATCCAAAAGGTCCGAGACATGCCGCGACGCGCGGCGCGGATTGACAAACTTGGCATTCCCGCCGACCGTTGGGGGACCCTTATCCACCCGAGTGCAGTTGTCGCGCAAAATGTGAGTATTGGCTTGGGTGTGTACGTCGCTGCCTGTGCGACTATACAGCCTGGTTGTTCAATAGGGGATTTCGCGACGATTCGGGCCGGAGCCGCGCTTGGTCATGATGCTGTTATGGAGCGACACACTTATGTCGGGCCAAATGCAACAATGTGCGGTCACGCTATTCTGCGTGAAGGCGCGCACCTCGGACCCAACGCAGTAATCCAAGATGGAATTGAAGCGGGTTGTTTCTCCGTTGTTGGAATTGGCGCGGCGGCAACGAAACATGTGCGCGAATATGCTGTTGTGATGGGCAACCCAGCACGCCGTATTGGAAAAGTACGCCCAGCCGACTGATCGGAAGCGCGTGCTGCATTAGTTGGAAGGGTTTTGCATGAACGAAATACAAGCGACGATTGTGAATACCATCAATAACGTATGTCGGCCCGACACACCTGATCTGACAGACGCCGATGCGTCACTCCTGTCGGGCGCAATGGATTCGCTCGACTTTGCCAGTGTTCTGATGGCCCTGGAGGATGAGTTTGAATTGGATTTGCAGGATGTTGATGTTGAAGAGCTAAACACGCTCAATAAGCTTGTGAAATACGTGGAGTCGCACGGCAAATTCTGACCGAGTGTAAGAAAAGGCACGATGGCAAAGTTGACGGCCAAGACCCTCATTGTTAACGACAGCTCACCAAGCCGAGACTTGCTAATTGGGGATTTGAGCATTGGCGATGCAGTCGAACAGACCTATACGTTCGATGCACATGCCAGACGGGCATTTTCCCAAGTGGCCAACGACCGGGCACCCGTACATATGGATGATCGCTTTGCCGGAGATCAGGGTTTCAGAGGCCAGATAATACAGGGACTGTGCGTATCCACCCGGTTTTCCAGATTGATCGGGATGTATCTACCCGGCGAGCACGCCATCCTAGAAGGAATCAATCTCCAGTACCGCCTCCCGACCTACGAAGGACAGACGTTGGTGTACCGAACGGAAGTTATCCGCCTTTTGAAACCCATGAAGGTGGTCAGGCTCGGCTTATCGGTAAAATCTGCGCAAGGACTGCACGTCGACGGAGAGGCCCAGTGCATCGTTCGTTGAATACAAACTCGCAGCACATATCGGCATTGCTGGAACGAATCTCTAGTCGCGGCAAAGCGCCTGTCCTTTCGAGAAATGGCATCGAAATATCAGCCGATGAGCTAGTTACGCGAACAGAAAAATGGAGCGCTGAATTTAAAAGGCGTGACATAGGCACGGGCTCTGTATGTGCTTACGAAGGTGATTTCGGACCGGAATCAGTTAGCCTCATGTTGGGGCTGATGAATTCGGGGGCCATACAGGTACCGTTCAGTATGGCGGCATCGGTTGAGAGAGAGAATTTAGAGTCGATAGCCCAAATAGAGTGGCACATAGATCCTCTCTCCGGCGCCATTACCAGGGCAACATCTCAACGTAGGAGAGGTCACCCACTATTCGAACAACTAGTAGAATGTGAACATCCTGGTCTTGTTGTTTTTACGTCGGGCTCAAGTGGAAAGCCGAAAGCGATTCTGCATGACCTTGAGCGGGTCGCAATGAAATTTGCGACACAACGCAAGCCGTGGCGCATGTTGTTGATGTTGCTGATGGACCACTTCGGCGGCTTCAATACGCTCTTGGCCTGCCTATCCGACGGTGGCACCGGCATATGCGTGTCTGAGCGATCACCGCTACATGTTTGCCAGGCGATTGAGCGGGATCGGGCACATTTGCTGCCAACAACACCGACGTTTCTTGCAATGCTGATCGGCTCGGAGCTATGGAAAACTCATGACCTCTCATCTCTAGAACTCATTACATATGGCGCGGAGCCCATGCCATCGGCCGTCCTTGCCCGCTTGCGCAAGATTCTGCCGCACGTACAGTTGAAGCAAACCTACGGCCTTTCGGAACTTGGCGTGTTGCGCTCGAGTTCGCCGGAGCCGGATTCGTTGTGGATACGAGTTGGCGGTGACGGTTTTGAGACCAAGGTCGTGGATGGCCTGCTTTACATCAGGTCAGAGTCCAACATGCTGGGTTACTTGAATGCACCAAGTCCAATCGACGAGGACGGCTGGATGAACACGGGTGACCTAGTCGAAACCCGCAACGGTTTGATCAGGTTCCTTGGCCGTAAAAACGAAGTGATCAATGTTGGCGGTCAAAAAGTATTTCCGACCGAGGTAGAAAATGTCATCGTTGAGGCGGAGGGTGTATCTGAAGCGGTCGTTACATCAACGCCGCATTCGCTGCTTGGAAATGCAGTAGTTGCCAAGGTGGCGTTGGACCAGCACGAGGACCCTAAATCGGCCGCGAATCGTCTGCGTGATCATTGCCGGCAACATCTTCAAAAATACAAGGTCCCGATGCGGTTTGAATTCGTAGAATTATCTGAACTGATGACTGAGCGCGCGAAAAAGCGCAGGATTTCGCAACAGCGCCCCGACGCCTTGATTGATAGTCGCTCGGATGTCTGAACCGCACTGTGTTCTTGTCAGTGGCGGCAGCCGGGGCCTTGGTCTTGGTATCGTCGAATCCCTACTCCAAGATGGACAAAATGTTGCGACGTTCAGCCGGCGTGAAACTGCTGACATGCGCCAGCTTGAGGAAGCTTATCCCGATCAATTCATGTTCGTTACCGGTGATATGGAGCGGCCCGATCTTTTTCCGAAACTGGTCCAAACCGTGGAACGCAAGTTCGGACGACTGAGTGCGCTCGTGAACAACGCCGGCATTGTGAACGAGGAGTTGCTGGCTCGTCAGAAGGCAGATGCCATAGAGCAGCTGCTGGCGGTCAATCTACTTGGACCGGTATTGCTAACCCGACAGGCGATAAGAGGCATGATGGTTGCCGGTCGAGGGCGTGTCGTAAACATCAGTTCGATCGTCAGCCTCAGCGGCTACAAAGGAACCGCCGCCTATTCAGCGACCAAGGGTGGAATAAACGCGATGACACGAGCTCTGGCACGTGAACTCGGTGGCCGCGGTATCACCGTTAATACTGTCGCTCCTGGCTATATGGAGACTGATCTCGTGAAGAACATGAGTCTCCGGCATCTTGCACAAATAGAACGCCGGACGCCTCTTGGACGGTCAGGAAAGGTTGAAGACGTGGTCGGTCTTGTGAAATTTCTGCTAAGCGAGGAAGCCGCGTTCATTTCCGGTCAAACAATTGTCGTCGATGGTGGATTAACGGCGTGACACGGGATATTCGCTTCATTCACAAGCCAGAAGCTGTGTTTCGAGGAAGCAGAGACTATGTTCACTCTACTGACCTCTATGATGAAATAGCCGCGGGCGCAGCAGCCGGTGGTTTGGAATTCCGCGGTCCCATAGACCTCCGCATATCAAAGCGGATTACACGCGCTCCTCTTTACAGCTACATCCAAGAGTCGGCCACGATAAAAGGTTTTCCGGCTATCTGCTCGTTTCAATGCGGTCACGAGACTTGGCACTGCCAAATTACGGAGAGCAAGGCACGCATCGAGAAACGGAGATCCTATAAATCGCATGACGCACACAACCTTGCTGAGATATCCGGCAAGCGAATTGCTCTGCGGGAAGAGTGTGGTTTGCGTCCTATCGAAACGATAACAAGCCTTGCTGTAGCTCTGCATAACAACGCATTCCCTCCCGACGTCTCGAATAAATGGTTACTTGTAAGGCTGGCTCTGGAGAAGCCTCTTGAGTCGGATTGCACATCGTACGTGACACTTGCACTTGACCGGCTCATTGGACAGACAATGACAACCACGACCATAACGGGTCGTTCTGGCAGGGTCGGCATGATGATGTTTCTGCTCAGTGGCGCCTAAGAGTCGCATGCCGCTGTAAACTGTGCGCACATTAAAAAATCAGGCAGGTACTTTCTTGAACAACAAAATTGAAGGCGAGAAAATCCTAATTACCGGCGGCGCCGGCTTCATTGGAACAGCCCTTATCCGAACTCTGATCGCCAAAAATGAAATCGTTGTATTCGATAACATGCGGCGAGATGCATTGAGCGGTTCAGAGCTTTCGTCGCATTCCAACTTAAAGACCATTGAGGGTGATGTCCTAGACCGTGATCAATTGAACAAGGCCATTTCAGGTTCGACATATATCGTCCATTGCGCGGGAATTGCAGGCATACGCACAGTCGTCAAAAGTCCAACGCTTACAATGCGCGTTAACATGGTTGGGACTGCAAATGTACTCGCTGCCGCGGTTGAACGATGTGAAGCCAAGCGTGTCGTATGCTTTTCGACGAGCGAGGTATTTGGTGAATACGCTATGGGTGCGGTGGAAACTGACAAGTCAGTTATTGGCGCCGCTGGCGAAGCCAGATGGACTTACGCGGTTAGCAAACTCGCGGAGGAACATCTGGCAATGGCCTACAATCGAGAGTTTGGTCTCCCGACATCAGTCGTTCGGCCATTCAATATTTATGGTCCCGGCCAGGTGGGTGAAGGAGCTCTTAGGACGTTCATTAAACGTGCATTGCGCAACGAACCGATCGAAGTCCATGGCGAAGGCACCCAAATTCGCGCCTGGTGTTACGTTGACGACATGGTCGAAGGTACCCGCCTCACCATGGCGCACCCCAAAGCAATCGGCGAATCTTTTAACATCGGCAATCACCGCAGCGTAGAGACAATCAACGGGCTTGCGAACATGGTTGTGCGGGTACTCCACTCGAAATCGGAAATCAGATATATCGAGCGCCCAAGCGCTGACGTTGAATTGCGCATTCCGTCGGTTGGAAAGGCACGTGAACTCCTCGGCTTTGAAGCGAGAATTGGGTTGGAAGATGGCATCAAGCGCACTGCAGAATACTATCGAAAATAACAAGTCTGACATCAGGCTTGCTATACCAGATATTGATGAGAGCGATATTGAAGCAGTAAGCGTAGCTCTCCGTTCAGGCTGGCTGGTTCAAGGCGCCAATGTTGCTGCTTTTGAAACCGAGTTGGCAAAGCTGCTGAATCAGCCTTACTGCGTTGCCGTAACGAGCGGCACGGCAGCGTTGCATGCCTCGCTAATCGCACTTGGTATCCAACCGGGTGACATCGTTATAGCACCGTCTTTTTCGTGGCCGGCAACAGCGAATGTCATTGATGCGATAGGCGCCATGACGGTATTTGCAGATATCGATTCCCGTACCCTCTCCATCACGCCACAGACCCTTGAAGCTGCGATACGAATTGCCAAGGTGGAATATGCTGATCGTGAGATCAAGGCAGCAATCGTTGTCCATCCTTTCGGGGCAATTGGTTGTGTAGATGAAATCAAGAAAGTATGCGACGAAAACAATCTCCCGTTAGTCGAGGATGCCGCGTGCGCAATCGGTTCATCTTACGACGGCAAGCCGGCGGGCTCCTGGGGCGAGATCGCTTGTCTCAGTTTTCATCCTCGCAAGGTGGTAACCACAGGAGAAGGTGGCGCCCTTTTGGTCAGGGATAAAGCGCTTGCCCGACAGTTAGGTGCGTTTCGAAATCATGGTCTTGATCCGAGTGTGGACCAGCCTACGTTTTACCTGCCGGGCCTGAATTACCGGATGACAGAGATGCAGGCGGCATGCGGCTGCACACAACTTGCAAAGCTGGACAGGCTGATCAAAGTTCGCCGCAAGAAGGCCACGCTGTATAAAAAATTACTGGAATCAACCGGAGTGCAAACACAGCAATTCGATGCAAAACGATGCCAACCGAATTATCAAGCCTATATTGTTTCGCTTCCCGATGGTTTTTCAGCCCATAATGTTATTCCTTTAATGCGAGCACGGGGAATTGAAACGTCAATTGGAACTTGGCACATTCCTTTGACAGCCTATTTCAGGGGCCATTACGGATACCGTGAGGGCGATTTTCCAGGTACCGATGCTGCATTTAGCAGCACAATGGCTCTTCCACTTCATACAGGGCTTACGGAAGACGATCAGAATAGAGTGATTGATACCCTTATACGCCTCGTCTCCTGATTTTCCGCAGATTTCTGACGAACTTACGTCAATTTTCTGCGTGAGCCTCCGGCAGACGGAACTTTAAGCGTCCGGAAATTTCACAGCATTGATTGACCAAATGGTTGAAGACCAGAATTTGGACTGGCAGGAACATGCCGCATGCACCAATGTCGATGCATTTTTTGCGGCGCATAGCCAACTAAAAGAAGAAATAGGTAAAAAAACTGGGCTTCGCGGAGTTCGTTTTGGTCGGGATCTAATGATCATGGTTGACAAGTGTATCCGATCGAAAACACCGCAAAAAGATCTGACTGAAATGGTTCTCTCGCTAGCACCAATTGTTATTCTTGGGCAGGGAAAGCTTTCCGATGATTTTTGGAGTGCGATAAAAAAAGACGCTCAACACCTCTCGGACATCAGATGGAAGCAATGCCGTCCACGGGCACTTTGGGGCGTAACTCCGATCGTAATGCTAAATGAGTTCGTACACGCCGACCGCAAGTGTGGATACGAAGCCGAGTCACTGGTTTTTTCCACATACTATATTACGTCCAAATTTGACCACGTACTGGAGAAGCATACAGAGGAGATTTCCGGCGCAGGCCCTGAACTTGATCGCATATTCCGATGGGTCTGCCTGATTTGGGTGATAATGCGCTATGACGTTATTAATCTCTTCAACGATCGTGGCATCATCGAGCCTGCCGGGGGATATGGAAGTGAGTTTTTCGGCATCGCGATTGCCGAAATGGATCTCTACCAAGAAGTGGGAAAAATGTTCTACACCCACGCATATGGTGCCGACCATCGCATGCGTGAGAAGACGCTCGCGTCTGGCATGTTTAATTTTTGTATGGATTGTCCGGCTCCCGGCACGCATTGCGTATGTGATGATGCCGGTGGTAAGAAAATGCTAGCAGAGATTGCTCGGCGCGCCACCGTCATGTTCGCGACGGGGCTGGCGGCAGAGCAAATACCCGGTGCCAGAAACATCTACAACCTAGCTGTCGACACCGATCGAATACGCCCGCCCGCAAAACCGCGCAACCCATGCAAAAGTGCCAGCCGTTCCCTTAGGGTCGGACATTTCCCCAATCATGGATTTTTTAAGGGGACTCGCTATCTCATCGCAGCAATCGAAAGATTGCAGAAAGATGGTTTCGCAATTGAACTTGTGCAGCTATCCGGCCTCCCCCAAAGCGAGATCATAAATGCTATGCGGGATGTGGACATTGTTGTCGACCAGTTAATCAGCGGTTCGTTTGGATTGACAGGTCTCGAAGCCATGGCACTCGCAAAACCCGTAATCTGTCACCTCAAAGATAACGTTGCGATCGCGGAATCGGAGAATTGTCCAGTCATTCGCGCCAATCCAGAAACGATAGCAGGTGAATTGCGAGCATTTGCCAACAGCCGACGAAATGAACTCTGGAAAATTGGATTAGAGAGCCGTGCCTACGTTCTGCGAAACTATTCAATCGACGCATTTGCCAGCCGGCTTGCCTCAGTCCATGCAAAGCATGACCCACTGCCGCAACTTGCCGGAAAGGCTTTGCGACAACATGCGATCTTGCTGAGAAATGAAACTCTCAATGATGGGACACATTGGCGGGAGTTTGCCAAAAAAAGCGTCGATACTAATCGGCCTCTCACGTCAGAAAATCGAACTCTTGATCTCAGAAAAATTGCAAAAACAAAAAAATCAAAGCGAACATCCGTAAGTGGAAAAATTCTCGGTAAGGTCATAACCATTTTTGACGGAATTTATAAATCTCATTGAAATCATACAGAAAATATGAATCTGTCCAAACTAATACAGATAACTTCTAAGAAATTACAATCAAATGAAACGAAAATTTAATGCAATTACGAGATTAATTGCTGGATACTCAAGAATAAACACGAAAAAAAGAATATTATCAGGGAAATTACGCACTATTTGGGGCACAACCCCAATTATAACAATATCCCTATTACCAAAATGTGATAAATTACTGGGTTTCAAATCGAATTCTATTGTATTTATCACATATTACACATCAAATGTTTTTGATATTAATCTAAATAAATGGGATAAAATTGCAACTAGATTAACACGTTATTGGCCTAATTCATTGAATTTATTTAGGAGCATTATCTTTCTTCGAATCTTGTTAAGTTACGATGTATTTCATCTATTCTATGACAAAGGAATTCTTATCTCACCCTCCAGATACGGCATCAGTCCAGTGGAATTACAGCTACTGAAAATGAGTGGTAAAATTCTATTTACGTATGCATATGGTGGTGATGTCAGATCCCGCGCGCAGACAATCGCCCTCGGCACGCCAAACCTTTGCTCCGAATGTCCCGATGTTGGCCGCTTTTGTGTCTGCGACACTGAAGAGCATTCGTCCGTTTTGCAGCGCCTTGACGGAATTGTGACAGCAAAAATCGCAATGGGAGATATGACTGCATATATCCCGAATTGTCGCAATATACACTATTGGCCGATCGATACGGATCGCATTCGTCCAACTCCGCGCCGGTCGCTCAGAAAACGCTCCCTTAAAGTGGCTCACGCCCCCAATCAAGCGTATTTCAAGGGGACGCAGTTTCTGGTCCACGCCATTGATCGGTTGCAGGCGGAAGGCCATCAAATCGAATTGATCAAAATTCAAGGAGTTTCAAACGACGAAGTTCTGAAGCTATTCTCCGAAAGTGACCTAGTGGCTGATCAGTTCGTTGCTGGATTTCACGGCTATACTGCGCTTGAAGCTATGGCTCTCGGTCGACCTGTACTGTGCTTCCTTCGCGGGCCCGACATGGTGATTGACCCAGATTCCTGCCCGATCATCAATACACATCCCGATGAAATCTATTCTAATCTAAAGAAATGCTTGTGCGGTGAAATCGACCTGGACACAGTTGGAAAGCAAAGTCGAAACTACGTAGAGCATTATTACAGTATAGAAGCGACCGCGGCGCGGCTGGGTCAGTTGTATATTGAATCGATCGACTTGTCGCCAGAGGCAAAAAGAAACATCGCAGATCGAATTGACGAACTTGAAGCGTGTCTACCGGCACTTGCTCCTGGCATTCCGCCAGTTCCATGGAGAAATGATGTACATTAGCCAACTTACTTGGATCGTAGAATTTAAAAAAAACATGCACCAACCCACTCACTTCGTTTATCAAGTTCTTTCAAAACTTGATCTAAATCAAGATATGTGATTGAAAATTTCACCATCACTTAGACGAAAGAACAAATTCCCCACATCGTTATACAATGAGAATTTCACACGAAAAAAGTTTGCAATAAATCTGGATCCTGAGATTGGAAAAGATTGTTGGGTTTATAAAAAAATATCCGGCGCTGCACGCAGCGTTGCGCCCGGCGGTACATCGAGCTTTCTTCGTATATGATTCAATAAAGAATCCTATTTTATTACAAACAAGAAGAGCTCATCTATTTGCAAAAAGCAAACTCTCTCCGTTCAAAGAAACCCGAGATTGGATAAGAATAGCGCTGTTTCCCAACCGCACGCTAGGTGTCGGTGCGATGGCTTCGGGGAACGAAGTTCTTATGCTCACATCTTCCGACGTAAGAATAGATCCGCGAATCGAGCGAGAGGCGCGGGCGCTGGCTGAACATGGATATCGTGTCACAATAATATGCCCGGTTTATACACTCAAAAAGGCTCCTTCGCCGAATTGGGGGGAAGGTGTTGAGTTTCGTTGGTTGCCGATGTCAGCCAACAACTATTTGCTCAAATTTCCGTTCTATAAAGCGATCGAATTTTACAGGGCAGCCCGCCAACGTGCTCCATTGGTGGTCCATGCGCACGATCTCTCAATGTGCTACGCAGCGTTAGCGGCGGCAAGAGAAACAGGTGCACATTTCGTTGCTGACTTCCACGAGTGGTATTCAGAGAATGTCACGTGGTCGGAGAAAGAGAATGCATACAGGCCACACAGCAAGCGAACGCGCAAAGCTTTCCGAAAACTGGAAAAATCTACGATCATGAATGCATCTGCGGTTGTCACGGTATGTGACTCGATTGCAAGCGAACTCGAAAAGGAATTATGCAGAAATGGTCAGAAAATTCACGTAGTTCGCAATATTCCAATTTTGCATCAATTAGGATCGAGAGAATATCCGTCACTCCGAAAAGAACTAAATGTTTCGAAAGAAAAATTCATCTTACTTTATCAGGGCGGGCTCGGACCATCGCGCATGCTCGAGCCCGTTGTAGAGGCTCTCACTCACGCACCAAAATGTGTGCTCGTAATACGAGGACCTAGAGCGGAATTATATGGGCCTAGCTACACAAATTTAGCGAAAAGAAACGGCGTCTCTGACCGGCTTTTTCTTCTTCCACCGGTTCCGTCAGGCGATGTCGTCGCGGCAGCAAATGGGGCAGATGCCGGGATATGGACACTTCCTAACATAAGCAAGAATTTTTACTACGCACTGCCAAACAAGATTTTCGAGTATGTCGCCGCCGGTTTGCCTATTCTTACAGCGAACTACCCCGAGGCACAGCACGTCGTCGACGAATTCGGCGTTGGCAACACGTTTGATCCTTACGATCCTAAATCCATTGGACAAGCGATCAATGATCTGATCGACGACCCTGAAAGAGCACACGAAATGCGCCAGGCAACACAGGTCATGTTGTCAAAAATCGACGCTGTCAATGAATGGCAAAAGCTCGTCAAAATCTATGATGCTCTTCCTCGCACACCCGAGCGCGAATCCTGACTGAGGTAATGCGCGTTCTGCATGCTCCCACCAACGTTGGCAATCAGCCATGGAGTCTTTCGCGCGCAGAGCGACGGCTGGGGCTTGAAAGCGACCTTGTCGTCAACTATCAGACGTGGTTTGGATTTCCCGCTGACCGTGTGCTTGGTTCATTAAACGGACGCTCTGCCACCGAGCTGGCAACGCGAACCTTTTTTGGATTGACGGCTCCATTTCGCTACGACGTCCTTCATTACTATTTTGGCAGAAGCCTATTGTATTGGGATGACTTGCCAAATTTGAACCGGCTTCCTTTCGCTGATCTCAAACTGGCTCGGCGCCTCGGAAAGAAGATCTTTATGACGTTGCAAGGCTGCGATGCCCGACTGGCGGGCATATCCAACAAAAGCAACAAGTTCACTCCTTGCAGCAAGGGCATGTGCGGCGCCTTTGAGACATGTATTTCCTACCTTGACGCCCAAAGAGAAGAGTTGATCAAGACTATTTTGCCAAATTGCAGCCGAGTGTTTTATTTGAACCCTGAATTGGGCAACTACGTTCCGCATGGCACTTTCATCCCCTATGCCAATGTCGACATTGATGCAATCGCTCCCGCGAAGGCGGGTCATCGAAAAACGCCAATAGTCGTACACGCCCCGTCAGACCCGGGCATCAAAGGCACGGCTCTAATTCTAGAAGCTCTCAAAGAGATCAAAAGCAGACACCCGCACAAGCTAAAGCTTGTCCAGGGAATGAGCCATGAGGACGCCATGCAAATCTACCGATCCGCCGATATCGTAATCGACCAGGTCCTGGCTGGTTGGTATGGTGGACTTGCAGTCGAGGTGATGGCGATGGGTAAACCAGTCGCGTGCACCATTCGGGAGGCCGATCTTCAGTTCATCCCTCCAGCGATGCGCGACGAGTTGCCGATACTCACGCTGCGTCCCAATCGTCTGGCCGACGATCTAGCCGAAATCTTTGAAAGTCGGAACCAATGGAGTTCAATTGGACTCAAATCCCGCAAATTCGTAGAGAGATGGCATCATCCCGACAAGATCGCGTCCGCGATCATTAAGCTCTATCAAAACCCTGAAAGCAGCCTAGAAATCACCTCAGAAGAATAGACGCATGTGCGGTATTGCCGGCATCTTGCATTTTGGTCGCATGGGAGACGCGCCGAATCGTGTCAACCAAATGGCTACTTCCATGGTTCATCGCGGCCCGGACGACGACGGATTCTGGTCTGACAATGACATTGCACTGGGTTTTCGGCGGCTGTCGATTATTGATCTGGAGTCCGGCGCCCAACCGATGACGAATGAGGACGGAACCATTTGGGTCGTCTTCAATGGCGAAATTTACAACCATCGGGAATTGCGCCGCGATCTTGAGGGCAATGGGCATCGGTTCTCGAGCGACCATTCCGATACCGAAGTCTTGGTTCACGGTTATGAAGAGTGGGGTGAGCGCCTGCCGGAACGTCTGAACGGCATGTTTGCATTCGCCGTCTGGGACCAAACGAACCGCCAGCTGCTACTTGCCCGCGATCGGTTGGGCATCAAACCTCTCTACCTTGCGCAGACCACTACTGGCGTCCTCTTCAGCTCTGAAATTCGAGCTCTGTTTGCGTCCGGATTGGTCGCAAGGTTGGCTGAGCCGGTAGGTGTATTCGAGTATTTTCAGCAACAGAATCTCTGGAGCGAACGCTCGATGTTCTCGGGCGTGAGTTTAATGAAAGCAGGCAGCGCCGCACTTACTACTCCGCGTAGAACACGCAATTGGACTTATTGGGATTTCAAGTTCGATCGAAACGCACGCTCCCTAGACGATTGCGCGTCATCTTTTCGAGAGATTCTCGGCGGTACGCTTCGCAGACAGGTTGCAGCGGATGTCCCAGTAATGACTTATCTGTCGGGCGGAATAGATTCATCGGCCATTACGGCGCGTGCCCATCGGGAAGATTCCGGAGTGCGGGCATACTCCTGCCTGTTCGACCTCGAAAACGTGGGGGAGGATCGGCTCGTTGATGAGCGGGAGTTCTCTCGTGCGGTCGCCACGGAGCTTGATATCGATCACATCGAGCTCGAACTGGCTCAAGACGACTTGAAGAGCTCACTGCTTCCGACAGTGGCGGCACTTGAAGAGCCAAGAATGGGCATGGCTTATGTGAATTATCGTATCGCGCAGCGTGTGGCCAAAGACAGCAAGGTCGTCCTTTCCGGTTGTGGAGGCGACGAGATTGTCGGCGGGTATGTGGCGCGTTATGCCTATGTGCAAAGTCAGACGATACTGAAACAGAATACATCAAGGCTATCAGAACTGATCAGCCGCCTACTCAAACCTCAAAAAGCCACCTCCAAACAGTGTGATCCTTTCATTGCACTCTATAGTTATCCGGTACCTGAGCAAGAATTCGAAGATGCATTTACGCCGTCGTTTCTCTCAGAAGTCGGTGATTACAGAATGCGCGACTCTCTCGGCGAATTGCTCAAGATGTGCCCCTCAGATGATCCTTGGGATCAACTCCTCTATGTCGACGCAAAGACCTATCTGCACGGGTTGCTCGTTATAGAAGACAAACTATCTATGGCTCACTCTTTGGAAACACGTGTTCCTTTGCTTGATAACGAGGTCATTGATTTTGCCTTGACGTGTCCATGGGAAACACTCACCGACGGTCAAATCGGGAAGATTGTTTTCCGCGAGGCGATACGAGATTGGGTACCCGAAATCGTTGCAGACAAGCCAAAGATGGGTTTCGGCCCTCCCGATGCATCATGGTATCGAGGGGCACTACAAGAATTCATAAGAGAGGCTCTCTCAAGAAATCGCATACATGCCCGAGGCATATTCAATCCGGAATATGTCGAACGAGCAATCGAAGAACACATGAATGAAACAGCCAATCGTATTCCGTTGATCTGGTCACTTCTTTCATTTGAAGCCTGGTGCGAGGCATTTGATCTGTACGGAGGATCTTTGGGAGAACCTCTCGCCCATGTTGCCTAACAAGCGTACGGAACTCAGTGTCCAGTTCCAACTGGACCTAAGGAATGGCGTCCGCTACAGGGATACTTGTCAGCTACGCATCAACAAACGCTGCGCCAAGCTGGCCTACCGAATTCTCCTGTTTGCGCGGACTCACAGTTTAGCCGCCGCTGTCTCATAATCTGCGAAAAACATAGGATAAGCCCTGAAATGCGCACTTCGGCTGTTCCTCATTTGTGTCCTGTTGGTCTTGAACCGAGAACCCTAAGGCTCGAAGTCTTCGCGAGAGACGCTGACGGCCAAGTAAAAGAGGGCGTGCTACACGGGCCAGATGGGCGTTGGTATCCAATCATTGACGGTGTACCCTGCTTCCTGACCGGTATCTTACAACCTGACTTCACGGAGTTTGCAAAACGGCATGACTTACCGTTGCAGGAAACAACCGCACACAATGCTGCTGAGGAACAAGCGAAAACGAACACAACGTTCTCCGACAAGTGGCGACGGTTCAAAAATTATGGACTGGAACCCAAGCATCAGAAATTTCTGCTCGGGTGGTACTGTGAGAAGTTCGGCCTGAATGATCTGGATGAGTTGACCAAGTTTCATGCGCGCCGACATCGGATCCTCGAATGCGGGCCAGGTTCGGGTTTCAATTCCCGGTTTATGGCAGAACACTGTCCCGGTACCGTATTCGCTCTCGATGTATCGGACGCGGCCTTTACCACATTCGAGAACACGCGCGATCTCGAAAACTGCTTTGTGGTGCAGGCAGATTTGATGGAAGCTCCCTTTCCGGACGACTATTTCGATTTCGTCATTGCCGATGGTGTCTTACATCATACACCTGATACCCGTGCGGCCGTTGAAGCCCTGTTCCGGAAAGTCGCACCGGGAGGAGAGTTTTTCTTTTACATTTACAAGAAGATGGGGGCTGCCCGCGTTTTCACTGACGATCACATCAGAGAAAGTTTCATGAAACTCTCTCCTGAGGAGTGCTACAAAGCGTGCGAAGGTCTTACCGAACTGGGTCGTGAATTGTCGCGACTTGATGCAAAGGTTACACTCAAAAAGCCTATACCAGAACTTGAAATTCCGGCTGGAACACACAACGTGCAACGGTTGCTCTACTACAACTTTGTGAAGTGCTTCTGGAACGAAGCATTCGACTATGACACGAACAACATGGTCAACTTCGATTGGTACCACCCGCACAATGCCTGGCAACACACTGAGGACGAGGTTGGAGAATGGCTGGAAACGCTTGGTGTTTCCGAGTGGTGTATCAATGATGCAAATCCCAATGGGCTATCGGTCCTGCTGACCAAACCGGAATGAGGGCATGCGGCCAATGCACATCCTTGTGACCGGCGCATCAGGTTTCATTGGTCAAGTCCTGACTCAATTGCTGACACAGCAGGGTCATCAAGTGACGGCCATGTCGCGCTGCGGGTGTCAGAGCAATATGCTTGCGCTTTTGCAGCACGATCTCGGGTCAGGCAACAAACTGACATTTCCCGACGGCATTGAAGCGGTAGTCCACCTGGCCCAATCGCGCTCATACCGTGAGTTCCCAGACGATTGCGGTGAAATGTTTCGTGTAAACGTCTTGGGAACGCAGGAAATCCTAAACGCGTCCGCCGATGCTGGAGTTAGCCGATTTTGCCTCATTTCGTCCGGTACCGTGTATGAACCATATGCGCGTCGATTGACTGAAGATGCGCCCTTGGCGCCAACATCGTATTTGGGTGCCAGCAAGCTTGCTGCAGAAATCATTGCCCGTCCTTTCGCCCAGATTTTCGACCTCTCCGTCCTAAGGCTGTTCATGCCGTACGGGCCCGGCCAGGTTGAACGGCTCATCCCGACACTCGTCAAACGAATTAGAGAAGGGAAAGCGGTTACCCTACCTGAAAAGGGCGATGGTATGCGATTTACCCCAACCCATGTCGATGACATTTGCAGCATCATCTGTGCTGCGGTTCGTAATGCATGGGCCGGAACCTACAACGTGGCAAACCCCAAGAGCACCACGATAAGGGAACTCGCGGAGCTAATTGGAAAATACGTAGGCGAAGCCGTCGAATTCGAGCGAAAGCCAATCGAAACGCGGATTGTTTTGCCAGATCTGACGAGACTTGAGGGCCACTATGATATGCGGCAACTAAAAAGCCTTGAAACCGGTTTGGCAGAGAGCCTAAAGGCAAGCTCTCTCGATAGTCAGCAAGCGATTTTGGGTAGTCGCGATTACTCATCCGCCTAGAACAACACATACAACCTATTCATACGACCACAAATCCAGTGTTCTTGTAGATTTCAGGTTTTGTTATCCATCGCAAGAACATTGCCACAGTGTTCTCGAATTGTTCCGATATTTTCTGTGATGCGATAACGGTTCCGAATACGGTTTTTGCGATCATCCCCAGCAGATTTTGCGTAGGCCCGGGAAGGCGAAATTTGCGAGGCAAAGAAAAAGCCTCTGCCTTCGATTTGGCAACTGGCCCGCAGGAGGCGGACGATCGTGAGCCGGTTTCTTACACAGAAATTGCGGATGGCCCGCAGAGCGACCGTTCCTGACTGCGCGGAGGTCCTGTCTGCCGGTTCGCCCGGTTCAAGGGTCGCGCAATGAGCGCCCGGCACACCGAACACGGCCCCTGCGCCTGCCCGGCATGCTCGGGTCAATTCAATTCAGAAACGGCTGACACGTCGTTGAGTGACGACCGGGCGCCGCAGATGGCGCCGACCTACAGCAACACGCAGGTCATCGGTCAGATCGCGTCAGGTGCCAAATGGTCCGGAAGCCAGATCTCCTATGGCTTCCTGCAAAGCTCGCCATCTTGGGACATCGGGTATGAAGGCGACGGGTTTTCGGCATTCACGAGCTATCAGGCGGCGGCGACCCGGAACGTCATGTCGATGTGGGATGACGTCATTGCCCCGTCGTTCGTTGAGCACACCTCCAACCAGCAATATGCCGACGTCAAGTTCGGCAACACCACAACCTCCATCAACTATGCGCATGCCTATTACCCTGGCAACTACAACTGGGCCGGCGAGGTCTGGCTGAACGCCGCAACCTATAACGGTCTCTACAGCCCCGATCCCGGCGACTACTACTTCATGACCATCCTGCACGAAGTCGGGCACGCGATCGGGCTCAGCCACCCGGGTGCCTACAACGGCGGTTCCCCGACTTACACCAACGACGCCGTCTACGCGCAGGACACACATCAGTGGACGGTCATGTCCTATTTCAACGCCTCAAATACGGGCGCGGACTGGAATGGCGGTGGCGGCTGGCAGTACGCCCAGACGCCCATGGTTCACGACATCCTCGCGATCCAGGCAATCTACGGGGCCGACCCGACGACGCGGGTGGGTGACACGACGTATGGGTTCAACTCCAATGCCGGAAACGCGGTCTACAATTTCGCTGTGAACTCATCTCCGGTCTTGAGCATCTACGATGCCGGTGGCACCGACACGCTCGACCTGTCGGGATTCGCTCAACGCGCCATCATAAACCTGCAGCCAGGCACCTATTCCTCCGCCGGCGGCACGACCAGTTCGATGACATACAACATCGGCATTGCCAACGGCACCTGGATTGAAAATGCCATCGGAGGTTCCGGAAGCGACACGATCTACGGCAACAGCCTCGACAATCAGCTTTTCGGTGGTGCGGGAAACGATCATCTTTATGGATATGACGGAAGCGATACCTTGTCGGGCGGTGCGGGTGTCGACTGGGCCTATTTCACCCATGGCGTCGCCAGCTATACCATCCAGGTATTGCAGTCCGCGATCCAGGTGATCGGGAGCTTCGTCGACACGATTCTGAACGATATTGAATGGCTTTCGTTCTCCGGAGAAACGACAAGCTACGCAGACTTAGCCGCTCAATATACGTACACCAGCTACACCGACGGAAATGACACCGTTGTCCTTCCTGTAAACGGCGGGCTTCACGACTTCCTCGGCGGCGACGACCATGTTTCCTATACGGGCGGGTTTACCACGGTAGATGGCGGCAGCGGCACGGATATTCTTGATTTCTCCAACTTCAGCTCCGCTGTTGCGATCAATCTTTCCATTTCTGGAAATCAAGGCTGGACCCGCGACACAACTGATCTGAACAGCGGTACGTGGCGCTTGATCGCCGACCTGGACAACATAGAGAACATTGCCGGCACAACCCATAACGACAGACTTCTTGGCGACGCAAATGATAACTCCTTCATCTATGTTGGCGGTTTCGATTGGCTGCATGGATACGAAGGTGCAGATACTGTTGACTTTTCCAGTTTCGGGTCTGCTGTTGCGGTCAATCTTTCAGTTGCAGGATATCAAGGCTGGACACGCGACAGCACGGATCTCGACAGCGGCACATGGCGCTTGATCGCCGACCTGGACAGCATAGAGAATATTACCGGCACCGCCTATGATGACAGGCTCTACGGCGACGCCCACAACAACAACCTGATCGGCGGCGCCGGGGATGACCTTCTCTCAGGCAATCAGGGGGATGATATCCTCGATGGCGGGAATGGAACCGACACGGCGGTATTTGGGAAGTCTATCGGAAGCTATGGTTTTGCCACAAACGGCGCTGACATCTTGGTCACGGGAGATGGAACTGATACCGTCCATGATACAGTTGAGTGGCTTCAATTTTCCGACACCGCCATAACCCGAACAGACTTGATCGCTGGATTGACACCGCCAACACTTACTGCGGGAGCTGACACGGTTACCTTGCCTCTATTCGGCGGCACGTTCGAAGCGCTCGGGGGAGATGATGTTGTTTCCTATACGGGCGGGTTTACCACGGTAGATGGCGGCAGCGGCACGGATATTCTTGATTTCTCCAACTTCAGCTCCGCTGTTGCGATCAATCTTTCCATTTCTGGAAATCAAGGCTGGACCCGCGACACAACTGATCTGAACAGCGGTACGTGGCGCTTGATCGCCGACCTGGACAACATAGAGAACATTGCCGGCACAACCCATAACGACAGACTTCTTGGCGACGCAAATGATAACTCCTTCATCTATGTTGGCGGTTTCGATTGGCTGCATGGATACGAAGGTGCAGATACTGTTGACTTTTCCAGTTTCGGGTCTGCTGTTGCGGTCAATCTTTCAGTTGCAGGATATCAAGGCTGGACACGCGACAGCACGGATCTCGACAGCGGCACATGGCGCTTGATCGCCGACCTGGACAGCATAGAGAATATTACCGGCACCGCCTATGATGACAGGCTCTACGGCGACGCCCAGAACAACACCCTCATCGGCAATGACGGCGATGACCTTCTCACCGGCAATGGCGGTAACGATATCCTCGATGGAGGACTGGGGTTTGATACGCTCACCGGCGGCACAGGCGCCGACAGGTTCGTCCTCGGAGATCTGTCGATCGAGGATCTGATCGCCGACTATAGTTTCGATGACGGAGACGCGCTCGATCTGACGGCGCTGTTTGAAGTCGACACCGACGGCAGCACCGCCACAACCTCCGATGACAGTTTGAGCCAGTTTGTCCGCATCGTTGACAACGGTGACGGCAATGTCGACGAGCTCCAGATTGACGCCGATGGCGGCGGCGACAACTATGCCTTCACCGCAGCAATTTTCGATGCAGGCAGCATGGTACGCATGGTGTTCCAGGACGACGGGGCGGAAAGCACCGCGAATGTGAGTGTGTAGTACGGCAGAAAAAGCGCCGGTCCCGACTGCAGATGCAAATTGCTTGAAACCTGCCTTCGCCTCACTCAGCTATCGTAATATCCCCGATACCACTCAATAAACCGACCGATGCCCTCTTCGACGTCAACCTTTGGGCGGTAACCGATATCGCGGGCGAGATCGTCGATGTCGGCAAAGGTTTCCGCCACATCGCCCGCCTGTATCGGAAGAAAGTTCTTCTTTGCCTCACGCCCGAGCGCAGATTCGATTGCTCCGATGAAGTCCATCAACCGGACCGGATTGTTGTTGCCAATATTGTACAGACGATAGGGTGCGGTCGAGGTTGCTGGATCCGGCCTGTTCCCGGTCCACTCGGAGTTCGCGGCGGCAACATGGTCGACACAGCGCACAACCCCCTCGACGATATCGTCGATATAGGTGAAGTCCCGGGCATGATCGCCATTGTTGAAGACATCAATGGGTTCGCCCGCCAGGATATTCTTGGTGAATTTGAACAGGGCCATATCGGGGCGCCCCCACGGCCCGTAAACGGTAAAAAACCGCAAGCCTGTCACTGGCAGCGCGTAAAGATGGGCATAGGTATGCGCCATCAATTCATTCGCCTTTTTGGTGGCACCGTAGAGGCTGACGGGATGATCGGCAGTCTGATGAACGCTGAAGGGCTGAGCGGTGTTAGCACCATAGACGGAGCTCGAGGAAGCAAACACCAGATGCTCGATCTTGTTGTGCCGGCACCCTTCGAGGATATTCAGAAAACCCCTCAGATTTGAGTCTGCGTAAGAGTGCGGATGGTCGATGGAGTAGCGAACGCCCGCCTGGGCCGCAAGATGAACCACCCGGTCGAACTTTTCGCGGCTGAACAGGTCTTCAACACTCGCCCGGTCGGCAATGTCCAGTTTGACGAACGAAAATCCGTTACGGCCCTCAAGCTGCTTGAGCCGAGCCTCTTTCAGCGAGATATCATAATAGTCATTCAGATTGTCGATCCCGACAACCTGATCGCCCCTGTCAAGCAGAGCCTTGGCTGTATGAAAGCCGATGAAACCGGCGGTGCCCGTTATTAAGATTTTCATGCGTGACCGCTCTAAAACTCTCGCTCCGTGCGTCGATTGTCCCCACCGTCAAAGTGACGGCAAACGCCCTGTCCGATCGGGAAAAGCGCCTTCGCGCAACAGAAATCATCGGTTGGCGCGACGCTCTTTAACATGTCCCGCGCAGCCGAACTACCGTGACATTCGGCCTTTTTCCCTCGTTTCGCGGGGGCTTTTTTCTGACGCCGATGCGCCATCCCCGTCCGGACGCGCCCCAAATCATGGGACGGGCAATTACGCGAACTGTTGGAAGAGCAGATTTCGCCCAACGTTATTTGGCGTTTTTCCGGGCATCACTCTGCCGCGGCATGGACGTGTTGGAGAGCATCTCGAAACGTCTTTGTGCGGTACATTCCCGCCAAAATACAAGATCGGCATCGCGCAATGTACTTTCGATGAATTTGCCGTGGGTGCCGGCCGCATGACGTGCCGCATCGCTGTCTCCATCGAGTATTGCCTGCAGGATGGCGCCGTGCTGTGCAAGAATCTCGTCGGTCAGAACCGTATCCGGCTGATGGGGCAGACGCCTGTAAAATATGGGAACCATCTGCTCGTAAATGCTACGCATTGCGTGCAACAGCACAACATTGTGCGCCGCCGCCACCACCGCGATGTGGAAATCCGTATCGCAGCGGATTATGGCCTGCTCGTCCTTGGTCTCCATGGCCTTCCGCAGCAAATTCTGGATGCGTGACAGAATCTCCTTGTCGGCATCGGTTGCTCGGATTGCCGCATGACCAGCAGCCAAGATATCTATCTCGCGCCGGAATTCGATATAGTCAGTTATTGCGCGGTCGTTCGACAAAAAAAGCTGGATGAACTCATCGGCAAATACGGAACCGATGACGTTGCCGACGAATGTTCCCCCGCCGCGTCGCGTTTTCAGCAATCCGCGCTCCTCAAGCGCCTTGATTGCCTCTCGAAGGCTTGGACGGGATACATCGAGACGCTTGGCAAGTTCGCGCTCGGCCGGAAGCCGATCGCCCGGCCGCAGCACGCCTTCGACAATGAGGTCTTCAATATGCCGGATGACGGCATCTGCAACTTTCTCGTTTCTGATCTTGCTGAAAATCATCGCTGAAAGTCCGGCGAAACGGTCACCGGTCACATATTGGACTGATTAGACAACCACGCAATTCGATACAATCGTTACATAATTGAACACTATCCGCAATGATTGGTAAAATTTACATACCACATTGCAACAGGTGACAAGTTTTGCTATCCAGTCAGTCCGCCCCTCACACTGCACGTGTGCTGAAGAGTGGCGTTGCGCGATATTCGGGGGTGAGACGGAACATCCCGAGCCGGAATAAACACCAAAACGAACGAGCGGCGAGTCAATCGCCGCCCAACAAGTCGACGATCAGGGAGGATCACATGAAGAAATTACTCACGGCCGCGACAGTTGCGGTTGCCTTGTCGGCTGGCGCCTTGGCGTCACCGGTGGTTGCCGCAGACAAGATCCTGTTTAAGACGCCGGTTGCCTTTGGAACACACCTGCCGGGGCTTGGCACGCCGATCGTCCGCGTGGCCAAGGAGCTGGATCGTGTTTCAGGCGGCAACATGAAAATGAAGGTGTATGAACCGAAGAAGCTTGTTGCCCCATTCGAGATTCTGGATGCGGTTTCTTCCGGCAAGATCAACTCAGGCTACGCGACGGCGGGATATTGGCGCGGCAAAATTCCAGCGGCAGCCCTGTTTTCAGCCGTACCCTTCGGTCCCGAGGCCGGCGAATACATGGCCTGGATCTATTATGGAAACGGCTGGAAGCTCTATCAGGAGATGTACGACAAGGCCGGATACAATGTGCATGTCATCCCCTGCGCAATCATCGCGCCTGAAACATCCGGATGGTATCCGAAGGAGATGACCGCCAACGACTTCAAGGGTCTGCGGATTCGCTTCTTCGGACTCGGCGGCCTGGTCGTCCAGAAGCTCGGCGCGTCGACATCCCTGCTTCCGGGCGGCGAGATCTTCGACAATCTTGAGAAAAAAGCGATTGATGCGACAGAGTTTTCAATGCCAGCCATCGACAAGCTGCTCGGGTTCCACAAGATCCTGAAATACAACTACTTCCCCGGATGGCACCAGCAAGCCACGATGTTCGAACTGCTGATCAACAAGAAAGTCTGGGAAGGCATGTCGGACCAGCAGCAAGCTATCGTGGAAAATGTCTGCAAGGCATCCATGGCCGACAGTTTTGCGGAAGGCGAAGCGGTCCAGCATGATGCGATGATCGAGAATGTGAATAAGAACGGCGTGAAGATCAAACGTTGGTCGCAGGAGGACCTCGACACCTTCAAAAAGGCATGGGCCGAGGTCATCGTCGAACAGTCCAAGGATCCGTTCTTCAAGAAGACCTGGGACGACCTGTCGAACTTCCGCGACGGGTATCAGCTTTGGAAAAAGAACGCGTTCCTTCCAAGGTAAATTTCGCGGTCTGAACGCGAAATTTTCGGATATCGCATGATGGCGCGGCAGTTGATCGACCTCGTTCAGCTGCCGCCGCAATCGTTGGCCCCCTGACGCGGCAGCTTGGCATTGTGGCCGTATGCGGCAATGATGTCAGTCCGGGGCTCCGGCAGAACGGCGACAAAGGGAGCGAGTCATGGGGGGGACATCCGGCAACGGCGCAAGCGATGACCTTGTTCACAAGGTCGAGGAGCTCACCGAGCAGCATTCCCTCGCGCAGTCCGAGAAAAAGAACCTGATAGACAGGTTTATTCTTGGCATCGGTTCGATCCTGAGCTGGGGCGCGGTGATCCTGATTGCCGTGATCATTCTTCAGGTTGTCCTGCGCTACGGCTTCCGCCACGGGCTGGTGGTGCTTGAAGAGGCGCAGTGGCACCTCTACGCCATCGGCGTGATGTTCGGACTTTCCTTCGCCCAGGTGAAGGACAGTCATATACGCGTCGATATTCTGCATATGCGCCTGTCCGAGCGAACTCAGCGGATTGTGGAGATACTTGGAATCCTCTTCCTGCTTCTGCCGTTTTGCTGGGTTGTGTTCGACAACAGCCTCGATTTCCTCGCGGACTCCTGGCGCGTCAATGAATCTTCCGATGCACCCCTGGGATTGTGCTGCCGGTGGGGTATCAAGTCCGTCATTCCGATTTCGATTGCCCTGCTGGCGCTAGCAGCAATATCGCGGCTGATCCATGACTTTGCGGCGTTGATCGGAACGAGCAACAGCTCGAAGAGGACCTAGCGGAATGGAGATCAACGACTATCTCGTCATTGCGATGTTCCTGACATTCATCGCCCTTCTCTTTACGGGATTTCCCGTCGCATGGGTGCTCGCGGGCGTCGGCGTCCTGTTTTGCGGTGTCGGTTACTTCTCGGATTTATATTTGGACACCATCACCGGGCTCGACTTCCTGACCCTCGGTCTCGTTGTCAATCGGATCTACAAGATCATGGACAACTGGATCCTGGTCGCGTTGCCCATGTTCATATTCATGGGACTGATGCTCGATCAGTCAGGCATCGCCGTCCGGATGATGCGCTCCATGCAGTCATTGTTCGGTGGACTGAGAGGCGGTTTGGCAATCACCGTCACCTCGATAGGGATTATTCTCGCCGCTTCGACCGGTATCATCGGCGCGTCCGTTGTCCTGCTTGGACTTTTGTCGCTCAAGCCTATGCTCGATCAGGGATACAACCGCAATCTGGCTCTGGGCACGATTGCCGGCTCCGGAACGCTCGGCATCCTCATTCCACCCTCGATCATGCTGGTCATCATGGCAGATCAGGTCGGTGTATCGGTCGGTGATCTCTTCATGGGTGCGGTGTTCCCCGGGCTCATCCTCGGCGGGCTGTACATTACGTTTATCATCATCGTCGGACTGATCCGCCCAAACGCCGCACCTTTGCCGAAGGATGCCGAACCGATTTCGTTTACGGTGGTGCTGGAGGTCATAAAGGCGGTCATTCCGCCCGTTCTGCTCATCCTTGCCGTGCTCGGGTCGATTTTCGCCGGCATCGCCACGGCAACCGAAGCGAGCGGTGTCGGCGCGCTCGGCGCAATATTGCTTGCAATATTCAATCGCCGCTTTTCCCTTCCCGTGCTCAAGGAGGTTTCGTTATCCACCTTCAACACGACCGCCTATATCTTCGCCATTTTCATCGGGGCGACATGCTTTTCGCTGGTCTTGCGTGAACTTGGCGGTGACGACCTGATCGAGCGCACGCTCACCGCACTTCCGTTCGGGGCATACGGTATCGTTTTCGCGATCCTTCTGATTGTCTTTTTGCTCGGCTTCATTCTCGACTGGATTGAAATCACGCTCATCGTGCTGCCCCTGATGGCACCCGTCATCTCGGGGCTGGATCTGGGGATCGAGGGTTTCGGCGAAATCGACAATCCGGACCTTATCTGGTTTTTGATTCTCGTCGCCGTCACCTTGCAGACATCGTTCCTGACGCCGCCGGTGGGCTTTGCGCTCTTCTATCTGAAGGGCGTCTGTCCGCCTGACGTCCATCTGACGGAAATCTACAAGGGCGTAGTGCCATTCATCATTCTGCAGTTGATTGGCCTCGCTCTGGTCGTCACGTTTCCGACCCTGGCCACCTGGCTGCCCGCCGTCGCCTACAACTGATCGGAATAAGGACCACTTCACGACGCTGGAAGCCTGGGAGCACCAATCTTTGAGAGACCTTGGAACATTCGATTATGTGATTGTCGGTGCGGGCAGCGCCGGGTGTGTGCTGGCCAACAGGCTGTCCGAAGACCCAGGCGTTTCCGTTGCGTTGCTCGAAGCCGGCGGCAAGGACAACTACATCTGGGTGCACATCCCTGTCGGCTATCTGTATTGCATGGGCAACCCAAGAACCGACTGGGGATACACAATTGAACCACAGCCTGGTCTGAATGGCCGTGCGATCGGCTATCCGCGCGGTCGCGTGCTCGGCGGATGTTCTTCCATCAACGGCATGATCTACATGCGCGGCCAGGCCCGGGACTATGACCATTGGCGGCAGCTCGGCAACACGGGCTGGGCGTGGGACGATGTCTTGCCCTATTTCACGAAGTCAGAAGATCAAGCTGCCGTCGCCGCCGACGAACTGCACGGCACCGGCGGCGAGTGGCGCGTGGAGAACCAGCGTCTGAGCTGGGAGATACTGGACGCCTTTCGCGATGCCGCCGAACAGGCCGGCATTCCGAAGACAGATGACTTCAACCGCGGCAACAATGAGGGCTGCGGCTATTTTCACGTCAACCAGCGCAGCGGCTGGCGCTGGAATACGGCGCGCGGTTTCCTCAAACCGGCGAGAGACAGGCCCAACCTGAAAATCTTCACCCACGCACAGGCAAAGGCACTGCGGCTGGAGGACGGTCGGGCCAAGGGACTGGAACTGCGGATTGGTTCGCAGGACGCCGTTATCACCGCGCGGGGCGAGATGATCCTTGCGGCAGGCTCTGTCGGCTCCGTTCAGCTGCTGCAACTTTCCGGTGTAGGGCCCGGCAAATTGTTGAAGGAGCATGGAATTGACGTCCGGCACGATCTCCCTGGTGTTGGGGAGAACCTGCAGGACCATTTGCAAATACGGTGCGCTTACAAGGTTTCAGGGGTAGAGACCCTGAATGAACGCGCCAGGACGCTCTTTGGCAGGATTGGAATTGGACTGGAGTATGCGCTGTTCCGCCGGGGGCCGATGTCGATGGCGCCGTCTCAGCTGGGCGCTTTCACCAAAACCGACGACAAGTTCGAAACGCCGAACGTGGAGTATCACGTGCAGCCGCTCACCCTCGACAAGTTCGGCGAGCCTCTGCATCCGTTTCCTGCATTCACGGCAAGCGTGTGCAACCTGCGCCCGGAAAGCCGCGGCCATATCAGAATTCGGTCTGCGGACCCGTTCGACCATCCGGCGATCCACCCCAACTATCTCTCCGCCGACACAGACCGGAAGGTTGCAGCGGAGTCCATCCGCCTGACCCGGCGCATCATTTCCCAACCCGCGTTGCAGAAATATTCGCCTGAGGAATTTCTGCCCGGCGAACACATCCAGTCCGACGATGAACTGGCGACGGCAGCGGGCGACATCGCCACGACCATTTTTCACCCGGTCGGCACCTGCAAGATGGGATCTGATCGCATGGCCGTTGTCGATGAGCGCCTTAAAGTGCACGGCGTACACGGGCTCCGTGTGGTCGACGCATCGGTGATGCCGACCATCACGTCAGGCAATACGAACTCACCCGTGATCATGATCGCCGAAAAGGCATCCGACATGATCCGCGAAGATGCGAAGAAGTAGGAGTGGCTTAGGACCCTCTTGCCTTCTATGTGAGCGAAGTCACTGAGCGTCCATGAATTGCTTCAGATACGCGATGACGTTCACGCGGTCGCTCTCTTTTTTCAATCCGGGAAACGCCATCTTGCCCTTGGGCACAACGTCCCTCGGCTTGAGCAGATACGCGGAGAGTGTTTCCTCATCCCACACCATGCCGCCCTCACCCGCAGCGACCATCGCGGAAGAATATTTGTAACCTTCCTGGACGCCGGCCTTTGCGCCGATGATGTTGTTCAGGGGCGGGCCGACACGCTTCTTGGCGTTCTCGCCAACCATGTGGCAAGCCTTGCACTTGTTGAAGACCTTCTTGCCCTTGTCCGCATCCCCTGCAGCGAATGCGGGTGAGGCGCTAAGGGCTATATAGATTACACAAATGATTCCGGCTTTAAACTTCATCAAACACTCCCTTGTTTGCTTGACCCGAGTCTTAAAGTCTCAACGGCCCGTGTGCGCGGTGCATTTTGACGCATACGTTAGCCTGAGAAATCCGCCGAAACGTTGACCATGGTCAAGCGGTAAACTGGTACACGCGATAGCACAATCCGTTGAATTGAAGGGCGTCGAACCGCCAGGGCGCGGCGTTACCGGCCCGCCTGCGGGCCTGGTCGGACATCATATCTGATGTTCAGACGGGTCAGCGTCTTTTGCGCATTCTGATCGCCCTGCCGAGCCGCCTTGACCAGCCACGACACACCCTCCTCGAAATTCTTGGCCACGCCCTTGCCCTGGAGCAGCATGTCGCCAAGGCTGCGTTGTGCCGGCGCGAAGCCCTGTTGGGCAGCCTTGCGGTAAAGTGATGCGGCAATATTGCGGTTCCGCCGCAGGCCACGCGCACCGTTATACATCAGATGGCCAAGGTTGGTTTGTGCTGCGGCAAGTCCCTGATCCGCCGCCTTCTGGTACCATAGCCCTGCCTGTTGTGCGTTCCGCCGAACACCCAGCCCGTCCTGATACATGACGCCGAGCATGTTCTGCGCAAAGGCATGGTTCTTTTGCGCTGCTTTTTCGAGCCAGTAAAGCGCATGGCCATAATTCTTCGGTACGCCCTGCCCGATCCGGTAGTTCAATCCCAGGTTGTACTGAGCATTGATATTATCCTGCTTCGCGGCCTTTTCGTACCAGACGATACCTTCCTGCGGATTCCGCTCAACGCCGCGCCCGTTCGTGTAATAGAGGCCGAGCGTGTTCTGGGCAGGCGCGTAGCCCTTGTCCGCCGCCTTCCGAACCCACTGCGCCGCTTCCACGTCGTTGCGCTCGACGCCTTTTCCCTCCGACAACAGCACGCCGACGCGATGAAGTGCGGGCACGTGATCCTGCTCTGCCGACTTTCGGTACCAGCGGAAAGCCTCTTCAGGATCGGCCGCAATGCCCTTCCCGAACTCCAGTGCATTCGCGTAATTGTACTGGCCGAACCTGGACCCTCCATCAGCCGACAAACGGAAGAGCCGGGCCGCCTCCGTCTGATTTTTGGGCACACCCTCACCGTGAGAGAGGAGAAGTCCAAGATTGTTCTGGGCGCGGGGCTCCCCCTGATCTGCCGCTTTGCGGTACCAGCTCGCCGCTTCGGACGAGCTCTTCTGGATGCCGTTTCCCAGATGCAGCATTCTGCCCATGTAGAACTGCGCCACCGGATTGCCGGCCTCTGTCAGCGGTGTGGCGAGCCGCCAGGCTTCCGGGTAATTCTGCGCGTTATATGCAGCAACCAGCGGCTTGACCTCGGGGCTATCCGGATCGATCGCGGGTTTCGAAGGTGTTTCGTCCGACGCACCGCCATCCGGCTTGTCTTCTTTCTGAGCTTTCTCGGTCTTCCCTGGTTCGCCCGGTTCTGTCTTCTTATCAGGCTCTTCAACTGCGGGCTTGTCAAACTTGGCTTCGGACTCTGCTTTCTCCTCCGGTTTTGGCTCCGTGTCCGCCGACTGCTTCTTTTGTCGTTGCTGCGCAGTGTTCCCCATTGTGTCGGATGCAGGGCCCGAGAAACTCCAGATTGTGATACCGGTCAGCAACGCCACACCCACCGCACCTGCGGCGATCGTCTTGATGTTGAAAGGCAATACAGATGGTATTGACGCGAGCGACATCTGCTCTGCGGTCCACTCTTCCTCTTTGTTTTTTTTGGCTTCTTTTTCGTTTGGCACGGCACCACAGGTCGGGCATGCGTCATGCCTGTCCCGGTCATATACATGACCTTCGATGCAGCGGATCAGAGTGCTCATTTCGTTTGCCGCCTCGCCAGCCCCGGATTCGCGTACCCCCATGAAACACGTCCGCTGTGCTCGCGTCAAAAAAACAACTTCGCGACAATGCGGTGCTTTCCCGACGTCACGACATCCGCACGCCCTTGATAAAAAACCATACTGCCCGCCGCCCGGTGTTGCCGGCTGCCTGCCACCATTGTGACACATAGGTTCTGGCACCTATTGCCGATGGGCAGCAATCAATCAACCCCTGGTTGTATTTCCAGCCGTGTTGCGAGTTTCCGGTCCGCCCGCTGCTCATTGCCTTCCGGTGTACCAGATACTAAACCACGGTGCGTCGACGCACTGACATCGGAACGCGGAGCGAACATTTGAACGACACCAAAACCGAGGACATGGCTGAACAGCCGGCCAA
>JALCBY010000150.1:0-771 GCA_028066055.1 Hyphomicrobiaceae bacterium
CTCCGGGCCGGGCGCCTCATATGCCGTATCGTCCGCCCCCGCGCCGTTCCCGTGCACGGGGCCCGCCGCGCCCGGACCGCCGGATCCAAGCATGTCGGATATGTCGATCCCCTGGAGCTCTGCCTGCTTTTTCCACATGTTGAAGAGGACCTCCTTCCTGCCCTTCGGGCTGTCGTTGCCGTCCGGATACAGGTACCACTGGCTGTTCTCGTAATGCCGCCTCATCTCGATGAGCGTCTGCCCGTTCAGCCGCCCCTTGTTGGTGGTATATCTTGCCTCGATGTCGCCCTTGTGCCCCATGAAGAACTGCCTGTACGGGTGAATCATGCACCCGTTGCCCTCTGCCAGGAGCAGCTGGTTGTCAAAGTACCCGCGCAGCGAGTAGACCCTTATCGGGAGGATCGCCTTGACGACGTCCACTACGCCGCCCGTCACGGTGCCGGTACGGACGAACGGTTTCATTCTCTGCGTGGCGCGGCGCCTTGCCTCCCAGCCCCGGATGGGCCGGATCAGCGGCGACTGTGGGGTGAGGATCTCGCCTGCAGCCATCCTCTCGCGCAGGTACCCGATGACGGCCTCGCACCCCGTCCTCAGCAGGAACGTGACGTACCTTGAGCAGGCCTTGCTGAGGTTGCTCCTGACCACCACCATGGCGGGCATGGTGGTAAAGCGGGGGTTGCCGTGGTCGAGCACCAGCTCCGGAAAGTCGCCGAGCATGAGCCCGTCGGACCCGTCGGCGTTGCCCATGACCTGCGGCCTCATCCCCGAGAA
>JALCBY010000150.1:785-1256 GCA_028066055.1 Hyphomicrobiaceae bacterium
GGCCATCCCGAGCATCTGCCGTATGTGGTCGGGGGTGGGGTTCGGCTCGTTGGCAAGCGTCTTTGCCATCCTGGCGTTGTTGAGGCGTATCTTTATCCTAAAGTCGACCCGGTTGTGGTTCATCCACGATCTTACCGTCTTTATGATGCACTCCATGTACCCGGGGGAGTAGTGGGCGTCCTCCATCCACTCCACAAAGTCCATCAGGATGTTCTCGGCCTTCTTTGGGTCCTCCCCTCCGAGCTCGGCAAACTCCCTGGGCGTCATGTTGATCATGCGGCAGAAGAGGTTTATCCTGCGCAGCATGCTCATCGACGTGTTCACGCTGGCCCTGCGCATGTTCTCGTACCAGCGCCTGACGTCGTCGTCCTTTAGCAGCTCCTTTGCGGGGATCTTTTCCGGTGTCTTTTCTGATATCTTTCCCGGCGCTTCTTCCGCCGTCTTTCCCGGCGCTTCTTCCGCCGTCTTTCC
>JALCBY010000071.1:0-1075 GCA_028066055.1 Hyphomicrobiaceae bacterium
GCTAGATTGCTCAATTGCTCCCTCCGCCGGACACTTCGCTAACCTTCGCTTTTTCCTCGTTCGATTTCTTCGCGACGGTGGTATCGCCCTTCACATACTTATCCATGATCACGTCGCGGCGCTGGCTGTCGCGAGGCGTCATACCGCGCGGCTCAACCAGATCACGCGGATTGGAGATCATTGCCGCCAAGTTGCGCTGCGTGGCGCAACCGAAATTGCGATAGGGAATATTCTTCGGATCGCGTGCAAGATTGTCGGACCAGTCGCCGCATTCCGGGCCGCGGGCCGTGAAATTGTTGTATGAAACCTTGATCGGAGACGCGGCCGTACCGGCACCGGAATAGGCGGCAAAATGAACCTCGTGTCGGGAAATGCCGGCGCGTTGCAGTTCCCGTTTAATCTCGCCGAGGGCGTGCATCACCGCAATTTCATTGGATCCCCCACTCGGTGCGGCAATAGTCAGTGGTCCCTCGTTCTTCTGCTTGTAGCTGCGCAGGAAATGCCGCAGTTCGTAACCCTGATTTTGCGCGAGGCCGTATGATCCGCGCGCGACGGGAAGATCAAGCACGACCGGTGTCGATCCAACGAGGATCGGATGACGCGCCGTCGGATCAGCGACCAGCCAGCCCTTGACACCCTTTTCCCTGTGCGTGTTGCAGGCTGCAAGGGTCACGGTCGCGAAAAGAATGGTTCCAACGCAGAGCGCGCGATTGCCGCTCAGCGTCCGGGAGCCATGGTAATATTTGCTCTTCATCTTCATCGGTGTGTCCTCTGCTCCCGCTTAATCAACTATGAAACCAACGTCGCCCTGGTATTGCCCCTCGGGTAGCGCCTTTGGGCGCCGCCCATAGATGCGGTTCAACCGTCCAAGCAGATTGGATTGAGCATCCGAAGCCAAAGCGAAACCTTTATCCGGACGAGCAAGATTGTGGCGCGCGGTTGGGTCGACCATGTAAGGTGTCACGATCACGACAAGCTCAGTTTCCGACTTGATGAAATCTCGACTGCGGAACAGCGTTCCAAGAACGGGCAGGTTCTTGAGACCCGGCTGCCCTGTCATGGCCTGCTTGGTTTC
>JALCBY010000071.1:1175-5679 GCA_028066055.1 Hyphomicrobiaceae bacterium
CAAGAACGGGCAGGTTCTTGAGACCCGGCTGCCCTGTCATGGCCTGCTTGGTTTCGTCGGAAATCAGCCCGGCAATGACGAGGGAGCCGCCGCTTGGAAGCTCGATCGTCGTATTGGCGCGGCGAACCTTCAAGCCAGGAACGGTGATGATGCCCAGGGTGATCGCGCCCTCATTGGTCAGCTCCGAGACTTCGGTTGAAACTTTCATCGAAATCCGCCCCTCGGTGAGCACGAGCGGCGTAAAGGAGAGTCCCACACCAAACGGTTTGAACTCCATCGAAATGGTGTCGTTGTCCTGCGCAATCGGGATCGGGAATTCGCCGCCCGCAAGGAAGTTTGCGGTCTCTCCCGAAATCGCCGTCAGGGTCGGTTCGGCGAGCGTACGGACGAGCCCGTTCTGCTCAAGGGCCGTGATGACGGCGTTCACATCGGCACTGTCCGATTTAAAGCCGGCGCTAGAAAAGATGGTCGAGACCACGTCTTTACCGTTGAACGGGAACTGGAGGTTGCTCAGGGACGAGAATGAAAAGTTGCCTGTCATAAAGGTCGCGCCCGCCGTTCCGGCCAGATTTGAGAAATCAACGCCGAGTTGCTTGATCATGGTACGCTCCATCTCGACGACGGAGACCTTGAGCAACACCTGCTCTTTCGACTCTGCGACAAGCAGGTTTATGACCTTTTCTCGGTACTTTACGTTCGATTCGGGAGATTGGGTGACCACGAAGCGAGCTGCAATGTCCGATGCTCGGGTTGCATCCGATGCATTGGGAACCTTGCCGGTCAGGATGACTGTGTCGTTGAGAAACTCGACCTTAATCTTGCCGTTTGGAATAAGCCGGTTCAGTAAGTTTTCCAAAGGCGCCGGATCGCGATCGACGACAACCTCGAGCGACAGGATCCGGTTGCCCGACTGGTCGAAAAAAAACGCGTTGGCCTGTCCGATGCCGGTCCCGATCAGATAAGCACGGCGGGACGTGTTCAGAACGATATCCAGGATCTTCGGGTCCGAAGCCAAGACATCTCTTACGTCGCGCGGCAATTCCACGACCATCGATTTATTGAGGCCGATTTTGACATTGCGTTTGGCCGGGAGTTTCGCAACCGAGGAAATGCGCAGAACCGATGTGTGTTCCGACTGGGCGACCGCCGGTGCGACCTGGAACGTTGCGACCGCAGCCAAGCTCATGACCGCGAGCGCCAGAATTGTCCGGAGAAGTTTTGCCGTCTTCAACATTTTTATACCTTCCTTGGGCGATGCGACTTGATCGCTCAATTCACGCCGAACGCACGAGAGGGAACGCCATATTTGAGGAGTTTGACGGAGGATCCGCGCTCTCCGTACAGATCATGATCTGCTGTTTCCGGCCCCGGCTTGCCGCCAGGCAGCGCATCCGAAAGCGAGCGCAGAGCAAGAGATATATCTCCCATGTTCTGCGCGAGTGAGAGAGTTTCAGCCTGTCGCGGCGAGAGCTCCAATGTAGCTGTTTTGCCGTTCGCGACCTTTTTTCCGTCTTTGGTCTCGATGCTCTGACCGATCGCAAGCACGCGGACGTTGCGCAATATGGTCTCGGAGATATGCTCCTCCTTGCGTGTACCCCGCTCTCTCCTGGAAACGATGACATCGACCCGGTCATTCGGAAGAATGAAACCGCCTGCTGCCGTTTCTTCGCGAATGGGCGTCGAAATCGCCCGCATGCCCGCAGGCAAAATCGCGGCGAGAACACCACCCTCACTGACCTTGATCAGCTTTTGCTCTTTGATCGGTTCGCCAGACAGGAATGGTGCGCGAGCAATCGCACCTGAGTATTTCGACAGCGCATTCGGCTGCCCTGTCTTTGTGATATATCCCCGGACTGCCGCCTTCTTTGGCCAGGCGTACCACTTCAGATCGCCGGATCGCACCGAATCACCGAGACGGATGTTGCGGCTGGCAACAAGCACCTCGATCGTTTCCGCGGTGTCCACTTCGACGGTACGAACCGTCGTACTTGTCAGGTTTTTGGCGATATATGCGGCACCGCCTGCCGCTGCGAAGGCGATAGCCAACACGATAATGCGCGCTCGTTTCATGGCTGCTTAGGTCCTTACCCGTGCCAATGGTTCACGAAATCACACCTACCTTGCAGCAATATTGGTCAACGTCTGGTTAATGAGCGTCCCATTTTGAAATCAGAACGTGCCTCGTACATCCGTAGGTTGACGGTGAATGTCACAGTGCAAGTACCCGCCGGCGGCTCAGACAACTGCCTTCAGCCAAGGTGTATCCGGATAGACCATCAGGCCCGCCGTGGACAGCGCGATGCCGTAGGGCACACCGCCACTGGCCCGGTGAAGCCGCAACACCCACGTTTGAGTGGCGATGCCTGCCGGAAGCGGGATGTTTCGAAAACGGAGGATAATAAGCGTGAGCAGGCCGCCGGAAAGCGCAGCGATGAATCCGTACTCCAGAATATGCGCAGGCCCCATCCAAAGGCTGGCTGCAGCGATCAGTTTCGCATCTCCGCCGCCAATCCAGTTTCTTGCAAACATCAGAATTGAGATGGCAAGCATCCCAGCGCCGAGCGCGACATGATAACCGAACATTTCCCAGCTGAACCCGGCAAAAGGCGCCAGACAGACAAAACCAGCGACAAGAGCCAGACTGACTCTGTTTGGAATTGTCATCGTGAACAGATCGCACGCCCCGGCGAAAATCATGAGTGCTGGAAAAACGAATACGAGCGCCCACTCAACAATCATTGTTCATGTCCTCCGCCGAATTCATTGTGACCCAAGACGACTATTGCAGCTGTGGCGTAAAGACGGCGTAAAGAGTTCGGACAAAAAGAAAGACCGCTCGCCAATGTGGCGAGCGGCCTCCCGGAAACCTAGCGCTGTCATCATCTATGACAACAACGCGATTAGGTCTTAAACTACTGCGTAGTTCGCTTTTTAGCGCGCGTCGAGCTCAGTATCGACACGGCCAAAGAGGTCGTTCAACGCACCAGCAACACCGTCAATTCCAGCGAGAATCGCGATACCAATGCCAGCGGCGATGAGACCATACTCAATCGCCGTCGCACCGGACTCGTCCTGGGCAAAACGCACAACAAACTTCTTCATGATGACTCTCCCTTGATACTAAGAGTACTTAAACACCAGTTCGTCTGCCGGCGTCCCTTCCAACAGAACTGAACTGTGCCGCAACCTACGCGAGCGCCCTTACAATCAAGTTAATTCGAATGGGTAGTGAGGGGGGTATTTGTGATGCGATAGTTAAAATATTGTATACTTACAATTATACTAACAAATTATTCTGTTTTTATTAATTATACAGATTGAGCCAGATGTAATTCGGGGAATATTCGCATCGGATCAGATACCCTTCGCAAAGGCTCGATTTGCACCAAAAATTCGCCGAACGTATCTTGCCGACATCGCACCTTCTCAATTCTTGTCCTTCATCGATGCAGCCGTTTGCATTTCATTCACCATTCCGAGGCCTAATGGGTCCGAAGCACAACGGACAAGCGACAAGGACCCAGGCTCATGCGTATCGACGTACCTGCCCCTCAGAAACGCTCAATCGGCGCGCGGGCGTCATTGTTTATCGCTGCACTGTTCATCGGTCTCCAGGCGGGACCGGCGCGGGCGGTAAACCTCAACGTCGAAATCGACCAAGCTACGCTCGTCAAACTCGACAAACCTGGCGCAGAGGTCATCGTGGGCAACCCGTCAATCGCTGACGTGGCCGTTCAAAGCGGCAAACTTCTGGTTGTGACCGGCAAGAGTGCGGGGCTAACCAACCTCATGGTTCTCGATGGCGGTGGTAAACTTATCTATGACAAGAAGGTTGTCGTCTCTGCCGACAAGAAGCGGCTGGTAACCGTCAGCAAGGGCGTCGCGCGCGAAACCTACAGCTGCCGCCCCCAATGCGATCCGTCCCTGACTCCGGGTGATGCGGAAGCTTACTTCGGAGCCTTGGCAAAAGGCATTCGCGATAAAATCGGGTTGACGCAATCAACCGTCGACGGGACGACCGCACAGCAGTAACTCCTGCAAAACGACAAGTTGCATGCGCCGGCTGTTTGGCCGGCGCTTTGCATTCCGCACATCAAATCCTGCAAATCGGTGCAAAAATTGACATCGACAATAGTATAGAGACCCGGACAGTTTCGATTAGAAGTAATTTCTTTACCGTTTCTTCAAGTGTTCGAATTTTCAACCGTCCATTAATCGCACTTCTCTATAGTGCCGCTCATCGATCCGCCGCGCATCGCACTCAAAACAGGTGTCATTGCGCGCGAACCCATTGATGCACCGGCAACCGGAACGAGGCAAATGTTCAAATCAAAAGTGAACCGCGTTGGCAAACACCTCCGCTTCAATCGTCGCATTCTACGACACCTGCGCAAGGACCGCTCCGGCGTGACTGCTGTCGAATTCGCTTTTGTGGCGGCGCCGTTTCTGGCCTTCATCCTCGCGATTATGGAAGTCTCACTGGTTTATTTCGGCGGCTTCGTTC
>JALCBY010000072.1 GCA_028066055.1 Hyphomicrobiaceae bacterium
CAGGCCAAGGCGGCACGCGTCAGCACCAACTTCCCGGCCACGGAGTAAACGCTCCCTGCTCCCCAGCCCGCAGGCGAGCGGTTTCGCGGGCTCACCGTGTGTGTGCGTGAACGCCTGCACTCTTTAACGGCGATACGGGAATGTCGGAACGTGCACCGTGTCAGGCGTGAGCAGACACAATCTCCATCCGCTTTTACAACGATGAATGTCAGGAGTGCCCGGGTTCAATCCGGATAGCCGTGGATCGCTGAAGCACCTTTATCCGCCGCGGACTTCCATGACTTTGATGTAAGCCGGTCCGAGGATGACAACAAATAGAACCGGCAGGAAGAATGCGATCATCGGCACCGTGAGCTTGGGCGGCAGGGCGGCAGCTTTCTTCTCCGCTTCCGCCATCCGCATGTCGCGGTTTTCCTGCGCCATGGTGCGTAGCGCCATGCTGATCGCAGTGCCGTAGCGTTCCGCCTGAATGAGGCTTGTGGCAACCGCCTTTACCCCCGGCAAACCTGTACGCTTCCCGAGATTTTCGAATGCCTGGCGCCGGTCCGGCAGATAGGAAAGCTCTGCTGTTGTCAGACTTAGTTCTTCCGCGAGCTCCAAAGAGCGCGTCCCCACCTCGCTTGCGACCTTACTGAAAGCGGCTTCAATGGACATGCCCGCCTGAACGCATATGAGCATGAGATCCAGAGCATCTGGAAACGCGCCTTTGATGGATTTCTGCCGCCGCTGGATCATGTTGGTCACAAATAGATTGGGGAGATAGAATCCCAGATATGCGGCACCCAACGAGATGCCGAGCCTGGGCAGCGGTGGCAATTTATAGTCCTGCACCAGGAATAGATACGCCAGTGTGCCGCCGAATGCGACGAACGGGAGCACCAAACGGGCGAAGAGAAATGCGATGACAGGCGCCTGACCACGTAAACCGGCCATTTTCAGCCGTTCACGCGTTGAATCGGTTTCAAGCAGCTTGCGGAGGTTCAGCTGCTCCACGATCTGTTTCATGAAACCTTTCGGCTGATTTCTCAGGCGTGCGTTTCGATTGTCCTCGGCCAATTGCGCAAGACGTTCGGCACGCATCTTTTCGCGCTCGCTCGAGACATATTTCATGCGGGAATTCAATCGATCGCCACTCAGCGCAGTCATGGAGATACTGGCGACGGTGGCAAACACGGCAATCGCCGTGAACACCATGATCAAGAACTGAGGATCCAGAAACTGTGCGAAAAAATCATACATCGGCGTCCGCGCGCGCTCCCTTCTCTAGTAATCGAAGTTGATCATCTTCCGCATGATGAGAACGCCTATCAGCATCCACACCGCGCTGCACATCAGCATGATTTTGCCAAGCTCTTCGGTCCACAAAAGCATGACGTATTGAGGATTCATCACCGACAACGCGCCCATGACAATAAGCGGGAGAGAGCCAATGATCATGGCCGACGCCTTTGCTTCCGCGCTGAACGCCTTGACTTTACCGTGCAGGCGCTGACGGCCTCTGAGAACCTGGGACAGATTGTCGAGTGCCTCCGCCAAGTTGCCACCGGTCTGTTGCTGGATCGCAACGACGATTGCAAAGAAGTTGACCTCCTGAAGTGGCATACGCTCATACATGCGATCAAAGGCCTTGCCGAGCGGCACGCCGACACTTTGCTGCTCAACGACTTCGACGAATTCACCCCTTACCGGTTCCTCCGCCTCCTCAGAGATGATCCTGAGGCAATCATTGAGCGGCAGACCGGTCTTCACGCCTCGGACGATCACATCAATGGCATTGGCGAACTCGATGAGAAAGCGGTTCTGCCTCCGTAACGCCAGACGCCAAATTATCCAACGCGGAAGCCCTACGGCTCCGGCGAAAAATGCCAGGCCCGATACGAAAGGGCTCGACCCGGAAAAATAGGTAGCGCCGCCAATCGCGGCACCAAGTACAAAGCTGGCAATATAGAATGATCTGTTGGGGATATTGAGACCTGCCCTGCGCAAGCGCATAGCCAAGGTCACCTTCTTCTTGGATTTTTGCTTCGCCTCAAGTTCCTTGAGAACATCCTCAACCTGGGTTTTGCGGGTCGCTGTCGCAGCCTCGGCGATACTTCGCGCACCGGCCTGTTTGCGGCCTCCCGCAACAGAGGCGACCCGCTTTTCCGTTGTGCGTTCGCCTGAGACGAACGGCATGATAAGAACATAGGCAATTCCGCCGACGCTCAGCGCAGCAAGAAAGATAACGGCGACTTTGACGAGTTCAGGATCAAGCAAAGTTCTCTCCCAAAGGACGTCCCATGTCATCCGCGACCTCGCCAGCCGCTAGCGCCTCGGCGAGCCGGTTCTCCTCCTTGAAGTATTGCGCGCGGTCCCAGAACCGAGGCCGGGCAATGCCGGTCGTCCGGTGTCTCCCGTCGATCCGGCCATTCTGGTCTTCGCCCAGTATCTCGTGAATGTAGAGGTCCTGGAGTGTGATCACGTCGCCTTCCAGGCCCACAACTTCGGTAATATGCGTAATCTTGCGCGAGCCATCCCGCATACGTGACGCCTGAATGATCACGTCCACGGAAGCCACGATCATTTCACGGATCGTCTTGCTGGGCAGGCTGAATCCGCCCATCAGGATCATGCTTTCCAAACGCGAGAGACACTCGCGCGGGCTGTTGGAGTGGAGCGTCCCCATCGACCCGTCGTGACCGGTGTTCATGGCCTGCAACAGGTCAAATGCTTCCGGTCCGCGCACCTCACCGACGATGATCCGGTCAGGGCGCATACGCAGGCAGTTCTTGACAAGATCGCGCATTGTGACCTCGCCCTCTCCCTCCAGGTTTGGAGGGCGGGTTTCCAGGCGCACAACATGCGGCTGCTGTAGCTGGAGCTCGGCGGAGTCCTCGCACGTGATGACGCGCTCTTCCTTGTCGATGTATCCGGTCAGGCAATTCAGGAGCGTCGTCTTTCCCGAACCTGTACCGCCTGAAATGATCGTATTGCAGCGAACACGGCCGACGATCGAGAGCAATGTTCTGCCAATGTCATTGATCGAGTTGAAACTCACCAGTTGATCGAGGGTCAACCGGTCTTTCTTGAACTTTCTGATCGTCAGCGTGGGCCCGTCGAGTGCCAACGGAGGCGCGATCACGTTGACACGACTGCCATCGGGAAGACGCGCATCACAGATAGGGCTCGACTCATCGACGCGCCTGCCGACCTGACTGACGATCCGCTGACAGATATTCATCAATTGGCTGTTGTCGGCGAAGCGGATGGGAGCCGCCTCAATCATACCGCTCACTTCGATATAGGTCGTGTTGGCGCCGTTCACCATGATGTCGGCGATATCGTCTCTGGCCAGAAGCGGCTCCAACGGTCCATAGCCAAGGACGTCGTTGCAGATGTCCTCCAGCAATTCCTCCTGCTCGGAGATGCTCATGACGACATTCTTGATCGCGACAATCTCGGAGACGATATCTCGGATTTCCTCGCGTGCGGCATCCGCATCGAGACGCGCGAGCTGAGTCAGATCGATCGTGTCGATCAGAGCGTTAAAGACCGTCGTCTTGACGTCGTAATATTCCTCAGATCGCCCGCGGTCGTATGAGGCCGGGGACGGAACATCCTCGACCGGCGGCGGGGGAGGAGATACCGGCGCTTGTGCAGCAGGTTGGGGCTGCACCGGCGGCGGAGGAACGTGAGATTGCTCGGCAGCAACTCTCGGTTGCTGCACCGGGATACCATCGGGTTCAGCCACCGGCGCCGGAGGAGCGGCAGGCAGCACCTCGCCTTGCGGCGGCGCCGGATCTGGATACGGTGACGGCTCAGGACCCTCCGTCCCGCCCGGCGTGCCTCTTTTTCCAAACATCCGCTACTTCTTCCTCAACTGCTTTAAGGAGAGCTTCCCAAGTATTGGCGCGAGCAGAGATTTCGACTCCTCCTTGGCCTCTTCGCGGTCCGTCAGGATGCGTGCCAGTTGGCGGAAGCGCTCGACCGGTTTTGCTTTGACCGAAACCTCTTCAATCATTTGCCCGTTGTTCGTTGCTGTTCCGAACAGCTGGGAGTCAAACTCGATCGTTGCGACCGGCTCGATCTCCACAGCGCTTGCAAAATCCTTGATGGAAATCTCCGGACGTTTCGGCATACCCACCTGGTTGAGCACCAGCATGGGCGGAAGGTCATTGGGCCGCGCGGCGTTGAGCCTCTCCATCAGGTTTTTTGCATTGCGCAGGTTCGCCAGGTCAGGCAGCGCGGTTATCACGACGCGATCCGCCTGTATCAGAACCTGTTGTGCCCATTCGGTCCAAAGGTGTGGGACATCAACAGCAATGTAGGGAACGTTCTTCCGCAGGGCATCCACCACTGTCCCGCAGGCGTTTGCCGTCAGATCATAAGATCGATCAAGTATGCCCGGTGCGGCGAACAGGCTCAGATGATCCGCACAGCGCGACAGCAAGCGGTCAAGCAGCACTTCGTCGACACGGTCGGGCGACATGAGCGCGTCTGCGATGCCCTGAACAGGATCCTGATTGAAATCAAGACCGGCCGTACCGAATGGGAGATCCATGTCGGCGATTACAACGTCGCTCTGAACATCCTGAGATATGGTCCACGCAATATTGTGGCATACCGTGCTCGACCCGGCACCACCCTTGGCTCCGACAAAGGCGAAAACGGTTCCGAGCGGCTCCGAATTCGGATCGTTATAGAGATTGGACAGACTCTCCATGAGCTGCGGGACCGTCAGGGGCATGACCAGATACTCGGACACATCCCTCATCAGAAGTTGGCGGTAGAGAAGCACGTCATTCACATGGCCGATGACGATGACCTTGGTCCCCGAGTCGCAAACGGACGCAAGCTCATCGAGATCCATCAGCAGCCCATCGCGCTGGTGGAGCGACTCGACCATGATGAGATTTGGCGTGGGGGCGTTCCGATAGTAGTGCGCGGCGGCCTTGAGTCCTCCCATCTGAACACCAACATGGGTTTTTGAAAGGCGCCGATCCTGGCTCGTTTGCTGAATGAGATTGGCCGTGTTTTGGTCTTCGCAGAATGCCTGAATGTTTATGCGCGGCAGCGGGCGGGCACGCAGATCGGCTGCCGTTGTCGCGCGGTCACTTCCGGCGCTCACGGACGTTTGGTCGCAATGCGCCCCGGTCCCGGGGGAAGAAACATCTGTTGCAACGGGCGTCGCCATCGGATCTCCACCAGTTCCCATCATGCCTGGTTCGGCAGGCTGCTGAACCGTTGCGCCAGAGGTGAAATCGGCAGGCGCTTCTGCTGGGTTCTGATCTCCGTAAGCCGCAGGCGTAGAAGTTTCAGGCATGACCCCTGGAACGGGATTGCTCAAATTGTCCGGTTGCGTGTTGCCGACCGGTGCTTCCGGCTGCGCCATCTCAGAAGGCGACGCTGACGCACCGTCCCGGTTTTCCTGATGCGGATCCGCACCAGGAGCCGGCGAGTTGTGTTCTTGCGCTAGATTGCTCAATTGCTCCCTCCGCCGGACACTTCGCTAACCTTCGCTTTTTC
>JALCBY010000151.1 GCA_028066055.1 Hyphomicrobiaceae bacterium
CGGCCTTCTTTAATCTCAACGATGTGCCGGGCTGAAGCCCGGCCTACCATGATTACTCGATGATCTTCGACACAACGCCGGCGCCGACGGTGCGGCCGCCTTCGCGGATGGCGAAACGCAGGCCGTTTTCCATCGCGATCGGCGCGATCAGCTCAACGCCGAACGACACGTTGTCGCCGGGCATGACCATCTCGGTGCCTTCGGCCAGGGTCACGGTGCCGGTCACGTCCGTCGTACGGAAGTAGAACTGCGGACGGTAGTTCGCGAAGAACGGAGTGTGACGGCCGCCTTCTTCCTTGGTCAGGATATAGGCTTCGGCTTCGAACTTGGTGTGCGGGGTCACCGAGCCAGGCTTACACAGAACCTGGCCACGCTCAACACCGTCACGGTCCACACCGCGCAGCAGGGCGCCGATGTTGTCGCCGGCTTCACCGCGGTCCAGCAGCTTGCGGAACATCTCAACGCCGGTGCAGGTGGTTTTCGCGGTGTCGCGGATGCCGACGATTTCGATCTCGTCGCCCACGTTGATCACGCCACGCTCAACACGACCGGTCACAACGGTACCACGGCCCGAGATCGAGAACACGTCTTCGATCGGCATCAGGAACGGCTGGTCCACAGCGCGCTCAGGGGTGTCGATGTAGTCATCAACAGCCGCCATCAGTTCCTTGATCTTCTCTTCGCCGATTTCCGGGTTGTTGCCTTCCATCGCGGCCAGAGCCGAACCTGCAACGATCGGAATATCGTCGCCGGGGTATTCGTAGCTGGACAGCAGTTCGCGAACTTCCATCTCAACCAGTTCCAGCAGTTCTTCGTCGTCGACCTGGTCAACTTTGTTCAGGAACACGACCATCTTCGGGATGCCAACCTGGCGGCCCAGCAGGATGTGCTCGCGGGTTTGCGGCATCGGGCCGTCAGCAGCGTTCACAACCAGAATCGCGCCGTCCATCTGAGCGGCACCGGTGATCATGTTCTTGACGTAGTCGGCGTGGCCGGGGCAGTCAACGTGCGCATAGTGGCGGTTGTCGGTCTCGTATTCCACGTGGGCGGTCGAGATGGTGATGCCGCGCGCTTTCTCTTCCGGCGCACCGTCGATCTGGTCATACGCTTTGAAGTCACCGAAATACTTGGTGATTGCTGCGGTCAGCGTCGTTTTACCATGGTCAACGTGGCCAATCGTGCCGATGTTGACGTGCGGTTTTGTACGCTCAAACTTTTCCTTTGCCAT
>JALCBY010000152.1 GCA_028066055.1 Hyphomicrobiaceae bacterium
GGGTGGAGTCGAGAGGTGGCGCGGTGGTTTAGGTGCAGCATCGTCTGTTTCCGACCCTTTCGTTTGTCGGTGCCCCAGTAGCTGCTCCATGCTCCGTTTCCACCTCCCGCTCATCAAACCGGACGTGCGGATTTCCCGCATCCGGCTTCCGGACAGGACATCACGCGGTCGCCCACGGAAAGCTGCGCGTTCGCTCGGTGAGCCGGATCAGGCCCAGCTCATTCCAGAGGTGTTGGTCGGGGTAGCGTGCGAAACCCCCGCCTCGGACTTTGTGCTTACGACACAGCCACTGACGTAGCCGACGGCAGGCGTGGCGTTCCACGGCTGCGTAGGCTGGGCTGACCGGGCCGAGGCAGAAGTAGTGGGCCCAGCCGGACATCAGCCGGTTGAGGCTCTCCACTCGTGTTTCGACCGGTGTCGGACCCCATCGACGGCTGGTCTGCTCACTGATCGCCCGGCAGATCCGCTGGACGGCCTTCTTGGAAGGTCGCGTCCCCAGGTAGGACGTGCCGGTCTTCCGCGAGTAGCAGCGACCGATGGTGTAGCCCAGAAAGTCGAATCGCTCCTCCGGCAGGCGGCAGACTCCCGTCTTCCGCTCGTTCACCGTGAGGTGCAAACGCTCCATGAGATCGCGCATCGCATTCAGGGCCTCGTCGGCCCGGCGGCGACAGCAGATCACCAGGTCGTCTGCGTAGTTCACGATCACACCGCCAAAGCGGCGTGCGTACCCCAAGACTTTCCATCCCAGCACCACTCGGCGCATGTAGAGGTTGGCCAGCAAGGGCGAAATCGGCGCGCCCTGGGGGCAGCCTCTCCCTTTCCCTTGAACCGGAGGGATCCGGCGACGTCGACCTCGGCCGTCGACCTCTACCACCGGTGCCTTCAGCCACATCTTGATCAGCCGCAGCATGCGGCCGTCGCTGACGCGACGAGCCACCGATTTCATGAGGTCGCCGTGAGGCAGACTGTCGAAGTATCCGCTCAGATCCGCATCGACCACCTCGCCATGTCCGGTGTGCAGGAGGGAATGGACCCGACGCACCGCGTCCAGCGCACTACGCTCGGCGCGGTAGGCGTACTGTTCTGGCTGCAGGTCGGCCTCGAAGATCGGCTCCAAGACCAGCACCGCCGCCGTCTGTACGACCCGGTCCCGAATCGTCGGGATCCCCAGCGGGCGGCGTTCGCCGTTCGGTTTGGGAATCCAAACTCGCAGGACCGCTTCGGG
>JALCBY010000073.1 GCA_028066055.1 Hyphomicrobiaceae bacterium
CTGAAAGACCCCGACGGCGAGGCTTTCACCATGTCCGAATGCATCACCGACAAAGGGTTGTTGATCGCCTTCATCTGCAATCATTGCCCCTACGTGAAGGCGGTTGCCGACCGTCTTGCAGGCGATGCCAGGCTTCTGATGGATGAGGGCATCGGCGTCCTCGCCGTCATGTCGAACGATTACCGGATCAAACCCGACGACAGCCCGGAAAACATGAAACGCTTTGCGGCGGAGCATGGATTTCCATTTCCCTATCTCGTCGACGAAGGGCAGAGCGTCGGCAAGGCGTATGGCGCCGTTTGCACGCCGGACTTCTTCGGGTTCAACAAGGATGGCGGGCTCCAGTATCGCGGGCGGCTCGACAGCGCCGGTATGGGCGATCCCGCAGGCCGCACGCCTGAACTGGTGAATGCCATGCGTCAGATCGCCGAGACGGGCGAGGGGCCGCGCGAACAGCACCCCAGCATGGGTTGCTCGATCAAATGGAGCTAAGGACCAGATGAGCGGCTCTCCCGGCCACACGCGGCGCGGCACCGTATCAAACAAGATTTTGAGCTCATGACAGGCTTTATCGATCCCACGAAGGAAACCTTCGGCGCATTCCGCAAAAATGACCGCGACGGGCCGGTCCACATGTTGAACCTGGTGCGGTTGCGCGACAAGGCTGCCTATCCGGACGGTCGCGATATGTCGGGAGCGGATGCCTATGCGGCCTATGGCCGGGAAAGCGAACCCGTCTTTACCCGCCTTGGCGGTCGGATTGTGTGGCAGGGCAAGTTCGAACTGATGCTGATCGGTCCCGAGCAAGAACATTGGGACCATTGCTTCATCGCCGAATATCCCTCCGTTGCAGCCTTCGTCGACATGATCCGCGATCCCGTCTACCGAGAAGCGGTCAAGCACCGGCAGGCGGCGGTGAAGGATTCACGGCTCATCCGCACGGCCCCGATGGCTGTCGGCAAGGGCTTCGGGCAGGCGGAGGAGTAGGAAACGGGGTCAACGTCTGGCGAGGCAAACCATGATCTATTCGGGCGACGGCAGACTGCACGAACTGTCAGAACGAGCGTAAGGGTTCAATCATGGAGTTCTCAACATGGCTTTTGTTCCTGCTGACGGAAGCAGTTCTTTGTTTCAGCCCGGGGCCCGCCGTTATCTACGTCATGTCTCAGGGCCTGTCTCACGGTTTCCGCGCATCGCTTGCCGCGAACCTCGGTGTCGTTACCGGAAACTCGATCTATTTCCTTGCATCCGCCCTTGGTCTTGGCGCGATGATTTTGACGTCGCAACAACTGTTCCTCCTCATAAAGTGGATTGGTGTCGCATATCTCGTCTGGTTGGGCCTTCAGATGATTTTTACGAGCGGCAACATACCTGATCCGGTTGGTGTCCGCAGACGGCCTGACAACAAAGCTTTCAAAGGCGGAACCGTTGTTCAACTCGCCAATCCGAAGAATCTCGTGTTCTTCGTGGCAATATTGCCGCCATTTATCGACCCCAACGGAAACGTCGCGTTACAGGTTTTAATCCTTGGGCTGACAAGCCAACTTTTGGAAGTCATCGCATTGTTGTTTTACGGTTCGATCGCCGCCAACGCAGGAGGCTGGCTTCAACGATCGCGTCTGTCGGTTTGGGTCGAGCGCATCGCGGGAACTTTTTTGATCGGGATCGCCGCGAGTTTGGCATTTGTCAGGCGGGCCGAGCCTTAGTCGAAAGAAACTGGATACTTCCTGCGTCAACCGAACAATCGAGTTTATGACTCATCCGCATCGCCCGCTTTTGGAGGGCGCGCGGTCGGCTATCCGCAAGGCAACCACCACCGCACCTTCTCTCCTCATTGCATGAGATTGTCGACTTCCGCCCAGAGGCCTTCCAGAATCTTTTTGGATTTGCCGCGTTGCTTTACGCCCATTGCGGCTTCGAGATTTGCGTCCCAGCCCTCACCCTCGACGATCACAATGCCGACCATGCCAAGCGTATAGTGTGGCGTGCAGCGGTAGCCGTATACTCCGGGTTTGTCGAACGTCAATTCGAAGTCTTTGCTGACCTTGCTTTTCCAGGGTTTTGCCCCTTCGGGAATCATGCCTTTCATCGATTCCGTGTTGTGCCCCTTGTCACCTGAAACGAACTTCACCGTGTCTCCCGGTTTGATCCTGATCACTGCGGGAATGAAGACGTTGCGCTTCTTTTTGTCATTCGGGTCCTTGTTCAGCATCAACACTTCGTGAGTCTCTGCGGACGCCGCCACAATGGTCAGCGGCAGCACGAAAAGGGCTGTGCTCAACAGCACAATGAGTTTCCATCTCATTTTGTTTCCTGTCGATTTCTGATTGGCGAATAAAAATCCGGAGAAAGTCTGGGCGGGGGCTCGACACCAATAACTGCACTGCTCTCAAGAATAAATTTAGAAACATTGCGAGTGATGCACTAATGAAAAGGTGTCATCATTATCCTTCAAATCGTTTCAACATTGGATCGTGGAGGAAACACATGAGTTGCAATCGCCTTCCACATCTCGCAATCCCGGTGGTGACGGCGCTCGGAATTGTCTGTGTTTTGCTGCCGGGACTCACGAGCGCCCGCACAACCCAGCAAGAGCCCGATGGACTGTATTGTTTGCGGGGCGTGATGACGGATTTACTCAGGAAGGCCGATCAAGGCGACAAGGACGCCCAATTCGTAATTGCGTCGATGTATGGCGCGGGGCACTGCCTGCGGCAGGATGCTGAAAAACGCTGGAAGTGGTTGCAAAAAGCAGCCGACCAGAACCATGCCGAGGCACTGTTCGAGGTCGCCACCGCCTACTATCTCGGCGATGGCCTGAAGCAGGACAAGGCCCATGCGGGACGCCTGTACCAGCGGGCCGCGAAGCTCGGCCATGCAGGTTCCCAACACCAACTCGGGTTGATGATGCTGCGCAACAGAGACCGTACCGAAGATGAAAAATATGAAGGGCTTTACTGGCTCGGCACGTCGGCCACGAATGGAAATGCCTTATCCGCCATGTTGGTCGCCTATATGCATGAGCGAGGCATGATGGGTGTTTCAGCGGACAAGTGTCTCGCCTGGGACTGGTATGAGGCGAGCTTTCTGCTCGGCATGCAGGACGCCATGCGCCATATGAACCGATTGGAGAAATCGGGCGTATGCGCGGACGGCCGATAGGGGCCGACGGCGGTTATTGTGATTGCGAGCCTGTCAGGAGCGACCTTTCACCCTGTCCCGCCTTGTTCGTGGGACCCGTCCCGCAAGATGGGTTCCTTAAAACCACATATCCTTGATCGTTCGCCCGTCCTTCAGCAGCTCTTTCCAGCTATCGTGCCCGTCAAAATGACGGATGGGCACCTCTGAGATCAGGTCCAACTCCGTCATGCGCAAATTGACCGCGGTCCAATGCTGTCCATCGTCATCCGGGTTCCTTGCAACATAATGGGTGACACAACCACAATTGGCGCAGAAGTGGAAATCAATGGCGCCAAATTCCGCACGGCAGTAACTCGCCGTTTCCCCCGATACATGGATGTCCTTACCGCTATGGCCATATGCCCATAGCGCGCCGTAACGGCGGCAAATTGTGCAATTGCATGCCGTAGCGGATTTGGGCATCTCGTCGAGCCTCCAGCTAACGCGCCCGCAGTGGCAACTTCCCTTCAACACGATCAATACTCCTTGAAAAGATCCGGTGCGACCTATGCCTTCCAGCCGATGCCGTAGCACCAGACGATGCCCATGAAGGCGTCCGGGTCAGCGCCCGCAATCGACCACGCTCATGCCGTGTGCGCGGCAACGATCTGTGTCGTGAGCGCCCCTTCATAGTCGTGCATATCGTTTTCTTCGGGCTTCATGGTGTGCGCATGCCAAACCGAATTGACGTCAGGGCCGTCCACCGGCGATCCGGAGATTGGCCCCGGCGACATACGTGGCCGCCTCCGACATCAGCCAGACGATGCCTTCCGCGATTTCGTCCGGCTCACCCGCCCGGCCCGCAGGGATCGCGGATTCCCGGGCTTGAAATTCCGGTTCGGGTATGCCCGCGCTCGTCATGTCGGTGCGCGTCAAGCCGGGCGAGACGGTGTTAACCCGGATGCCTTCGCCCGCCACTTCCTGGGACAGGCCTATCGTGAGCGAGTTCACCGCGCCTTTCGAGACCGCATACAGAATATTCCGGTTGGCGCCGCCGCTGCGGGCAGAGCCTGAAGAGACGTTGACGATGACACCGCCATTGCCGCCGTATTTCGTCGACATCCGCTTTACCGCGGCGCGCGCACACAGCATGTAACCGGTGACGTTGACCGCCAGCACGTGCTCCATGTCATCGCGCGTCAGGGCATCGAACCTGCCCAGCGGCCCGACGATACCTGCGTTGTTCACGAGTCCGTCCAACCGTCCCCACTCGGCTTCGACCGCGTTGAAGATGCGCGTCACGTCGTCCTCCGAGGCCGTATCGCCGCGAACCGTCATCGCAAGGCCGCCGGCCGCGACCACCGCCTTGGATGTCTCTTCTGCCGCCGCGTCGTTCGCGCGGTAGTTGACGGCGACGGCCCAGCCCTCCCGGCCAAGGCATTGGGCGGTCGCGGCGCCGATGCCTCTGCTTCCCCCGGTGACAATCGCAACCTTGCGTTCCATTCGCTCCACCCTTCCTTATGATGGCCGCTTGTCCGGCCGTGTTGAATTGTTCGCGCCGTTATACCCCAGTTGGACAGGATGCCGTTTTCAGATGACATCAAAACCGGCAGCGCACGTCCCCGGCGACGGAATTTAAGCCAAGATCGGCTGGGCAATCACACCATGCGTCCTGTAGAAACCCATCGTCATTTGCATTCCGGCCCATCCGGCAGGTGACATCCGATTTCATCATGTGCAATCAAGCCGGCCACCCATCCTCATGAAACAGTCACTCACTGTCGCGGAAGCATTGACGGCACTCACCGACTGGCTGCACCGGAGGTCCATGAAACCCTGGCGCGTGCGGGAGCTGGCACCCGACCTGGCGGAACAGCTCGACCGGATCGGCATACCGCTGATGCGCATGCATATCGGCATCCCTATGCTGCATCCCCTGTTCAGGGTGGGTGCCTATACGTGGTTCCAGGACGGGCGGGTCGATGTCGACAATTACGGCCGGGGCCAGTCGGGCGGGGAACTGTGGCGAGTCAGCCCGACGCGGCCGGCCTATGAGTCCGGCGATCCCCTTGCGCCGGCAAAGCTCTGCGATGGTCTCCTCACCACGCAGACCATCCAGAACGATCC
>JALCBY010000074.1:0-1141 GCA_028066055.1 Hyphomicrobiaceae bacterium
TCGAGGCGCGACGCGCGCGCTGGTCATCGCACGCACACATATTCGCATCCCGAACCGGGTCCCGGGTCTCGCAACGCAGAACCGCGCGCGGGAGTACCGTGCGGCGAGGCTTTTACTTGTGAAACTTTTCGTCGTGCAGCTTCTTGTTGCTGCACCAGGACTGCGCCTTCTTGTTCTTGCAGAAACCGAGGATCCAGGCGGTCGGACTGAACTTGCACATGGATGCATAGGATTTCAGTTCCTTCTTGCATTGCTGTGCCGAATGCGCCTGTGCTCCGGCAATGCCGCCGATCAGCGCCACGAGATATGCAGCCGCAAAAGCGGTCGCGAGCTTTTTCATGGATTTGCCCCCCACTGAACGCCGGCAGCCCCCGCCGGCGGATGATTGGTCCGGTGCCGTCAGTCTAGGAGCGATTCACGGCAGCACGCAAGCAGGGATGAGGCGCGTTCGCGCGGATCGCGCATTCTCAAACGCGCAGCATGGTCTACACTGTGGAAAACTCACTCCGGGGGAACGATGCCTGCAGGACAACTGATTCTCGGCACCGGCATGATCGGCCTGACCGTCGTCATCCATATCGGCGGAATTCTGTGCACCGTCGCCTGGCTGCGCGCGCACTTCAAAACGCAAACGGGCCATAACAGCTTTGGCTGGGCGGTCCGCATGTTCGTTGCTTCGGTCCTCGGGGTGTTCCTTTTCCACACGGTCGAGATCTGGCTGTGGGCTGCGCTGTATATGTTGCTTGGAGAGTTCAGCGATCTTGAGCGTGCGCTCTATTTCTCGACCGTCACCTTCACCACATTGGGCTATGGCGACATCACGCTGAGCCCACGCTGGCAAATGTTGAGCGGGCTGGAGGCGGCCAACGGCATCATCCTGTTCGGCGTGAGCACGGCCTTCATCTTTGCGGTGCTCAGATATCTGTTCGAGGCGGCGGGGATCGTCGGGCGTCATCGGGAGTGAGCGGAAACATTGCCCTCGTCATTCCGGACGAGGAGCAACCGTCGATGGTCATGGAGCCGGATGGGTTCCTCTGCTCCGCGATCCGGAATCCAGCATGACAAATCCAAGTGCTTCTCATGCTGCTTATGGATTCCCGGTGAAGCCTGCCCCCGCGCAGGCGGGGGCGGGAATGACGTT
>JALCBY010000074.1:1241-5230 GCA_028066055.1 Hyphomicrobiaceae bacterium
ATTAACCCGTCATTCTCACTATTCACTCGTCATTCTCACTATTCACTCGTCATTCTCACTATTCACTCGTCATTCCCCTTATTTGTTCGTCATTCCCGCGAAGGCGGGAATCCAAACCGGCAGATGCCATGAACAAAGTCCCCTGCGTTTACATGCTCGCAAGTCGCAAGAACGGCACACTGTATATCGGCGTGACAAGCGATCTGCCCCGCCGCGTGGCGCAACACAAATTAGGAGAGCTTGAAGGGTTCTCGAAGCGATACCGCGTGACGCGATTGGTCTGGTACGAGGTGCACCCGACCATGGAGGGTGCGATCATTCGCGAGAAACAGATGAAGAAATGGAACCGCGCCTGGAAGATACGCGAGATCATGCGTGGAAATCCTGAATGGCGGGATTTGAGCGACGATATTTCCTGATGGTTCGATTTGGATTCCCGGTGAAGCCTGCCCCCGCGCAGGCGGGGGCGGGAATGACGGTTTGCCGAAGTGCGGAATGCAAAAAAAGCCCCGGCAGATGACTGCCGGGGCGAAATCTCAAATGTGCCTCAGGCGAGGATTAGAACCATCGCGGTCGGACACAGGCGCTTCCGGTGAAGACGCGCGGACCGGCGCAGGCGCAGGTGTTGCCGCGGCTGTAGGCGTAGCGGATGCGCGAGCAACGCGGCTTGCGCCGGACATTCTGCTTCGCGACCTTCTTCGGCGCCGGCTTCTTCTTCGCCGTCACCGGCGGCTTTTTCGGCTGCGGGGCGGGGCGAACCGGCTTGGCCACGGGCTGAACCGGGGCGGCCTTGACGACCGGCGCGGGTACCGCTTCCTGCTTCGCAGGCTCGTCGCCTTCAAGCTTCTCGGGCAGGACAATGTGGTCGCCCTTGGGCTTCAGGCTGTCGGCGGTCGAGACGGCGACACGGTCGGCGACGACCAGAACGTCACAGTCATACTTCTGATAGGTCTCCATGCTGGCGCGGTCGTCGTCGACCTTGACGTGCGTGGCGTTCAGGCCATTGTCCTTGAAGAATTTCGTCGCGGCGTCGGCTGAGGCCGAGCCGGTCACGGCGCAGAAATTCGCACCGTCCAGTTCCGCGGCTTTGCGGACGCCGAAGGCTTCCCGCGTTACGAAAGCCCACGGGCCGTTCGAGACCTGCTTGGCAGCAGATGCGGCGGATGCCGTCTCCATGCGGCCCTTGATGCACTGGCCCTTGGAAAAGACGAAACCGGAAGGACAGGTCGGCGTCGGGGCGGCGGGCCGGACGCAACTGCTGCCGGAAAGCACATATCCGGAAGGACAGGTGGCGGCCACGACCTGCTGTGCAGACGCCGTATGAGAATTCGTAGTGATGAAAGGCGCGGCGGCTACTGCGGCCAACATCGCGGCTGTGAGGAAATTGCGGGTTTTCATGTCTGGCGCTCCTTCTCGCAAAGGGTTTTTCCGTCCGATGACGAGAAAGATGGCGCGCCTTGCGCGAAACTTGAGTGATGCGCATCACAGAATGGCGGGTTTTGGGGGGTGATGAAGTTTATTAGACGTGGCTAGAACGGAATCTCGTCATCCATTGTAGATGCGGCCTGTTCTTCCACATTTTCTGAGGGAATCCCCAGCATTCGCTTTGCCCGTGTCAGAACGTGATCGTATGTCATAATTGACAGATTATGATAGCTGGAATTTAGGATTCTGTATGCACGTCTTTGATCCTCGTCCCAGTCATCTGATCGACCAAACACAAGAATGCACCGAGGTTTCACAGTTCTAACATCACCGATGCGTTCCATAAATTTTTGGCTATTTATCTCGCGTTCGACCTCATAAATATAGCCGGTCGCTTGTGTGATAGCCTTGATCAAATCAGTAGATGGAACAACGTTCCCGTGATCTCGACTGCCTGTCCAAAAGCGTAGACCGCCGCCTGGTCGCTTGATCTCGATGATGTCTAAAAAGCCATCGTACGCTTGGACCAAATAGTCTGCCACGTTGTCAGGGTCGATTATGCGCTCATCAAGCACTCGGACAAAATCCGAGCCCAAAACCCAATCGTTTTGTGAAAACCAACTTTGCCACTTGTGCTCGTTGGCATCGACAGCCATCAAGTTTTCAAACTCTTGAATTGCAGTTACCCGTCGATGATGCTGCACGTCCAACATCAGGTCTTCGGGCAAGATCGAATTCTCGGTAATTAACCGCAGGAGTTCCTGCTTGTCTGGATTTTGGAAAAACCCTTTTAATTGCTCGATTTTGTGTTGGTCAAATTGGTCATCAAGCGGAAGGTATTTGCTTTCTCCAGAACGCAAAGGTGCATAATTGTCCGCCACAAAATTGAGAAGGTTTGTCAGCTCTTCGTCATCGAGAGTTAGTTCGCTCTTTGGCGTTTTCGCCTCCAGAGTCTCTTCGTCGAACCCAACTTTGAGGTATCGACCTATCTTGAGATTTATGTGATCTATTCCTGACGTATGAGCCACTCTCCAAAAAATCGCTCGTGTGATAACAGTCTTCTTTTCCCGCAGTACAGCGCCGAGATAGTCAATGCCTCTCCGAGATTTTTTAACAGTAATCATCTGGCGATTATGCACATTTCTTGAAGTTCGACATAGACTAGGCACTTGTATTCGCCGTCACAGGCAACCATCTTAAGAACACCTCGGCGGAACCGGACTTTCGTGGCCTTGGGCTGCTTGATGTCTGGACGTTGCGATAGCCAATGATTGCACCATGTAATCATTGGATACTTATCGCTTTGGTTGATGGTTTATCGCGATAGCGAAAGGCCGCCGGGGCGAGGTAGGAGTATCGTTATGAATAAACGAGACCTCTTTCGCCTCGCTCGCAAGTATGGTCCAGTCGGACTTCTCATCTTGAGATTTTCGTTCGACCTCTACAAGCTTGCGAGCGAGGCCATCAACTATCTGATATGTTCAAGAATTACGAATATAGATTTGAGTTCAAACCGGGGCGGTTTGTTTATCTGCCGACAGATGAATCTCGCGCAGTTGGCAAAAAAATACGACGCGAGGTGCTTAGGCGTTGGCAACCAAATTCAGTTTTCTTTCATTTGCTGCGACGAGGAGGTCATATCGTTGCGTTACGACGCCATTTAGCCCAGCGGTTTTTTGGGAAACGTGACATTGAACACTTTTTTGGAAAGGTAACTCGAACCAAGGTTTGTCGCGCTCTAAGAAGTGTTGGTTTTGATAACGAGACGGCATTTGACATGGCTGTTCAATCGACGGTTGATGCCGAAATTGGAAAACACGTTCCGTATGGCTTCGTCCAATCGCCCGTCATGGCTACCTTAGCTTTGGAAAAAAGCGCGTTGGGTTCTTTTCTCACAAATCAGACGCCAAAACAGATCACCGTGTCTGCGTTTGTCGATGACATATCCTTTTCCTCCAATGATGAGGCAGCCCTGCAGGATTATGGTACTAGGCTTGATGAGAGTGCGGACACTGCAGGCTTCCCGTTTGCACAGGACAAAACAGTCGTTTGCGAGAAATCTGTTGAAGTCTTCAATTGTGCTCTTGAGAATCAGGGATTGGAGATCACGCAGGACAGACTTGCAAAATTTCTTACTCAGTTGGAGACCGCAAACGAACTTGGACGTGAGTCAATCATCCGATATGTGAATGAAATAAACCCAGAGCAAGCTGACGAACTCGCTTCAAGTTTTCGCGGGTAGAGAAGTTCGTTGCTTTGCTGAATTCGACCGCTCCTACTTCCCATGCGATTGCACCACCCCTCTAATCATCCGGCGTCCAAGTTTCCCTTTACATCACGAGGCGGGCATGGCGTTGCCTTGACCTAACGCCCGTTGGGCGAACCGGAGCAGCATAAAGGATCGCCGTTTTGCGCGAGGAAGAGCAGATCGCCCTAGCGCGCCACGACTGGGTGTGGACTAACGGTTATTCCGCTGCTTCGGCCCGTTTCTTGGCGCGCCCTGACGCGGCGGGGCGGCGCTTGAACAAGCCCTTGAGGAACTGCCCCGTATAACTGTCCGGCGT
>JALCBY010000075.1 GCA_028066055.1 Hyphomicrobiaceae bacterium
AAGCCCAATATCTCCTTTCCGCTTTCGAGCGAGATCAGGAAGGCGTTCAACACTGACGACAAGCACGGCGTGGTCATCGACGCCATCTACGGGCTGGAAAAGCTGACCTTCGGCACCGGCGCGGGCGACACGGACGATCTGAAAGATCACGGCGTCGTCACCGCCTATGTGGGCGCGGCGGCGGACGCGTAAGCTCCAAAGGCACTCCACCAAACGCGACAGACAGACGGGGGCTCCGGCCCCCTCTCATTTCCATTGTGACTCCTGAATTAGGTCAGGTGTCGTAGTGACACACTAGACCAACACACTGAATGAACTTTAGTTTTTGTGTATTTCCCACATGACAACTGACTATTTGACGTTTGTGGGGATGCTGTGATCGAAACAAACGCGGTGTTGACAGTCACGATATTGCGTCATTAAGGCCCTAGTAACATGACACATGAGATGTTTGAATATGCGCTGCATGGGAGGATGCGGGCAATGATTGGCGAACCACACAAGCTAGCAGTTAGTGAAAACGACGCACTAACGCTGGAATACAAGCTGCATGAACGTAGCACCCTTAGGCACGTTGATGTCTCTTATTTCATCAACAATCCCGAGGCTTCGGGCCTCGTCAGGCAAGACGAAGGCGGCCTGAAGAAAGAGTTCGTGCGCCCTCTTAGCGCTGATCTTGGCGCGTTTCCTCATGACATCACTGATTAGCTGCTGATCATTGCGTAATCCATCTAAGCGTTCAATGAGCTGCTTCTCTTCGAAGCGTTGACCTGTGATGTCAAATCCAACTCCGTGAAACATGAAGCTTGAAGTCTTGTTGGCAAAACGTCTTTGTCCCGCAAGATAGAGGACGTTTCCAATCGAATTCACTTGGCCAATGTTGTACGTGAACACCTTTAATGGCATAGCCATCAATGCATTATATGCCGCTATCCCTTCGCGCACATTACCACCCGGCGTTGATAACATTAGATGGAGTTCGTCGAATTGCGCCATGTGCTGCCCAATCGCGCCCAACAATGCCGGTACGGTAATTTGATTAACTTCCGCAATAAATGAAATATAAAGAGGCTTGGCTTTTGTTCTCGCCATTGGTCACCCAAATTTCACCGACCATTATTGAACTGGCATCATAAAAACTCGCTAGTACACTGTCTAATTATAATCAAATATTCCAACATCCTATGTTGATAAGTAACCACGCTTTTTTCCCATAATGGTTCGCGCATTGATTACCGTCACTGGCATTGTCACGGTGTCGCGATAACTCGTAGGGCTACAATCTATTCCGTCTACGACTCACCTTATTCCACTCAACAACCCAACCCTTCCGCTCCAACCCAGGAGGCCGCACCCCCATGGCCAAAACCAAGCAAAAGCTCGCCGAGGAGGTTCTGCTCGAACTCGGCCGGGCCGACGCCGCCAACCCGGCGGAGTCGGCGGAAGACATCGACCTCGTGAAGCGCCGCTATGAAGGCGTGCTCGGGGAGCTGGAAGACAGCGACCTGGTGTTCTGGGACGAGGACGCGATACCGGAACGCGTGTTCGCGCCGCTGGCAAAGCTCATTGCCAGTGAGTGCGCGCAGGCCTTCGGCACCGTGTATGACGGGCGCGACGCCAACGGCAAAACGCCGCTGCAGAGGCTTCAGGCCATCGCCGCGCGCGACAACGCGCCCTGGCCGGTGAAAGCGGAGTATTTCTAGTGCCGACGCTGGACCTGCCGAGACAATCGAACCCCGGACGGCACGGGGCGGACGGCGCGGCGCGGCTCATCAACTGTGCGCCGGAGGACCGGGGCGCGGAGGGCAAGAGCAATTTCGGGCTTTACGCCTCCGACGGGCTGAAGCTTTTCTCCACCCTCGAAGGCGGCGGCGAGATGCGCGGCATGATCGTCTCCGGTGCGAGCCTCTATGTCGTTTCGGGCCGTCAGGTGTTCAAGGTGGATGAAGGCGGGGGCGCGCAGGCGCTTGGGCCCTTCACCAGCTCGGGCCGCGTCTACATGGCGGTGAACCTGAAGGCGACGCCGCAGATCATCATGGTGGGAAGCGGCGTGCGCGGCCTCATCGAGAATGACGTGGTGATCGGGCTGATCGACACGGACCTGAAGCCCTCCAACTCCGTCGCCTTCATCAACCAGCGCTTTGTGCACACTATATCTTCAGGCAACGGTCAGTTTCAATGGTCGGCCATCTCCGAAGGCACGGACTACAACGCGCTGGACTTCGCGACCGCCGAATATGCGCCGGACGGGCTGGTGCGCGCCGTCACCCGGCAATCGGAACTGCTGTTGTTCGGCCCGCAGACCATCGAGCCCTGGTACACGCCGGAGACGGGCAACGCCATGTTTGCGCGCTCGGGCTCTGTGGTCACACGCGGGTGCGTGGCGGGCGCGTCGGTCGAACTCATCGGCGACACGCCCATCTTCGTGGCGGACGACGCGACCGTGCGGGCGCTGGAAGGCTATCAGGCGGTGCGCATTTCCAACCACGCGGTGGAACGCGCGATCCGCGACACGTCCGATCGGGGCGCGCTCGACGCCTTCACCTATGAGAAGGACGGGCATTCCTATTACGTGCTGAGCGGGACAGACTTCACCTGGAGTTACGACCTGACCACGAAAAGCTGGGTCGAGCGCAAATCCTATGCACTGCCGCGCTGGCGGGCCTGCTGCGCGGCGCGGTTCGCCGGCGAGATCATCGTCGGCGACTTCGCCGCCAACCGCCTTTACCAGATCGATGCGGACACGTTTGACGAAAACGGCGATCCGCTGGTGATGGAGGCGCATATTCCCGTCCACGCATTTCCGCGCAAAGTGCGGCTGGACGAACTCAGGATCGACACCATTCCCGGCGTGGGCACGGGCACGCTCGACCCGCTCGTCACGGTGAAACTCTCCAACAACGGCGGCAAGACCTTCGGCAACGAGCGTCAAGTGCCCATGGGCAAGGTGGGGGAATATTTCAAACAAGTGCGCCTCAACCGCCTCGGCACCAGCAACGAGGACGGGTTCGTGGTGGCGGTGTCCTCATCCGCTGCGGTCGTGCGCGCCATCGTCTCGGCTTCCGCCGAGTTCCAGATCATGGGGAATTAGCACCAGGCCGGGGTCTGAAAATGCGGAAGATCCGATGAAAACAGACGCCGTGAGGATTGAACCACCCGGCATCCAGCTCTTGGGTTTCACAACTCGAAAGGTACCATCCGGCTTCGGAGTAAACCGGAGTTGTAATCAAGATTTTTTACCTTATCTGAAAACTGAGTAGAGGTTTATTTTGAGGTATTTATGGGGTTCAAGCAGGCGAAATCCAAACTCATCGAAAATGGCCCGCTGATACTGAGCATATTCCTGAACCTACAACTCCCCTTTCTGGGTGTGTTCGCGACACTCAACAACTCACGTATCAGATATTTTTCTCTGTTTATTGCCGCAACGATTGGGTTCGTATTGGCCTTTCCGGCCGCGCACGATATTTTTTTATCGTCCTTTTACTTGAAACACGGATCCATTGTTCTTTTTATTATCATCAGCATTGCATTCATTGCATCAATATATATTTCCATTAAAGAAAAGAAAAAATTGAAATATCACCCCTACACACTGCTCTCTGTATTCGTTTTTCTTATAATTTACGGATATTTCTCGCCCATTCAAACGGTAGGCACCAACTATATTATATCAAACAATCTATCTCCTTATTTGAAGGCACACACTGCTCTGCTCTTTTCCGCGCCCCAGGGGAAACTAAAGAAAGGCTTCACAATCGTAAAACAGTCTGACGGTAATGAAAGCTCTATCGGATACGTCATTGCTGTTGAAGGAGACAGGATTGGCCTCGCCGGCGATATTCCGGTTGTTTGCAAAAATATAAATACGTCCGAAACATGCTTCGATATTCGAAATGTATGCGAATATTTGCTTGGCGATGCCCGATCGATTGAATCCAAATTATCTAAGTCAAGAAAACTGAATACAAACGAGATTGCACTCGCGACATTTCTGAATATACAGAGATATGAATCATTAAATATCATGATTATAAATTACGACAGATTGTACAATCTGGAAAAAACTTTTGACATGAAAAACATATTCAATTTCGGTACAGAATCACCAAATGAATATTGCCAATTACCAGTAAAAGAATTTAATGATTTATCTCTTTGATAATTTATGGAGAATACGCAAATGACTATGCTAAAAAGTATTACAAAATACACAAACCCCATACGATATTTTTTGGATGAACTTTTCGAAATCAAACCGTTAAGCACGAGCCACAAATACGCAAAACGTATGGCTCAAGATTTTCCGGATGAAATGAACTTCAACCAGGCTCACGATGAGTACTTCAGGAACAAGGATTTCTGGAATCAATTCTACTATGATGGGCCGTTCGATTTTGGCTTCTTGCCGGACAGGGAAGTCCCTCCGGACGGCAACTTCGTCAGGCCTTCCAGCCAACCCACCAGAAAGGCCCTGCAACGGGCTGTGACAAAGGTGATCGAGGCACGGGGCAGGGAATATGCAGAGCGTATGGCTCACGATTTCCCCGACGAAATGAGCCGCGAACAGGCGTTCGGCGAATTCGTGAAGGACCCAAGCTTTTGGAGGGATTTCTACGAACGCCACCCTGGTAATTTCTCCAAGGGCGGAGAAACACCTCCGGATGGCAACTTCGTCAAACCCGAGCGCTCCTTCCGGCAAACACCTCTAAATGACATTTTCGGTCCCTGAAAACAGGCATGCCCGACGTCAATCTGAGCGCTTTGAGATCAGTTGCCGCTTCATGAATCGATAAGAGCGGGATTGAATATTTAGAGTGTTATCGGGACGCGAAGGACTGCGCCACCTCTAGCAATCCGCCGTTAGGTTCCAGACCGTGAAGAACCGGCGATGAATAAACGGCACAGTAGTGCGCGTCATCGTCTCGGCCTCCGCCGAGTTCCAGATCATGGAAAACTGAAGTCTACTCGAACCGTGAAATGATCAACCCATAAAGTTGAGAATGAGGTTCTCGAATCCACCATTCAGGAAGTTCCATGCCATTGGCACCAAAGCGAGCAGGGTCGCGATTTTGGCAAGGGCGGTGCAACCGTAGGGAATGCACCATCAGACCTGTAGGCGTTTGCACTTCGCCATACGCCGATGCCTGCAAAAACCGGATATACGAGCG
>JALCBY010000076.1:0-4573 GCA_028066055.1 Hyphomicrobiaceae bacterium
GAAGATGCCGGAGAAGGGCACCGTGGCGGTGGATGCCGAGACGGGGGAGGAATACGGCGTCTTCTAGCGGAAATGATTTAGGGATAGGACACAGAGTGGATCGCTCCGGCATCCTTATATACTAGATTGGGTAAATAAGATGTATGGGACGGGATGGACGGCCGTACTGTGTACAGCCAGCACACGGTATGGCCAGGCCGCTGGGCGTTGCCAGAATCTGGCTCCCACGGTTGCGCACTGCCCCCCATCACACGGTAAGGATTGATTCCTCCGGTGTAGAGACTGGTATCATAGGAGGAGAACATGGCAACAAGAGAAAGCAAAGGACCACACATCGAGACAGACGCAGTACTGGTCTGTCAAACATGCCGGAACGTCGCGTATGCGTCCGTTCGAGCAGATCCCGACTCGATGGAGCCGGGCTCTGCATCCACCTGCGATCACTGCGGTCGGGCCGACCACATGATCGTCTTGGCTGCGGGCCTGTGGCAGTGGCTCTCAAGTGGAGAGATCGCCGCCACGGTCTTTGCAAACCAACGAAGGGAGCACTTGCTGGATGTAATCCATGCAAGGGCGGATCTGCCCAACAGGCTACGTGGCATCGAGTACTTCGAAAAGGAGTACTGGCATGCCGTGGCGTGTCTCCGTAGGACCTTAAACGTCCTGAAGAGACGCAGGCGGAGGGGGGTTCATCCCCCCTCCAGCCCTACATTTCATGTTACGGCATGGCCGAAAATTCGTCGTTAAAACCAGTCGTATACGGATGATGAGAATCTCCCGCTTTCACGTATATCATGCTGCCGGAACCGGCATCTAGATTTCGCATGCGGAGGCTCTCCAGCATCGTTCCAATATATCCAGCAATCCGGTACCGCAGGTCTGCCGTCTGAATGATCAAAGCATGGCGGTTGGTACCAAGTGTGGACCACGATAGGATCCTAACCGTACACGTCAATCACATCGATCCCCTCCTTTGCCGATGGTCGCCTCAGCTCTTTCAAAAACCTCCGCATCACGTCCTCCGGCACCAGCTCCCGCCCGCTGCGCTTCCTGTTCCTCTTCATGGCATTTCCATAGTTGATGAAGAAGACGGCCCTTATTCGGGCCCCGTGTTTCTTTGCGAGCCGTATGTGGACCTTTCTCCTCTCTTTCGTCACGTTGGTGTCGTCGATCACCACGTCCCTGCAGGCCAGCAGGGCGTCGGATGCCAGCATGTACTCTGCACGCTTTGGGACGCTCAGGGATGGATCCTGTGGCGAGACCTCCTCCCCGTAGCGCTCTGCCAGGTGGTGCATCTTCTGGCGGTTTCTGCGTATGATATCGAGGGAGACAAGGACGTGTCGTGGCAGCTCCCCCTTTGCGTGTGTCGTCTTGCCGCTGCCAGGTATCCCAACCATTATGACCATCTCCACGGGGATCCCCACACGGGGCTCGTAAATAACACTGTTGTCCCCTCAAAAGCCAAAAGGATCAGGCGGTCCCCATGCCGCGGTACGGCAAGAAGGAAGGAAAGTGCGACACAGGAGGGAGGCCAAAAAGGCGGCGCGCGCCGAGCAGGCCCCGTCCGCGGAGCCGGCAGCCGGCAGGAACCAGAGCCCCGCCGTCGCGATGCAGGATGAGATCATCTCTGGCGCTGAACCGGCGTTTTGCAGGGTTTATATAGAGAGCCCGAACTCTCCTAAAGTCCGGTGCATACGCACGACCGCCGGAAGCAGCGGGGGCGTGGTAATGCACGTGACCCAGAGGGGCTTCGGCTCCCGTAGGGGCTTTGGCCCCGCCGAGAGATCGGCTTCATGCCTTCGGGCGGCAGCCCGAAGGCTAGGAGGATCCAAATGAATGCAAGGATGGCACGGAGGAGGAGAAGAATCCGACTCCAAAAGCTACGCAAGCGGGCGCAGATGGACGGGGTCAACGCAAGGTTGATCTGCGACGTCTGCCAGCACGCCACATACGTGGCGATCCGTGGACGGAGGGCAGTGATACCTGGGCAACGGGTGCTGTCCCGCTGTCCACGCTGTGGTCGTTCAGACCACATGATCGCCCATTCGGGCGAGGGGGTACTCCCCCCTCGTCATCCCACTATGTAATACTGCAATCCGGGTAGGATGCCGCGTGGCCTACCAGTCGTTCTCCACATAGTCCACCATGGGGGTGCCGTTCTCAATGTACCCCTGCATATAGTATCTGTACTGGAGCTTCTCTTTATCCGGCATGGCATACTGGATGGCTACCCCATAGCCGGCGATCCCGTCCATCTCGTCTTCCCACTCCAGCGTGATCCTGGCCCCGACGGGGTGCTATGACCGGGTCATAGATCTCGACCCCGGCAACGAGAGTATGCGCCAGAATCGGATCGACGCCCTCAAGAGGTTCGGCATAAGTCCGGACGTCCTCATGCGTGAGATCCGCGGACTTAAATAGGATGGGAGGCACTCCGAGGCCCTCGACCTCTGCGACCACATCCTCGGGTCCGATCCCGGGCACGCTGACGCGCTGTACTCGAAGGCGGAGGCCCCTGCCGGCATGGGTCGGATTGAGGAGGCACGGGACGCCTGCAAGTGGTCACTTGAGATAAAGCTTGGCCACGAGGACGCGCTATACCTTTTGAGGTCTGTTCGGCCAAAGTAAGTCCTCGTCTTCATATCCATGCGTGCTTTGCATCCTACAGACAAAATTTTGCTCTATTTGGGATTAAATGTATACATTGTCATAATTTTACATCCTAGTAGCCACTTAGAAATCAAACCAATATGCTTGATTTTAACTAGATATTTAGATCTTTCTTGCGTTCCAGTGCAGCGTGATATATTTTTTTTGCCATGCCGTCTTCAGGATTTTTTTTGAATATGATTTCACAATATTTTAGCGCTTTGTCTGGTTTATCAAGCTCCAATAATACCAATACGATTTGTATCTCCGTCACAGTATCGCCAGGATTTTTCCTCAAATGCTTCTCAAAGTCATCTACTACCCTTTTAAGATCTTCTTTTGGACGTCTTTTATCTTGGTACTGTAGGAACCAATAGTTACCTCTGTCAAATTCTGCAAATTCCCCCTGTATACGTAGGCGTTGTTTATACTTATGCATGTTGCCATCCCTAAGCTTATATGCATTTTTCATGGCGTTGTGTACATCTGAGTTCCATGGTTTTCTCCGATCAGCGATTTCAAAACATTTTATGGCATCTTCAAACTTATCCATCCTTAATAATGAAATACCCTTGTTAAAGTGGATTCTGGCATTTCTTTCATCAAGTTTTAGCGCTTGATTGTGATCTTCTTCTGACTCCTTGAAGTATTTGGCGCTCATACTAGAATCGAGTCGACCTATGGCGCTTTTTACAAGTCCTATACTACTTAATATTATTGGATTGTCCTTCTCTTTTTCATTAGCATCTATAAAACAATCTAGGGCAAGATTATATTTTTCCTTAGCTTCGTCACTAAAGATAATTCTGATGTTATTTCCTTGTTGGTACAATGTATGGCCTTTATTATATAATGTTATGTAACTTTCATCGATGCTAATTGCTTCTTCATGTAGGCTCAAGGCATTGTCAAATGACCTTTGCCTTCCCAATGATGAACCCATATAACTTAGTATGTTAGCTCTTATCTTTTTGGGCATCGTTTCTATATCCATTTCAGATGCCCTTTTAAGATATTTTACAGCCATGTCATCTTGTTCCATGCTGTGTAAGGTCCGTCCGATGTTATATAATGCTATATAACTATCGCATTCATCAATTGGCCTGTGACATTCAACAACTGCATCATGATTTCTGCCTAACAAGCTTAAAGCTGTTCCCATGTAACTTTGGATATTTGCATCATTAGGATACATGGCAAGTTTTTTACCGAAGAATCTTATTGCCTCTTTATACATTCCTTCTTCAAGCATTATAACGCCAGTTTTGTCTGATTCAACAATTTCAACCCTCTTCGGGGTAGGCCTGAATTCAATTTGTTCACGTTCAGTCCAAAATTTTTCTACGTGCTTTAACTTTTTACACTTATAGTTAAGATTATTTCTATACTGAAACAATTTCCTTTCAAATGTGGCTAGGTTTCCATCTACATTCTTTGTAAATCCAGCAATCTTTTTATCAACTTTCTGTAACCAATTGAACTCTTCCTCTGTCAATCCACTAGCCTCGCTATTTTTTATCTTTTCGCCAATTTTAACCATTATGATATCTCTGCCTTCTAAAACACGCTTAAGCTCAGTAATAATCTCGGTGTATGAGTCTATTGGATAATTATAATCTCTGGCCAAAACCCTCTCGACTTCGTCTGTAACTCCCTCTGCCCTTGTTTTTCCACTGCCTACTCCGTCTAATATGTAGATCTTATCCCCACGGATAAAAATATCTCTAATGTCTTTAGTGCGATTATTCACGTTCATTACCTTTCGAGTCCCCATCATAATACTGACTATTAGGTTTGTGTCCAGTACCCACTTTTGAGCCAGGGTGGTACTAGCGGTTTTGGAATATAAATACTAATGGATCACGGGGGGGGGGGGGGCCCCCAAGGGCACGGATTCCCGGTAGTTGGCCGGTCGCGTAGAACG
>JALCBY010000076.1:4583-5116 GCA_028066055.1 Hyphomicrobiaceae bacterium
CTCTATCTTTCTCTTTCTGTTTATCACCTCCTCGCCCCTTCTGTCCGGCTCGCACTCCCACTAACACACCACCCTCCCGGGCGCGGGGCGGGCGCCCCCCCCCCCCCCAGCCAAGGGCTCGGATTCACGGTAGGTGGCCGGTCTCGTAGATCGACGATGCGCCCATGCCCATAACTGGGTACGGCATCTTCGAGTGGGTCGCCGGCCAGAGCCGTCCCGGTCCTGCACGAGGATGTCAGGAACAGCGACAGGCGGCATCCATCCTGTCTGACCGCGGCATCCGGTTCTCACCAATCAGGAGGGGAACGGGCGGAGGAGGGCCTCGGGGGGGTTCGTGGAGTGATTCATCTCGGCATATGCAACATCATGAATGATTCCAAACGCCCTCCTCCGGCGGGTTCTGTTGAAAATTCGTGAGCTAGGCACGGGCTAGGCACGGGCTAGGCACGGGGCCAAGCAGGTCCCATCGGGGTCTTTGGAGGCTGGGCCCTCACGCCTGCCCATGCCTAGCTCACGAATTTTCAACAGAACCG
>JALCBY010000025.1:0-48808 GCA_028066055.1 Hyphomicrobiaceae bacterium
GTGATCCGCACACGCCGTATTTTCGTAAAAATCATGCGCGATACAGGGTTGGTCCTTCTTGAAGGGGAGAGCGGGCATGAGAATGCTGATACCGATTGCGATGCTGCTCGGTTTGGCGCTGAGCGCCTATGGCGGTTGGGTTCTCTACGCCACCAATGCGGAGCAACCCGCCTACCGCGCCCTGACGGCCATGCACGATGCCGCCCCTACCTGATCCCGAACATCAGCTCAAAACGTCATGACAATCTGAGATGTCCCGCCGTCTGCTGTCATTCCGGAGAACACCGGAATCCAGAAGCGGCCTTATTAGCTTGACGGACAACTCAGACTGGCCCCCCGCTTGCGCGGGGATGACGACATCATGCAGCGAAGGAGTTGCGCTTACACGACAGATGGTGTGAGAGCGTGCACCGCTGTAGGGTGGGCGAAATAGTGCAAGGGTAACGAAGGGGGGAACCATGGCCGAGGAATTCAACTCCATGGCGTCGGAAATCAGCTGGATGAGCGCGCTTGAGCTGAAGCGCTGCATCGCGGCGAAGGAGATCTCACCGGTCGATGCGGTCGAGGCGTCGCTGCAACGCCTGCATGCCACCGAGGACAAACTCAACGCCTTCGTGACCCTGACCGAAGACGTGGCCCGCGAAGCGGCGCACGCCGCGGAGGATGCGGTGATGAACGGAGCGGAACTTGGCCCGCTTTGCGGCATTCCCGTTTCGGTCAAGGATCTGATCGCCATGGGAGGCGTCAAAGCCACGTTCGGCTCCCGCACCATGGCCGACAATGTGGCAGCGGCAGATGCACCCAGCGTGGCGCGCCTGCGTGCGGCAGGCGCCTGCATCGTCGGCAAGACCACGACCAGCGAGTTTGGCTGCAAGGCCGTCGGCGACTGCACCCTCTCCGGCATCACCCGCAACCCCTGGAATTTGGAGAAGACGCCCGGTGCGTCGAGCTCTGGTGCAGGTGCCAGCGTCGCCGCGGGCGTGACCCCGTTCGGGCTCGGCACCGACGGTGGCGGGTCGGTGCGCATCCCCGGTGCCTTTTGCAGCCTGTTCGCCATCAAGCCGCAATTCGCCCGCATTCCGGTCTTCCCGACCTCTGCCACCACGACGCTTGCCCATGTGGGTCCGATGTCGCGCACGGTCCGCGATGGAGCGCTGCTGCTGAACGTCACGTCCGGCTTCGACGCGCGCGATCCCTTCGCAGTCGCGGAACCGGTGCCGGACTTCCTTGCCGCCTGCGACAAGCCGGTCAAGGGCCTGAAAGCCGCCTGGTCTCCGACACTCGGTTATGCCAAGCCAGACCCGGAGGTCGTGGCGCTGTGCGAAGAGGCGGTCAAAGCTCTGGAGGCCCAGGGCTGCGAAGTAGAGCTGGTGGAAACGGTGATCGAGGAAGATCCGGAAGACATCTGGGCAACGGAGTTCTATCCCGGCGTCGGCGGACGATTGCGGGACGTGCTGGAAAACGAGCCCGGAATGCTCGATCCCGCCGTCGCCGAAAGGCTTGCACGATCCCTGAAGCAACCGCTCGTGGACCACTACACGAGCGTTTTCGCGCGCTATGATCTGCGCGAACGTATGCGGGTGTTTTTTGAAGGATACGACCTGCTGCTTTCGCCGACCCTGCCCGTGCCGCCATTCGACACCGGTCTCAACGCGCCGCCGCAGGACCCGGACGCCGACATCGTCGGGTGGGTGCGCTACACCTATCCTTTCAACATGACGGGAACACCGGCGGCCACTGTACCGGCGGGATTCACAAAAGAGGGTCTGCCCGTGGGTCTTCAGATCGTGGCGGGCGCTCTCAACGAGGCCGACGTGTTCGCCGCCGCCGCGGCGATCGAGGAGGCGCGGCCCTGGGCCGACCGCAAGCCATCGGTCTGACGGAACTCAACTGCGCGGTATCAGATCGAAGGCGATGGAGATGCGCTGCTCGTCGGATGCGAAGGGTATGGTGCGGTGATAGAAGTATGACGGAAACAACACGACCCGGCCCTCGCGCGGCTGATAGGTTTTGACCGGGTGTTCGGCCTTGGCGCGCGGATATTTCGCCGCGCGGCCGAACTCGATCCAACCGTCCTCACTATCCGGGTTCGCCGCGACGATACCCGGCACCCTGGCGTAGTAAACGCCGCTCAGCCAGCCTGAGGGGTGCAGATGCGCCGCCTGATGTCCCTGGGAATCGAGAACCGTGGCCCAGATATAGATATCCCACCCATCGGGCCGTTGCGCGAGGAACTCGTGCGACGGGTCAAGCGCATGAGATTCGCAATAGTCACCGACCGCCTCCTCGATCATCGCGAGCAGCGGCGCAATCGGTCCCTGATCTCCCTCCGCCAGATTGGTCGACTGATGTCCGCGCTGGGTCGACTTGCCCTTCGGTTCATATTCGAGACTTGGGTGGGCCAGCGAATGGGCACATACCGCATCGTTGAAGGCTGCCATATCGGCGAAACCCTCAGGCGCGGCCAGGTCCATAGGGGCGACCAACCGGTCGAAATCGACCAGTTCCGCCGCTTGACGGTCGCGGCCGAGTTCGGACAGGGCAACGGACTTGACCGCCAGCAGCAAGGAGTTTCCCGGGTCCTTCGCAAGGGCGTTGTCGGCCGCATCGAGGCCCTGCTGCCAGTTACCCTCGAACATGTGGCACCGGGAGATGTTGCGCCAGGCCAGAAATGTGTCAGCGCCCAGCCCGACCGCCTTTTCATAGGCCGGCAACGCGTCGGCGAACCTTTCAAGATCATGGCACGCGTCTGCAAAGCTGAGATGCGCTGCCGGGGCATCGGAGCTCAGTCGCCGATACTTTTCGAAAGCTTCTGCTGCCGCTTCCAGTTTGCCGTTCTGCCGCAGGAACATTCCCAGATTACCCCAGCGCTCGCCATTCTCAGGATCGGCCTTCGCGGCTCGCTCAAGCAGTTTTTCCGCATTCCGCATATCGCCGGTTTCCGCAAGCGAAAGCGCGCACATATTCAGCAGTTGCGGATGTTCCGGTGCCTGCTTCAGCAGCCGCTTGAAACGCTTGATGGCGCCCTTGTGATTGCCCTGCCGCTGCATGGCGGCGGCATCTTCGAACATCTTCTGCGCGGCATCGTTTTGCGCATTCTTGATCGGACTGGCAGCCATACTCACGCGCTCCAACGCTTGCTCTCATTGGCGCCACCCGGGGCGCCGGTCGGGCGGCGATCTTGCCATTTCGCCATCCCCGCCGCAACGCCGCGAAATGGCTTGCGCCAGATCAAGGACGCACGGCGGAGCAAAGATCATCCTCACGCGTATCCACAGTTTCGCCGGAGCATGCGCCATGCCACGACGCTCATTTGTTTTTGCCGCCGCCACCCTGTTGCCGCTCTGCGCCACCGCTCAGGAGCAGGGCTCGACCGAGCGAGGTCTCGCCTATGCGCGGAAGGTTTGCGCGGAGTGTCACCTGGTCGCCGATGAAGCCGGCCTATCGCCCAAACCGGAAGTGAAGACCTTCAAGCAGATCGCCAACACACCCGGCATGTCCTCCATCGCCATCGGTGTATGGATGCAGAGCGAACATGAGAACATGCCCCATATCGTGCCCGAGCCCGGCGAGTTGAACGATGTGGTCGCCTATATCGTGAGCCTTAAGGACTGACTATGCGACGGCCCTGGTTCAACACCACACGCGGCCTTACCATGTACCTGTGCTACGCTGTTGCCGACCCGCCCAAATAGGGTAAGGCGGGTCGTCGGTTTTGATGCGGGGTTCAAGGCGGCATTCAATCTGCATGCCAGATCTGCCATCATCAGTTGACGCTGGTTGTGATTGACGCAGATCAAGGCTGCGGACTGGCGGTTGGTCCATTCAGTCCGCATAATGCAGATGCGAAGCATGCGCAGATGCGCATGCGTGCGCAGCTGATATCCGGCCAGATTTTGATGAACGGCAATCGGGGGCCCAGTCGATGAAATCCAATACACAAGCGATTGCCTGGGGTGCGTTTTCGGACATTCTCGCTCTCGCGGCGGCAATCGGCTGCATCATGCTCGGGCTCCTGTTCGCGGTCGCGGGCCGCGATGAAGCCATTGCCTTTCATGGTTGGGTGTTTGCCGCGGCAGCAGCCATCGCGGCGGTGTACCTCTTCAAATACACGTTTGAAAGCAGCGAGACATCGGACGAGACCGGTTACTTCGACGGACCGGTCCGCGTGGCCACGATTGCGACCGTCTTCTGGGGCGTCGTCGGCTTTCTCGTGGGTGATCTGATCGCGTGGCAGCTTGCTTATCCGGTTCTGAATTTCGACCTGCCGTGGACGAGCTTTGCCCGGCTGCGTCCGGTTCACACCTCCGCGGTGATTTTCGCCTTTGGCGGCAATGCCCTGCTGGCAACATCATTCTACGTGGTGCAGCGGACATGCCGCGCGCGCCTTGCCGGGCGCTGGTCGCCCTGGTTCGTCATCTGGGGCTATCAGCTGTTCCTGGTGCTGGCTGCCTCCGGCTATGTGCTCGGTGTCACGCAATCCAAGGAATATGCCGAGCCAGAGTGGTATGTGGACCTCTGGCTGACACTCGTCTGGGTGGTCTATCTGCTTGTGTTCCTCGGCACTCTCGCACGGCGCAAGGAACCTCATATCTACGTCGCCAACTGGTTCTATCTGGCTTTCATCGTCACTGTCGCCATGCTGCACCTGGTCAACAACACGGCGTTGCCGGTGTCGTTCCTCGGCGCCAAAAGCTATGTTGTATTCGGCGGTGTTCAGGATGCGATGACCCAGTGGTGGTACGGCCACAATGCGGTCGGTTTCTTCCTGACCGCCGGCTTCCTCGGCATGATGTATTATTTTGTGCCCAAGCGGGCCGAGCGCCCAGTCTATTCCTACCGGTTGTCCATCGTACACTTCTGGTCGCTGATCTTTCTCTACATCTGGGCCGGGCCGCATCATTTGCATTACACCGCCCTGCCCGACTGGGCCCAGACGCTCGGCATGACATTCTCGGTCATGCTCTGGATGCCGTCCTGGGGCGGCATGATCAACGGCCTCATGACCCTTTCCGGCGCGTGGGACAAGCTCCGCACGGACCCGGTCATCCGCATGCTCGTCGTGTCGGTTGCCTTCTACGGCATGTCGACATTCGAGGGGCCGCTGATGAGCGTGAAAGCGGTCAATTCGCTCTCTCACTATACCGACTGGACCATCGGTCACGTCCATTCCGGCGCGCTTGGCTGGGTTGGGTTCGTGAGTTTCGGCGCAGTCTACTGCCTGGTGCCCTGGCTTTGGCACCGCAAGGGTCTGTACTCGCAACGGCTCGTCGAATGGCACTTCTGGGTCTCGACCCTCGGCATTCTGCTTTACATCACCTCGATGTGGGTGTCGGGCATCCTGCAGGGGCTGATGTGGCGTGCCTACGATTCCCTCGGCTTCCTGGAATACTCCTTCGTGGAGACCGTGGAAGCGATGCACCCCTTCTACATCATCCGTGCCATCGGCGGCCTTCTGTTCGTCATCGGTTCGCTTTTGATGGCCTGGAACATCTGGCGCACCGTACGCGGCGACGAGCCGGTCGACATGAAGGATCAGCCGCGGATCGCGGCCGCTCCCGAGCTGCGCGGATCATCAGGCGCCGCGCTGCCGGCAGCGGCCGAATAGCAGAGGCGAACCATGTCCTGGGAAAAACACAAGATCTTCGAGACCAACTCGATCATCCTGCTGATCGGCATTCTGGTCGTCGTGTCCATCGGCGGCATCGTCGAAATCGCGCCGCTGTTCTGGCTCAAGTCCACCGTCGAAAAGGTGCAGGGCATGCGGCCCTATACGCCACTCGAACTCGCCGGACGTGACATCTATGTGCGTGAGGGGTGCTACCTCTGCCACAGCCAGATGATCCGCTCGCTTCGCGACGAGGTCGAACGTTACGGGCACTATTCTCTCGCCGCGGAAAGCATCTACGACCACCCCTTTCAGTGGGGCTCGAAACGCACAGGTCCCGATCTGGCGCGGGTCGGCGGCAAGTATTCCGACGAGTGGCACGTACTGCATATGAAAGATCCACGTGCGGTGGTGCCGGAATCGATCATGCCCGGCTATCCATGGCTAGCGGAGCGACGGCTCGAGGCAAAGGATATCGCGGCCAACCTGTCGACGCTTCGCGCGATTGGCGTCCCCTATTCGGATGAGATGATTGAAAACGCCGCTGCGGACCTGAAGGCGCAGGTCGATCCAGACGACGACGGCGCGGACGCGCTGCAACAGCGCTATCCGAAATCGCAGGTGCGTCAGTTCGACAACAACCCCGAGTTCATCTCCGAGATGGATGCGCTAGTCGCCTATCTGCAGATGCTCGGCACGCTTGTCGATTTTGCGACCTTCGACGCGTCGGGCCCGAATTTGAGGTAACGGCGGCAGGGACCCATGGAATACGAGACGGTTGTCATGATCTCCCAGATTACAGCGTTGCTGTTCTTCATCGCCTTGTTCCTGGCAATCGTGATCTATGTGTTCTGGCCGGGAAACAAGAAAAAGTTCGATGAAGCATCCCGCCTGCCTTTCGAGAATGACGAGCCTGACGCCGGCAACGGAAGAGGATGAAGATGGCCAAGCCTGAGATTGACAGTGTCACGGGTGTAGAGACCACCGGCCATGAATGGGACGGGATCAAGGAGCTAAACAAGCCCCTTCCGAAATGGTGGCTCTGGGTTCTCTATGCCTCAATCATCTGGTCCGTCGCATATTGGATTGCGATGCCGTCCTGGCCGCTGATCGCGGATTACACCAGAGGCGTTCTCGGCTACAGCCAGCGCACCGTCGTCGCTAAATCGCTGGAGGATGCGCGGGCGGCGCAATCCAGGTTCCTAGACCGTATCGCGGCAGCGGATCTCGCCGGCATCAAGGCCGACCCGGAACTCCTTCAATTCTCGCTTGCAGGCGGTGCGGCCGCCTTCGGTGATAATTGCGCGCCGTGTCACGGGCGCGGCGCCCAGGGCGCGATCGGCTACCCCAACCTCAACGACGACGTCTGGCTTTGGGGTGGTACCCTGGATGACATCCACAAGACCCTGAATGTCGGCATTCGCTCCGGCCATCCCGACACGCGCGACAATGCCATGCCTGCTTTTGGCCGGGATCAGATCCTGGAGCCCGCGCAAATCTCCGACGTGACCGACTATGTGCTGTCGCTCAGCGGAGGCGAGGCGAACGCTGAAGCCGCCGCCCGGGGCAAGGAGATCTTTGCCGAACAGTGCGCCGCCTGCCATGGCGAGGACGGCAAGGGCAACATCGAACTCGGTTCGCCGAACCTCACCGACGGGCTCTGGCTCTATGGTGGCTCGCGTAATGAAATCGCGGACTCAATCAGAAACTCACGCGCCGGTGTGATGCCTGCATGGGAGGGCCGGCTGTCGCCCGAAACCATCAAACAGCTCGCCGTTTTCGTGCATTCGCTGGGAGGCGGCCAGTAGGCGCTCACGCCACACCGGAGTAAGCTATGCGGGCGCGAACAGAACCCGACGAGTTCATGGCCGTAACCGCAACACAACACACCGGGCGGACGGCAAGCGAAGCCGCACCGGGTGTGGAGCAACTCGACGTCGCAGCCGTCAATGCTCCCGAGACCCGGTCGCTTTATGCCGCACGCGAAAAGGTTTACGCAAAGCGCGCCTATGGCACCTATCGCACGATCAAATGGATCGTCATGGCCGTTACGCTCGGCATCTACTACCTGCTGCCATGGCTGCGCTGGGATCGAGGACCTTACCTGGCGGATCAGGCCGTTCTCATCGATTTTCCGAACCGGCGGTTTTTCTTCTTCTTTCTCGAGATCTGGCCGCAGGAGTTCTACTTCGTCACCGGTCTGTTGATCCTGGCCGCGCTCGCACTCTTTCTGGTCACAGCGCTCGCCGGGCGTGTCTGGTGCGGCTACACCTGCCCGCAGACCGTCTGGACCGATCTGATGATTGCGGTTGAACGCTTCTGGCAGGGCGACCGCAACGCCCGCATGAGGCTCGACAAAGCACCATGGTCGTTCAACAAGGTGTGGCGCAAGACCGCGACGCATGTCACGTGGCTTGCCATATCCGTCGCAACGGGCGGCGCATTCGTCTTCTATTTTCGTGATGCACCGACCCTGATGGGCGAGTTCCTGTCCTTCGATGCGCCTGCGATCGCGTACATCTTCGTCGGGATATTCGCGGCAACCACCTATCTGCTCGGCGGCATCGCACGCGAGCAGGTCTGCATCTACATGTGCCCGTGGCCACGCATTCAGGGCGCCATGTTCGACCACTATTCCCTGCTTGTCAGCTACCGCACATGGCGTGGCGAACCCCGCGGGGCGCACAAGAAGGGTGAGAGCTGGGACGGCCGTGGTGACTGTATCGACTGCAAGCAGTGCGTCGCGGTTTGCCCGACCGGCATCGATATCCGCGACGGCGCGCAGCTCGAATGCATCCAGTGTGCCCTGTGTATCGATGCGTGCAATTCCATCATGGACAGGATCGGGCGCCCGCGCGGACTGATCGACTACGACACCATCGACAACCTTGAAGTAGCTTCCGAGGGGAAGACATCGACCCTCAAACTGCTCCGGCCAAGGGTCCTGCTCTATGTCGGACTGATTTTGCTTGTGTCCCTCATCATGCTGGTTGCGCTTTTGAACAGAACGGTCCTTGAAGTGAACATCCTGCGCGACCGGAACCCGTTATTCGTCGAGCTGTCGGATGGCAGTATCCGCAACGGCTACACGGTGAAAATTCTCAACAAGCTTCACAAGCCCGGCAGGTTCCATGTCGGAATCGAGGGAATGAAGGACGCGACGGTGAAAATTGTCGGGTTCGAGAAGGAAAAAAATCCGGTCATCTCCGTCCTGCCGGATGATTTGCGCGCCCTTCGGGTCTTCGTCACCGTTCCGAGAAAAAACCTGGAAACTGCAAAAAGCGGCGTGACGGATTTCGAATTCACGGTGACCGATCTCAACAACGATTCCACAGTGCGCAATGACACCACCTTCAGGAGCCCGGGCAGGTGAGTATGAAGCACCAAACTGAAAAGCAAGTTACAGGCCGGCATGTTCTTTACGGACTGCTCTGTTTCTTTGGCGTCATGCTGATCGCGAATAGCATCTTCCTCTACTACGCCATTGGCACATTCAACGGGTTTGAGACAAAAGACGCATACAAGCGAGGGCTCAACTACAATGTACGTATTGCAGCAGACGCCGCGCAGAACGCGCGTGGCTGGAAGGCGGTCGCGGAGCACAACGGCAGCACCGGCGAATTTGTCCTGCAAGTGCGCGACCGCAGCGGTTCGAAGCTGGCGGGGTTGACGATCTCAGGCGAACTCCGCCGTCCCGTCACCGACAGGCACGACCGGTTGATCAGTTTCCGAGAGACCGCCCCCGCGCACTACGCGGCGCCGGCAAAGCTTGCTGCCGGGCAATGGGTCCTTATGGTCGAGGTACGTGAACCGGGATCACATGGCGAGCCTGCATTCCGGTTCAAGAAACGCATGTGGATCAAGGACACTCCATGAGCGTTCAGGCAATCATAGACAACACGCGTGCTCCGGACGCGCATCACCAAGACACCCCGGAAGAACGCAATCTTTCGCTCGCCGTCGAGAACATGCATTGCGGCGGTTGCCTGCGCTCTGTGGAAAAGACGCTTCTCGCGCTCCCCGGCGTTCTGCATGCACGGGCAAATCTATCCGCAAAGCGCGTGAGCGTGCGCTGTAGTCCCGACCGATGCGACCTTGAGACTGTGATTGAAGCTCTTTCGGAGGCAGGCTTCAGGGCAGCACCCCTAACAGAGCAGACGAATGCCGGCGGGGACGACGCAGACCGCGATTATCTCAAGCGCCTGGCCGTCGCCGGATTCGCCGCCGCCAATATCATGCTGCTCTCCGTTTCCGTCTGGTCCGGGGCCGGCGGCGATATGGATGAAACGACACAGAGCCTCTTTCACCGGATAACCGCCTTGATCGCTCTGCCGACGGTTGCATATGCCGGCCAACCATTCTTCCGGTCGGCATTCGGCGCGCTGAAAGCCGGAAGGCTCAATATGGATGTCCCGATCTCGCTCGGGGTCATTCTCGCGACGGCCATGAGCTGTTTCCAGATGTTCAACAATTCCGACCAGGTGTATTTCGAAGCGGCGGTCACATTGCTGTTTTTTCTGCTGATCGGGCGTTGGCTGGATCAACGCCTGCGTACCCGTGCACAGGGCGAAGCCCAGAACCTGCTGAGCCTGCAGAGCGGGCTGGCCACGGTCGTGGGTGCTGACGCATCACGAACACGCGTACCGGCTCACACGCTTGAACCTGGAGATACCGTGCTGATACCTGCAGGCGAACGCGTGCCTGCCGACGGGACTATTTTGTCGGGCAAGGGCGATGTCGATCAGAGCCTGATTACCGGCGAGAGCGCGCACGCAACTATTTGCAAGGGCTCTTCCGCCTATGCGGGAACGCTTAACCTGACGGCGCCGCTCACCATGCGCGTAACCGCCTCTGACGACATGACCCTGCTGTCGGAAATCAGCCGACTGATGTCGAATGCGGAGCAAGGCCGTGCCGCCTACAGACGGCTTGCCGACCGTGCCGCCCGAATTTATGCGCCCGCGGTCCATATCCTCGGCGCGGCAACCTTCGCCGGATGGCTGGTAGCGGGAGCAGGTTGGGAAATCGCATTGACCTACGCCATTGCCGTGCTCATCATCACCTGCCCCTGCGCACTGGCGCTCGCCGTACCCGCAGTGCAGATCGCCGCCGCGAGCAGATTGTTCCGGCATGGCATCATCCTCAAAGCGGCAGATGCGCTTGAACGGCTTGCGGAAGCCGACTGGGTGGTTTTCGACAAGACGGGCACGTTGACGCTCGGCCATCCGGTTCTCCTGAACGAAGCCGAGATTCCCGATGCTCAGCTTCGTGCCGCTGCCGCACTCGCATCGGCAAGTTCACACCCTTACGCGAAGGCTGTGGTCGAAGCTGCACAAGCCCGCCTCGGACAGATCCCGGTCGCACAAGGGATCGAAGAAGTTCCCGGAGACGGTCTTCGCCGCGAGACTGCCAAGGGAGAGGAGCGCCTCGGCTCGCCACGATGGTGCGGCGTTCGCGAGAAGACGTCTGCCTCTTTGTGGTACCGGTCTCCGAGCGGCGAAAGAATTGCGTTCAGGTTCAGCGAGGCGCTGCGTCCCGATGCCCCGGAAACAGTTCAGAAGCTCAAGGATCGCTATTCTGGCGTTACGCTCCTTTCAGGAGATCGCGCGCAAGCGGCAGAGGCGATTGCGGATATGGCCGGCATTGGGGACTGGTATGGGCCGGTCAACCCGGCGGAAAAGATTGCATATCTGAAAGATCTCTCACGCGGCCACAAGGTGCTGATGGTCGGCGACGGGCTGAATGACGCGCCTGCCCTGGCCGAAGCCCACGTTTCCATATCTCCCGCAAGTGCGGCCGATATCACCCAGCGGGCCGCCGATTTCGTCTTCCAGGGAGAGAAACTTGGCGCAATCGTCGAGGCCATTGGCATCGCCGTGAAGGCCCGTTCCCTCGCATTTCAGAACTTTGCGATCGCGCTCGCCTACAACATGGTTTGCGTTCCACTGGCGGTGGCGGGATATGTCACGCCCCTCGTCGCTGCCGTCGCGATGTCGACATCGTCGATCCTCGTCACGGCAAATGCGGTCCGACTGGCAGGATTCAACAAGGCAGAGCGAACATGACGGCGCTCGCGTGGCTCATTCCCGTCGCTTTGTTCCTGGGCCTTCTCGGCCTCGCCGCCTTTCTGTGGTCCTTGCGCAGCGGGCAATTCGAGGACCTGGAAGGCGCGGCATGGCGCGCGCTTGATGATGAAGAAGAACCGGATTAGCGCTTTAACGCTTGCCCTTCTTCGCCGGCAACGGAACGATCAGACTCCGGTATGCATGCCATGTCGCATGACCGATCAATGGAAAAATGATGATCATGCCGACGAACATCGTCGCAAACGCAATCGCCATCATGGCGACAATCAGGATACCCCACAGAAGCATTGGTGCCGGATTGAGCGCCACGGCCTGAATACTTGTGACAGCAGCGGTCACCGCATCGACCTTGCGGCGCATCAGAAGTGGAATCGAAACGGCTGTTACCGCGAAAACGAGCAGTGCCAGAACGGCACCCGCCAGCGTGCCAACGATGAGCAGGCCAAGTCCGTTCGCCGTGAACAACAACGTCGGGACGATCGCATCGAGTTGGAACGCCTGAGGGCCGAGAAACAGCATGAAGAGAAGAAAGGCCAGGTCCATCCACACGAAATAGATGATCATCAGAAAGACGCCCATGAACGCCAATTGTCCGGGCGAACGAACGCCAAACCGCACCATATCCGCCAGTTTGACGGGCTCTCCTTCTTCGAGCCGCCGCGATGTCTCATAGAGGCCGACGGCAATCATGGGTCCGAGCAGCAGGAACCCTCCGGCGAGAGGCAGCACGAGGGACATGGCGCCGCTGACATAGAGGGCGAGTGCAATCAAAAGGGAAAGAGCGGTGAAAAAAGCGCCATAGGCAAGACTGACCTGCGGCGCCCGCATTATGTCGCGGGAGCCGGCCGCCAGCCACTTCCAGGGCGCATCGAACGGAACCTTGTTGACCTTGTGAACTTCGATTGTCGATATCTGTGCCGTAGCCATCCGCACTCCCTCCCCGGTCAGCGTAGGGTCCGGTATAATAGATGAGGACTTCCTTCCGTGCCACGTGAGTGTGGTGTAATCATTGACTTGCATCAAATGCACTGTTGGGCACAGTAGGTGCCGTCAGTTAGGCTGCAAACAGTTGAGTGTCGTCGAGGGTAGGGATTAAACCGCGTCATGACCGCTGGAACGCCGTTTGAACTGCCTGCCAAGTGCGACACGTGTGTCGTGCGCCACAAGTCAATTTGTGCGGTGCTTTCCGAAGACGAACTCAAGGACTTCAACCGTATTGCGCGGCACCGGCGAGTACCGACGGGACAGGTTATCGCGGCGGACTCAGAGATCGTTTTCGCCAATATCCTGGATGGCGTCGTCAAGCTGACAAAAACCCTGGCAGATGGACGGCAACAAATCGTCGGGCTTCAGTTTCCCCCCGATTTTCTGGGCCGCATCTATGCCAAGGAGTCACCCTACTTCGCCGAGGCCGCGACCGACGTCGAGCTGTGTGCTTTTCCCAAGGACGGATTCGAAGGCATGCTGCGGCGCTATCCGGGCCTTGAGCATCGCCTGTTCGAGAATACGCTTGATGAACTGGACAGCGCCCGGGAGTGGATGCTGCTCCTGGGACGCAAGACCGCCCGTGAGCGGGTGGCAAGCTTGCTGATGATGATCGCGAGGCGTGCACCGAATGTCGGCTGCTCACACACGCCGGACAACAATTTCGCAAAATTCACTTTGCCGCTCACGCGTGCCGATCTTGCTGACTATCTCGGCCTGACCCTCGAGACAGTCAGTCGCCAGATTACAAACCTGAAGAAAGCCGACATTATTGAACTCATCGACAATCGCGAGATCATCGTTCCGAATCTGGATGCCCTTGAGGATGTGGCCGGCAATTAGTGCTTTGCAGCTCGTAGTTTTCCTCCTGCCAGCGCCTCCTCAAACTCCTCGATCGAAAACGCCCTGAAGTCGTTCGGCAAGAGCCTTGAGCGCGCCAGCGGCAGAACCACGGCATCCTCCCATGCGATATGCCGGCGCCGGCATTCAAAAAATCCGTGCAACATGTAGCCGAGCATCTCAGGATTTTCTGCGCGGCCGTGTTCCAGCGCTTTTTCAAGCTGGTCGGCGGTATCGTAGGCAAGGCACTCATCACTCGCGTGTTCGCCACGGATCTGGGCCACAAGACCCGGTTCAAGCTCCCCTTCCCGCAGGCGTTTGGTCAGGACCGGGTAAAGAAAAACCTCCTCGAGCACCAAATGACGCCGGGTGTGTTTTCTCAGACCAACCACGCTGTCCTTTGTCAAGAAGGGATCGAGCGGATCAAGCAGGTCATCGGCGATCCGCTCAAGCTGGTTGCAGAGAACCTGTTCCCGCGAGTGCTCCTCTTCAATAAAGGCGAGCAAGCCATCCGGCTCGAGTTCGCGTTGCCTGCCACTTTCGGACATGAATCAGACGATCCAATTCTTCCAGAAATGTAGGCATCCACACCTCGCACAGAGAAGACGGCTGCTCATTGATCTGCGTCAATCCGAAACGACCTCAGCCGGAGCACACTGCCGGACTGTCGGCAGGCAATGGGATGGAGGGGTTGATCCAATGGCATCGAAACTCAATTTAGCGATCGTCCTGTTCGCTGCACTGACGATACTTCCCGGCGAACCCGGAAATGCTGCCTTCGAGGCCGCCAACGGAAAGCTTCTGGCGCAGAAATGGTGTTCCTCCTGTCATCTCGTCACCTCCGATCAGATCAAGGCGAGCGCGGATGCGCCTCCCTTCGCGACCATTTCCAGGAAATCGGACGAGGAGCTGAACCGCCTGCAGACATTCCTTCTCGATCCCCATCCGGTGATGCCCAACTTCAGCCTTTCACGCGATCAGATCACTGACCTCATTGCTTACATCCGTAGCCTGAAAGAATAGCCTCAGCGCCGCGGGGTGGTGGATGTTGTACGATCCACCGGCCAGTAACGGCGCAGAAGCGCGATGGACGCAGGGAGCACGACAAGCTGCGCCAGGAGTGCGGCGAACAGGGTCGCACCGCTGAGCTGGCCAAACACGCGAAGCGACGGAAGATCGGAGAAGATCGTCACACCGAGCCCGAGGGCGAGAACAATCGTCGTCAGTATCAGAACGGGTCCGATGACCCGCGCGGTGCGTGCAAGCGCCTCCGACGTTGGCCGCACTCTACCGTCTGCGTCACGCTCTTCGATGAAGTAGCGGTTGATGAAATGGATGGTGCTGTCGAGCGCCAGACCAAAGGCGACGGTTAGTGCAATGATACTGGCGAAGTGAAGCCCGTCACCAGTGAGCCACAACAGGGCGCCCGTGCCAAAGATCGGCAGCAGACTCGGCAGAATACTGACGATACTCGCAAACAAGGAGCGGAATGCGAGCCCCAGGAACACCACCACGACGAATATATCGCTGACAAGTCCGACATTGAGCTCCCAGATCATTTGCGCGCTGTTTCGCGCGGCGATAGCGGAAAGCCCGGTCACAGAGAGAGTGAAATCCGGATACGCTTTGCGGATCGGTTCAAGCGCCTGGTCCAGATCATCGACCACGGGCAGAATCTCACTCGCATCGACATCCGGCAGCCGTCCCGAGACAACGATCGCCTGTCCGTCTACGGCAATGAAGCGGCGCACGAGGTGTTCCGGCAGCAGGCCGATATACTCTTTCAGCGTTTCGACGCTCGGATCGCCGGCTTTCTTCAACCATCTGCGCAAGGTCTCGACCGACCATACGTTGCCGACCCCGGCCTGCTTCTCGACTACATTGTGGGCATCGGCAATGACCTCCAGCACGCTTTGGTCGTAGATTGAACGCCCATCCTTCCATTCGACCATCACATGCACGGGATTGGCGCCGGTGAGTTTCTCATCGAGACGGCTCGCTGCCTCCAAAGCCTGCTCCTGGTCGGGGACCTGATCGGCAAGCCGGTAGTGCGGTCTCAGGTCCGTGTAGGCCAGGCCCGTAAGAATGACCAGGGCAATGCCTGCAACCACATATGGCACCGGGAAACGGCCCAGATGTCCGAACACTGTTTCCGATGCCCGGGCCAACATCTGCATGGGTGCGTCCGAAGGCTCCTTTTCAGTCCTGCCTCGCTTTTCGCGGGGAAGCAAAAGTGCGGCAAGTGTAGGAACCACCATGACCACGGCCACATACGACACGATGACGGCCAGCGTGGACGCGCCACCGAAAGTGCGGATGAGAGCGGACTTTGCGAATATGAATGCGGCCAATGCAATGCCGGCCGTGAGCGCGGTCAGGAAACAGGCAGGCGCGACCGCGATCACAGCACGCCGCGCCGCTTCGAGCCTGCTTGCGCCGGCCATTATCTCCCTGCGCACATTGAAGACCAGGTGCATGGAATCGGAAAACCCGTTCACAATGATGAGCGGCGTGATCACATTGACAAAAAGATTGAGCTTGAAGCCGAGATAACCGATCGCGCCGAGCGACCACAGGACGCCCGCCACGGGTCCCGCCACGGCGATCAGCATGTGCGAAAAACTGCCGAAAAAGATGTAGGCGATGACCGCGCCGAGAAGGAACCCGAGGCCGTTGTAGATGAGCCGGTCGCGCTGGACTGCATTTCGGATTTCCAGCTGCATGACTGGCGCGCCCGCAAGCTGCGCATGCAGCGCGGTCCCCTCCAGCGCTTCCGCGACCACCTGTTCGATTTCAGCAATGGTATCGCCGAGGCCGATATTCAAAACCCTGTCCTTGTCCAGAGAGAGGACAATCAGCGCCAAGGTTCCATCTTCGGAAAGCAACTTGCCCTGAATGATTTCGTTCGAGCGGATCCGCTCCAGCAACGCATCGAATTCAGCGCCTTCCGGAAGCTCGGCCGGGAAAAGCGCCTTCGGAAACCCGCTCTCGTCCGGGACTTCACGTACCGAAAACATGGAGATCAAGCCGTTCAATCCCGGGATGAGCTGCAGGTCGAGAATGACATTGCGCACGGCCTCGAGATTGCCCGGCGTCAGCAGCTTGTCATCCTCGATGACCACCAGCACATCGAATTCACTGGACGGAAAGCGTTTGGATATTTCCTCATAACGCCGGAATTCTTCGGTGTTGGTACGAAAAAGTTCACTGAGCGAGTCATCCACCGACATCGCCAACATTCCCGGAATGGCGGCGATGGATACCAGCACCATGACAATGGCAGAAAGAACCGGCGCCCGAAGCGGCACAAGCCCCAGACGCTCAATCCCGAAACTGAACCAAAAGCCTTCGTGGCGCGCGCTGCGATCTTCGTCCGCAGCACCTGTCCGCTTCGTCATGCGATATTTCTCTTGATGATTCCCGCGCTCCGAACGATATCCGCAACCTTGTGACGGTTACGTGACCACGACAACATCGTCGCCATCGATCTCGACGTTATAGCGGCGCAGCTTCAGAAAATGGCCGCGATCATCCGCCACCACGGCCTGTCCGGTTGCCAGAGAAAATTCGAACCCGTGCCACGGACAGCGCAACACGCTGCACGACTTGTCGACACTGACCTCGTTGGGGCGTTCGGCCTGCGTCAGATCGGAAATGCATCCAAACTCCAGATGCGCGCCCTGGTGCGGACAGCGCCCGGCGAAAGCCTTGACCTCGCCGGTTTCCGTTCTGGACAGGACAATTCTTGCCCGGCCCGCATTTGCGGGAACGATCTTGCCAACCGGCAAGTCCTTCAGTCTGCAAACCGTGTGACGCGCCACGCCGGTCACTCCGCCGCAATCGATGCCGCTGCCAACGGCACATCGATATCGTAAAAGGCAGCTGCATTCTTCCAAAAGATCTTTTCACGCAGGTCATCGGGAAGCCCGCGCGGAATTGCCGCATTCGGACTGTCAAAGTCGAAATGCGGGTAGTCTGTTGAAAACACAAGAATCTCGTCCGTACCCATCAATTCGATCAGCTTGATCCAGTTTTCCGCCGAGATGTCCTCGGTCGGCTGGGTAGACAGCTTCAGCCGTTCACGGCAGTGGGTGCTCGGCAGCTTCTTGATCCATGGCACCTCGACGCGCCCCATACGGTAGTCCCGGTCAAGGCGCCACATGACATGCGGCAACCAGCTGAAACCGCCTTCCAGCACCATGAAACGCAAGTTTGGGAAATTATCGAAAACACCGTTGACGATGAGGCTGATGACCTGCGGCATAAGTGAGATGGGAAGAAGCGCACGCCGCTCCATATAGTGAAGGCCCATCCCGTAGGGTCCCTGGGCATGGGTTGTATGGTGAAACGAGATCATGATCTCGTTGCGGTCCGCCGCCTCGAATATAGGCCGATAGGCCGGATCACCATACGCAATATCGTCGACCACGGGCAGCATGACCTGGCGCATCTGCGGGTGATCGGACATACGGTCGATTTCCCGCGCAGCAGCCTGTGGATCGCGGGCAAAAATCTGGATGCTGCCGATAAACCGCTCGTCCTTTGCCAGCCAGTGCTCGGCACAATAATCGTTATAGGCGGCAGCCAACGCCGTGCCGAGACCGTATTGAAGCTTGAGCATGGTCGGATAGAAATAGCCGGTCAGGACCGCATAGGTGAGATCATACTCGTCGAGCACCTGCCGGCGCATCAGGTCGTAGTCAGACGCGACGGGCGCGCCATCTTCCGTCACCACGTCAGCGCGATTACCGTTTCCAGGCGATGTGTAGCAGAAGGGCTGCGGAATACCGCGCCACGCGCCTTGGGCAATCCAGCCTTTGTATGGGTCGGGCAGATACGGCACGAGGTCCTGAAGGCTTGAGAAACTCTCGTGAACGTCGGTATCGATAATTGGCACAATTCCCTCCCGCCGATGACGGATCAATTGGATATGTTCAACCTACAATATCATGCGCCAACAGGGCCAGACTGGCCAAAAGACCGGTGACGGGAACCCACATTCGCACCTGAAATCCGCCTTTTGGCACCGGCTCACCACGGAACTTCACGCGGATCAGCGACAGGTTCACCAGGCAGAACACCGTCAGTGTCACCCGTGATGTCATTTCCGCCAGTCCCTCGATTGGAAACACGAGCCCAAGCAACAGCACAATGCCGACGACCAGGCCGGTCGCAACGAGCGGGGTGCGTGTTACCCGGTTGACCCGGCCAATGATGGCCGGCAGGTCGCCTTGCGAAGAAAGGCCGTACAGCACGCGGGACGCCATGATCATCTGCACGATGATACCGTTCAGGGTCGCAACGATCGCGACCGCGCTGATGACGAGAGGCGATCCGCCCGTCACCTGTTCATAGACAAACCCCAGCGGCGCAGTTGATTTGGCAAGACCTTCGATTGGCACCGAAAGCACCGCAACAGAAACGACAAGGACGTAGAGCAAGGTGGAAATCAACAGAGTGAGGAAAATGGCCCGAGGCAGCGTTTTCAACGGCTCGTTGGCTTCCTCGGCAATGTTGACCATGTCCTCAAAGCCGATAAACGCGAAGAAAGCCAGCAAACCCGCCGCGAAGATTCCGCCCCACACATCCGGCTCGGTTGTGAGCGGAACGACCTCACTCACGCGCATCACAAGAGCAGGGTCGTGAGTCAGCCCGGCGCCGATGATCAGTAGCAAACCGGCGATTTCGATGAGTGTCAGGATGGCGGCGACGGAAACCGACTCCACGATACCCCACGCAGCTGCCAGCCCCATCACGACGATAACAAGTGCAGTCAGGATATCCGGCGGCACGTCCATGAAGACCCGGATATACCCCGCCGCTCCGATCGCCACGGCCGCCGCCGATACCACACCGGCGGTAACGACCAGCAACCCCACCATCAACGCAAGGCCTCGCGAACCGAAGGCGTGACGTACATACGCCGCCTCCCCGGCGCTGACGGGCATGCGCGAGGTCAATTCAGCGAATGAAGCCGCTGTCGGCGCCATGACGAGTGCAGCGATCAGAAACGAAAATGGGGCGTGAATGCCTGCCCGCCCCGACGTTGCGCCGATCAGGACATAAATCCCCGCGCCAATCGTCACGCCAAGCCCGTAGAGGACGACAAGGCGAAGCGACAGTGCGCGCCTCAGACCCGGTTGATCAATTCCAGTGTCAGCCTGCCCAGCCATCGCGTGTGTCCACCCTCGACATCGATTGCCCGATCCCCCGATGAACCATCAAGCCATGCCCCTGACCAAATCGGGTTGATGGAAATCAAGGCTCTGCAGCATGGCCATCGCTAACCTTTGTTCAGATTGGCACGCCCCGAATCTGAGAGAGTTCCAAATGTCCTACAAGACAATCGTCGTCTATCTTGCACAGCCTGAAGACGTTGCCGACGTCCTGAACACGGCCCTTCCGATTGCAGAGGCGTTCGGCGCCCACCTTACCGGCACGCATGTGTTCGCCGGCGTACCACTGGTCGGGACAATAGCAGGTCAGGTCCCGCCGGAAATCGTCGACCAATATGCAGACACGATGCGTGAGGATGCCAAGGCCATCAAAAAGGAATTCGCCAAGACCGTTAAGGGATGCGGCGTCCAGACGGAATGGCGCGATCAGGAAGAAAAGACGGTTCACGTCGACCTGCTCGGCGCAATCCTTGAGCAGACCCGATGCGCTGACCTGCTGATCATGGCGCAGACAGATGCCGAGCAGCGTGTCGGCGAGCTGGTGACCGACATCATTATGGATTCGGGACGTCCGGTACTGATCGTCCCAAAAAGCGGAAGATTCGGCGATCTGTCCGGCAAGGTCATCGTCGGCTGGGACGGTTCGCGCGAAGCGACACGGGCCGTGTTCGACGCCTTGCCGTTGCTCGCGCGGGCCAAGACGGTCGATCTCGTCACCGTGGGCAAATCGGATGATGTCAAGGACGCTGTTCGTTCCGGCAGCGGGGAGATCGCCGGCGTTCTTTCCCGGCACGGCGTCAATGCGGAGGTCGTCATGGTTCCGCGTGGCGACACTTCGGCGGGCGATGCACTCCTGAAATATGCGTCGGAAAAGGATGGCGATCTGCTTGTCATGGGTTGTTACGGACACTCGCGGCTGCGCGAACGCCTGTTTGGCGGCGCCACACAACATGTCATGAAAAACACGCTCGTTCCGGTGCTAATGTCGCACTAGACGTTCAACTGGCTTCCCGGAGGAACCGATCATGGCCATCATGAAAATCAGACTGGAGCTCGCCCGCGACCATGACTTTCCCTCCGGCAGCGCAAACCACGGATATGAGTTTACCGCACCGCTGACTGACAGCGGTCACATCGACCCTGACGAGTGGCACAAGGAACGCGAACACTGCCGTGTGGTGCGCTTCTGGCAGGGGGAAGGCGATGAAATCGGACACCTCGTCCGTAAACCGGGTGGAAGCTGGGCCTTTCACTACGACATTGACGGCGACGAGGACGATGATGAAACCGGCTATCGGTTCGGCGACCACGCCTTCACACCGGGAGAGTATGTGTCGATCAAGGAACATGACGACGTGTTGCGCACATTTCGCGTCGTGACGGTCCAGGAGCCGACCTAGAGACCGCATCACACCCGAAATATCGGTACATCAGGCCGTTTTGGCCGTTTGAGCTCCAATTGCGCGGCATGGGCGACAGTCTGCCCGGATGGCCGGCCGCTCGACCATATTTGCCGTCTGCCTAGGCACATACCTAGTTGCACAAGTGCTCAATTCCGTCCTGGAATAAGCCAAGAAAATGAGCGGTCCGCGTTCTTTAACTAGGCGATGCGGCCCTAAAGACCTCTGAGAACAAACGCGTTTTTGACAACGCGCAGACGTGCAGGATCGACGATGACGGCGAAAACATATCGACGCGGCAAACGGCGCACACGCAGACAGTCATATCGGCGGGAAGATATCTCCCGGATCGTAGACAGTGTCCTGAAATCGCGTCAACAGATTTCCGGGAGGACTCCCAAGACGAGTCGGAGAGCCCGGCCTTCCATTGTCGCGTTCCCCGAGCAATCTCCCAGCTCGGCATCGCGGGAGCCGGCGCTCTTCGACCCTCACCAGCCCGAGGCGGAAAGGATTGTTGATTTCGCCAGACTTCTCGGGTTCGTCCGTCAGGAAGCGGCTCTCATCCTCGATGACGGGTATTGCGAAGACCTTTTGACCCGCTGCATCGATCGGCTCAATCAAAAATACCAACTCGCGCAGTGGGAACCGTTTGGATCCGGCCCGAACAAGTCGGTTCACTGATGCCGCTCGGTTGCGGGCATCCACCTGACATTTGCAATGGCGATATTCCCGTTGCCCACATTGCGTCGCGGGCCGGCAATCCCGCCGCCCGTGAAATCCGCGTATTTCCGAAACGAAGCTTTGAACTGGACGACGCAAGGGTCTCCACGTTCCTCCTGCCGGGAAGAGGCCGCCCGGTGCTCTTTATTCACGGGAACTCGTCATGCAAGGAGATCTGGTCATATCAGATTGAACTTGTGAAACACCACGCCCGCCCCGTCCTTGCGCCCGACCTGCCAGGACATGGTCAATCAAGCGATGCTCGCCGACCGGCAGATACCTACAGCTTTCCCGGATATGCCGCCGTGATCGGCGGGCTGTTGGACGAGCTGGGGTGGCGTTCCGTCGACATTGTCGGGTGGTCTCTCGGCGGCCATATCGGCCTCGAAATGCTTGCCACGGACCAACGGGTAAACAAACTTCTGATCGTCGGAACACCGCCGGTTCGGCCGTCACCGAAAGCGCTTTCGGAGGGGTTTCACACGTCCGATGAGATGCAGCTGGTCGGGAAACAACGATTCACCCGTGACGATGCCTGCACATATGCCAGCCAGATGCTGGGAGGAGCGCACTTCCTTTCTCCAGTCCTTCTCAAGAACACGATCCGGACCGATGGAAACGCCAGATTCCACATGCTCAACAACGCACTCGCAGGTGTCGGTGCCGATGCATGCCGTGTTGCCGAAACGGCGCAAAAACCGATATGCGTGGTTCACGGAGAGCATGAACCCTTCGTCCGACTGAACTATCTGCGGTCCGTCCGGTACGGTTCCTTGTGGAACGGAAAAGTTTTCGTAATCCAGTCGGCGGGCCACGCGCCGCACTGGCAAACCCCAAGTGCGTTCAATGATATACTTTCCGAGTTTCTGGATTTGGAGCCTGGAAGGAATGGTTACAGACCAAATAACAGTTTTGCCCTTGCGTCATCCCCGCACACCAAGTCATAATTTGGTTGAATTTACTCTTGGGAGCTGGTCTCGTGCACGAGTTCGAAGAGTTCATCGAGGAATGCCAGAGAGTCGGTTCAGTAGATGAACTGGCTGATCTGTATTCGCGCGCCATTGGCCGCGAAGGCTACGAGAATTGCATTCTGACGTCGATCCAAAAGCATGCGTTGACGCATGTCGCATGGTTTAAGTTTCCAAGGGGCTACCTCGATACCTACTATGAGCAACGCTGGGCGAAAATCGACCCGGTGCTGGAATGTTCACTTCGCGCGTCTCGGCCGTTTTTCTGGAACGATGTGGTTGAGCAGCGGGACCTCTCAAAAAAGCAGGAAAACTTCATGCATGACTGCCAGGACATTGGTGTTCATTCAGGGATCGTCTTTCCGATGCATGGGCCAGGTGACCGTCTGGAGATCATGAGCGTCAGCAGGCGTGAAAATGAACTTCCGAATCCTAGGAGCCATGCTCTTTTGCACGCCGTCAGCGTGCAAACGTGGACACGCTATCTGGAACTGCGCAAAGAAGACAGATTTCCAGAGATGGAGGATGTTCATCTGACTCCGCGCGAACTGGAAATCCTGCGCTGGTGCAAGCATGGCAAGACCTACTCGGAGATCGGCGAAATCCTGTCCATATCGGCGAAAACCGTCGAGTTTCACGTCACGAACGTCATGAACAAGCTTCGAGCGAGCAACAAGATAACTGCAATAGTTATCGCTATTCAACGTGGTATTCTGGATGTTTGAACATCCATTTGAATAAACCTAGTATATTCCCCAGTACTAAACCGTAAAAATAAATGCCCTAATCGATCACAGAACTTCGGTTTGTGTGAGGGCAAATACGTGATCGAGGCATTTTCACTCAAAAACGCCCACCTGTTCGGTGACGCTTTGGCTTCCCAGGCGCGGCTTCGTTACCTGGTGTTCGTCGAGCGTCGAATGCTGGAGCATCCTCACTACGAAGACATGGAGTATGACGAGTTCGATACTCCAGCCGCAGTCTATCTTGTTTGGCGAGATGCCCGTCAATGCGTTCGCGGCGTAGCCAGACTTGTCCCCACAATCATGCCTTACATGCTGGAAACATATTGGCCATTTCTGTGCCAAACGCGCCCTCTTCCGAAAGCGAAAGACATCTGGGAGATCAACCGTGTTTGCGTGGACCGCACGGTTGAACCGAAGATCCGCAGGTGTATTTTCCCCGAACTGCTGAGTGCGACTGCCGAATTCTGTATGATGAACGGAATTCACGCCACCGTCGGCGTTACGCGCAGACACTTGCTCGACCACTTCAATCCCCAAGGGATCGAATGGCTCGGGGAAACCGCCGAGATAGAGGGCGAGCAGGAGGCCGCATTCTGGATGCCCCGGGAGTCGACGCGACCGACGGTCCACTGCGAAAAGTACGGAATTTCCGAACGAGTATTGTCGCTTGAGCCGGTTACCGGGCAGGCGGCTGCATGATGGCGGACAAAGCTTCTCAAATCAGCGGCAAGAACGCCGATCCCTATCAGGCACGAACGGCTGCGAACATGGCCGATGCACTCTCCTTCCTGATCCGGATTGCCCTCCAATCCGGAATGAAGGATGTCGCCGTCAGCCTCACCGAGGTTCGCAAGAAATTGCAGGCCATATCGGCCCACTCAGATACATCCGTTACAAAAAAGCGCCTTGGAACGGGTCATCGCGAAAGCGACCGCTTGAACAGGCCAAATTGAACATTCGCCAATTTGAATATTTGTGTGAGGACAGTGATGAAGCCAGAGGCAACATTTCCGCAGCTCCAATCCGAATTCGATCGCAGCGAGTCGGGCGTTCGTTATTACTGTCGGCATATGCCGGCAGTCTTCAGCCGGGCCCGAAACGCGCGCGTCTGGGACGAGACGGGTCGCGCGTATATCGACTTTCTTTCAGCCTGCGGATCGCTCAACTATGGTCACAACCATCCGGCTCTCAAGTCACGGCTTCTGGAATATCTGTCCTGTGATGGGGTTCTTGCAAGCCTCGACCTGCATACGAGCACGAAGAGGGAGTTTCTGACGGCTTTTCGTGAGTTGATCCTTGCTCCGCGCGGGCTGGATTACCGCATTCAGTTTACCGGCCCGACCGGCACCAACGCTGTCGAGGCGGCCTTGAAACTGGCTCGCAAAGTGACCGGACGCCGAACAGTCGTCGCCTTCACGAACGCGTTTCACGGCATGACGCTGGGATCGATGTCGGTAAGCGGCCGGCGCGGTGAGCCGTCATCAGGGCATATCTTGCCTGACGGCGTCACACGTTTGCCATACGAAGGATATTTCGGGGCGGGCATCGCAGAACTCGATCGCTATGCGGCAATGGTCGATGACCCAACGGGAGGTGAAGAGCCACCTGCCGCGATCATATTGGAGACCGTTCAGGGCGAAGGCGGATTGAATGTCGCGAGTGAGCACTGGCTGCGGCATGTCGCAATCCTGGCCGAAAAACTCGGCGCGCTTCTTATCGTCGACGATATTCAGGCCGGGTGTGGCCGCACGGGCAGCTTCTTCAGCTTTGAACGGGCTGGAATCGCGCCGGATATCGTTTGTCTGTCGAAATCGCTCAGCGGCACGGGACTGCCGCTCTCGGTGCTTCTGATCGCCCCGCAACATGACAAATGGTTGCCCGGAGAGCATAACGGCACATTCCGAGGCAACAATCTCGCCTTTGCCTCGGCTTCCGCGGCATTCGGGTTCTGGCGCGACAAAGAATTTCTGTCCGCTGTTCGAAAGTCCAGTCAATACATACGAGCCTGGCTTTCAAACACATCCGAAAAATTCGGGCCGGTTACTCTCAAGCCCAAGGGTACGGGTTTCATGTGCGGATTGGAATTCGCAAGGGCCGATATCGCAGAGCGTGTGTGCCGGGAATGCCAGGCACGCGATGTCCTCATCGAAACGTCCGGCCCGTCGGGCGAGGTGGTCAAAGTCATGCCACCCCTGACAATCGAACCGGAGCTTCTCGAGGAGGGACTGGGGCGACTGGACGAAGCCATCGTATCCGTGCTGCTGAATTCGCCGGACGTTGGAGAGCCCGTCGCCGCCTAGATCAGGGACACTCGGCAAACTTCCGTCCCCGACCCTGCCGCTGCCCACCTTCAATCTTCCGCATGCCAACTCACGGACTTAGCTTGTGTCGGGCGTGTAGACGATGGCGCGGATGGGCGTCGGCTCATAGCCGGCTGCCGCGTTGTCCCGCTCGGGACAGTTGGAAACGACAACCAGCACATCGGTTTCAGCCCGCAGATCGACATAATCCCCAGGCTTGGAAAAGCCATCTGCTATGGCAATCTGTCCATCTTCTCGGACCGGGACATACATGAAGAAGTTCACGTTGGCGGCGATATCCTTTTCGTCCATGCCATGCTTGGCCAGTTCCTTTTCGAAATTTTGCTGGCATCCCCAATTGTTTTCCTTCTTGAAGCGAACCCGGTCGATTTCGATCGAGCAGCACCCGTACAACGTGTCATGCGACCCGCACGTATCGGCGATGATCGTCATCATCGGCCGCGCGCGTACCGACCAAAGGACGGTTCCCTGTCCCAGATAAATATTGTTGTTCAGCTTGATCGTGTTTGCCGCGTTGTAACGCTCGGCCTTGTTGGCTAGGTCATAGCAAAGGAAGTCGACCGCCTGCTGCCCTTCAAGATCAACCAACCGGACGACATCCCCCTTTCGAACCTCCGCACTCCACGGCTCGCACGCCGGCACGACGGTATCTTCAATCACCTGACCTGAAATCGTCGTCTGTCCCTCAGCCATGTATGTATGTCCCTTCCCCTGACTGCGGATGCCGTGTCGTCCGGACGGCCGACGTTCAGCTCTCCTTCGTCCGCAATACCGCCCCGCATGCCGAATTTCGTGGGAAGGGGGTTGCGTCACGCACGGCATCATTGGATACTAGTTGTACTAATAATAGTACAACCATATCAATTATCCAAATCCGCGCCAACGGCCGGGTCGATTTGAGGGTTCGGGTGGAGACAAGCAGGAACGATCGGGAAGTATGATGGGACCATTCGATTTTGCAACCGAAATAGACGACCAGCAGGTATATCGCCAGACCGTCGCGCGGCTTGGGGAGAGCGGCGTCACCCTGCCTACCTTTGCGCAACTTGCGGACCCCTTCACCCTTCCTGACACCCTACGTTCGAGCCTCGAGTCCATTGATCCCGATGCCGCCGACCCGGCCAACCTGTTTCGCGTGCACTGGTACAATGCACCCGACCGGAAGGGTTTTACCCGGACACCGTCCCACATCGTATTGCCCGAAAGCCTGACCGGCGTCCGGGCAAAAATCGTTGTAGCGTTGGGCGCTAACTTTCCGATGATCAACGCACACAAGGTGCTTGCCGCCTACGCGTGTCTCGCCCCGCGCCTGGTGACCGGCCGCTTCGACCCTGCGCGTCAGCGCGCGGTCTGGCCGTCAACCGGCAACTACTGCCGTGGCGGAATTGCCATCTCGCGCATCCTCGGCTGCCGAGGGGTTGCCGTCCTGCCCGAAGGCATGAGCCAGGAACGCTTCGACTGGCTGAATGCCTGGGCGAGCGACGAGGCCGACATCATCCGCACACCCGGCACCGAAAGCAACGTGAAGGAGATTTACGACAAGTGCGCCGAGCTCGAAAACGACCCCGACAATGAAATCGTCAACCAATTCTCCGAGTTCGGAAACTATCTCGGCCATTATGCCTGTACCGGCCCGGCTCTGGAGCGGGTGTTCGACGCGCTCCGGGATGATGATCCGGACCTGAACCTGACGGCATTCGTGGCAGCGAGCGGCTCGGCAGGCACGCTTGGCGCCGGCGACTACCTCAAGAATAAACTGTCAGCCCGTATCGCCGTGGTCGAACCTATCGAATGCCCGACTCTTCTCTACAACGGCTATGGCGAACACAACATCCAGGGTATCGGCGACAAGCATATCCCGCTCATCCACAATGTCATGAACAGCGATTTCGTCATTGCCGTCTCGGACACGGCGACGGACGGCCTGAATATCCTGTTCAACACGCAAGAAGGTCAGCGTTATCTGGCGCAGCGCGTCGGGGTGGACGCGAACGTCGTATCCGCTCTGCACTATTTCGGCCTCTCGAGCATCTGCAACCTGCTCGCAGCCATCAAACTTGCGAAATATCTCGACCTCACCGAACAAGACGTCATCGTCACGGTCGCGACCGATGCCGCCTCCATGTATGAGACCGAGAAGGCGGGTGCCCTGAAACACCTGGGATGGGACGGTGTCGACTCCGACGGTGCGGCGCAGCTCTGCGGCGCGCATCTGCAGACGGTAGCAACCGATCACGTCCTGGAGACCAGCGAAGTGGACCGCAATCGCATGTTCAATCTCGGCTACTACACCTGGGTTGAACAGCAGGGCATACCCGTTGGCGATTTCGACAGACGCCGGGACCAGTCGTTCTGGCGCGATCTGCATGGTCTCGTGGAGACCTGGGACGAACTGATCACGCGTTTCAACAAGGATATGCGATCGGCCGCCGCCTGAGGATGACGCCGCAAAAGGAGAGACATTTGCATGATGGCTGAGGAAACACTCGTATTGCCCCACCTGGAACTGCGACGGCGCACCGCCGAGCGCGACAGGGGTCTGCGTGAAAAGGTGATGTCGCTGGAAGAGGCAGCGTCATTCGTCTCGGACGGCGATCATGTGGCCTTGGGCGGTTGCACCATGTCGCGCACGCCGACGGCAATGATCTGGGCGCTGGTGCGGGCGAAGAAGAAGAATCTCGTCGTTTCGCGCAGTATCATGTCGTCGGAGGGCGAGGTTCTGTACGGCTCGGGCATCTCCAATCATGTGATTACCAGCTGGTTCAGCCAGGGAATCGTGTGGGGCGTCTCCAAGGTCATGCGCCACTATACGGAAAGTGGCGAGGCGCGCTTCGACGAATGGAGTCACATGTCGATCGGCCTGCGTTACCGGGCCGGCGCGATGGGCATTCCCTATATGCCGGTGCGCTCGATGATCGGGTCGGGCGTCAACGAGCGCCTGGGTGATGAAGTGAAAGAGGTCATCTGTCCGTTCACCGATGAGCGCCTTCTGGCCCTGCCCGCGCTCAATCCGGACGTGGCCCTCATTCATGTTCAGCGTGCGGATGCTTACGGCAACGCCCAGCTCGACGGCCTCCAGTTCATGGACATTGACATCGCCATGGCGGCCAACCGCGTGATCCTGACCACCGAGCAAATCGTCTCCAATGACAGCATCCGCCGCAGGCCGGATCACACGCGCATTCCCTTCTTTACCGTCGATGCGGTGGTCGAGGTGCCATACGGCTCGGCGCCGCATGAATGCTATGGCGTGTACGAGCCCTTCTTCGACCACATGGATACGCTCGCCGAGCAGACCAAAAAGGATCCCGAAGCCGGCATCAAAAAGTATCTCGACGACTTCTACTACGGCCCGTCGAGCTGGTCCGGCTATCTGGACCTGTTGGGGGCCGATGCCATCGTCGATGCGAGCCGGCGCGGACGGAGCATCTACAATGACTGAGCGCAAGAACTACACCGCATCCGAACTGCTCGCCGTCATGAGCGCGCGCATTCTGAAAGACGGACAGATCGTGTTCGCCGGCGTCGGCATACCGCTGCTTGCAGCCACGCTGGCCCAGGGCGTCCATGCACCCGGACTCACCATTCTGTTCGAAGGCGGTGTGATCGGGCCGTTTGTCGTTCCGGGAGAGCTGCCACCTTCAACGAACGAACAGCGCTGCACGCGGCGCGCCAACATGGTGCTGCCCATCACCGACGTCCTGCTGCTGCTTCAGCGCGGCTACATCGACGTCGGATTCATGGGTGGCGCGCAGATTGACCGCTACGGCAATCTCAACAGCTCCTATATCGGCGATCCGGAGAAACCCGCAATCCGCCTGCCGGGAACAGGCGGCGGCAATGATATCTCCAGCCTGACCCAGATGATCGTCGCCATGAAGCATGAAAAGCGGCGCTTTGTGAACAAGGTGGACTTCATCACCAGTCCCGGTTTCATCGATGGCGGCTCCAGCCGCGCCGACAGCGGGCTCATTGCCGGCGGCATGTTCCGCGTCGTCACGGATCTCGCCATTCTCGCCTTCGACGACGACACCAAGGAAATGAAGGTTCTGGCACTTCACCCGGGGGTCGATCCCGACGAGGTGCGCGATAACACCGGCTTCGACATCACCATTCCCGACAATGTCGGGCGTACCGACCCACCGCAGAAGAACGAACTTGCGGTCCTGCGCAACCTTGATCCCGAGCGGTTGTACACGGCCTGAGGCGTCGCAACGCGAAAACCATCAAGAGGGACTTTATATGGCAGAAAACAAGACCGAATACGGCATCGCGATGCGCAACTTTCAGGCGTTTCCCGAACTGCCCGACGCGCAGAAACTTATGGATTACGGCGTGCGCATGGAAGAGCTGGGCTTTGAGTCCGTGTGGGTTTGGGATCACATACTGCTCGGCGTCGATCCCCATTTTCCAATCATCGATGCCCTGTCACTGCTGACTGCCGTCGCGGCACGCACGGAAAAGATCAAACTCGGAACAGGCATACTTGTGCTGCCGCTGCGCAACCCCCTGGTGCTCGCAAAACAGCTCTCCAGCATGGATCTGATTTCCAAGGGCCGACTCGTCCTGGGCATGGCGTCGGGCTGGTACAAGCGTGAATTCGATGCGGTCGGCATCGATTTCCACAAGCGCGGCAAAATCATGGATCAGAATCTCGAGATCCTGCAGCGGCTGTGGACCGAAGACATGGTGACGGGAGACTTCCCGCCACACAACATGCGGGAATCGGTCATGTTCCCCAAACCGTATCAAAAACCGCGCCCTCCGATTCTCATCGGCGGCTATGTCGATGCGGTCCTGAAGCGCGCGGCGCTTGGAGGCGACGGCTGGCTGACCTATTTCTACACGCCGGAGAGTTTTACCGAAGACTGGGCGAAAGTCCGTGCCTTCGCCGAGGAAGACGGCAAGGACCCCGACACGCTTCAATCGACCAACCAGCTGCCGATCATCGTCGGCGAGCGCGACAAGGTCGAAGCGGACATGAACGAGTGGCTCAACACCGAGTGGGATTTCGCAAGCTGGAGCAAGTCAACGCCTGACAGCGCCATCATCGGCACCGTCGACGAATGCGTCGATCAGCTCAAAGCGCACGTGGACACCGGCATCGACCGGATCATTTTCGTTCCCTACCGATATCAGGACGATCAGGTCGAACTGATCGCGAGTGAAATACTGCCCAAGCTAAGGGCAGTGTAGGGAACTCCTCCCGGGCCCTCATCCTTTCGCGAATTGCGTATTGATCGCGTTGGATGAGGGCTCAACCTTCTCCAGCTATTCCGCAGCGACCAGCCGTAACGAGACCGGCAGAACATCCGGTTCGAACTCAACCGTATTGGGATCTTCGACCCTACCGTACAGCGTGTTGCGCTGGACAGGCATCCGGTCCGCTTCATGGATGATGGCGGTCATCCGGTCCGGCGTCATCTCCTGACCGTGTACGGCGCCGGCGGCGCGCGTGATGGATTCGTTCATCAGTGAACCGCCGAGATCATTTACTCCGGCAGACAGACAGCGTGCAGCACCTTCCGCACCAAGCTTTACCCAGGACGACTGGATGTTCGTGATCACGGGATCGAGGACAAGCCGGGAGACCGCGTGCATCAGCACGGCCTCGCGCCAGGTCGGTCCGCGCCGCGCCTCGCCCTTGAGATAGATCGGCGCTTCCATATGTACGAATGGCAAGGGCACGAATTCCGTGAAGCCCCCGGTTTTTTCCTGTAACGCCCGCACGCGCAAAAGGTGCCGCGCCCAATGCCGATAACCATCCACATGCCCGAACATGATGGTCGCCGTCGATCGCAGGCCCACACCGTGCGCCACCTCCATGACCCTGAGCCACTGGGCCGTATCGACCTTGTCGGCACAAAGGATCGCCCGCACTTCGTCATCGAGTATTTCCGCAGCAGTACCCGGCAGGCTTGAGAGCCCGGCATCACGCAGCCGCGCGAGATAGTTGTCCAGAGGGAGCCCGAGTGTTTCCGCGCCGTGGGTGATTTCAAGTGGTGAAAACGCATGGACGTGAATGTCCGGCGCTGCCGCCTTTACTGCCCTGACGATCGCCAGATAGGTATCGCCGGAGTAGCGTGCTCCAATGCCGCCTTGCAGGCAGACTTCCGTTGCGCCCCGGCTCCACGCCTCGGACGTCCTGCGCGCGATTTCCTCAAGCGACAGATCATATGGTTTGTCGCGATGGCCCTGTGACAGGCGGCCCTTCGAAAAGGCACAGAACCGGCAGCCATATGTACACAGATTGGTGTAGTTGATGTTGCGGTTGACGACATAGGTCACGCAGTCGCCTTTGCGTTCCCGCCGCCGGGCATCGGCGACCGACACCACCTCGTCGAAGGCCCCGCCGCGCGACGAGAAAAGTCTGGCGATGGATTTTTCATCCAAGCGCCCTCCCGCGATGGACTCTACCGCTCGCGACACGGACCGATGCCGCAGGTTGAGCGCCGGTGAACCGTGCTTATGCAGAGGAAGCGGCGTCTCTGCTCCGGCAAACCAGTCATCTTCCCGGGCATACCCCTGCGCGTCACTGTGCTTGAGCAATGCGGGGCCAAGTTCTGGCGCAACCCACCTGTCCGCCTTGCGCACATACTCCGGATACAGTGCGAGCCGTTCCGTCAGGCAGCGTCCAGAACGGTCCGTTTCCTCCGCCAGCCGGTCCAGATGCGGCCATGGTGCTTCCGGATTGACGTGATCGGGCGTGACCGGCGACACGCCCCCCCAGTCGTTGATGCCTGCGCGCACGAGTTGCACCAATGCGCCGGGCCGCAGATTCGGCGGTGCCTGTATGTTCATACGAGATCCGAAGATCAGCCGCGCCACGGCAATGGTCCAGACATGATCCTCCAGCGACGGCTCGGGCGCCTGCGCCATACGCGTTCCGGGCTTGGCGCGGAAGTTCTGAATGATGATTTCCTGAATATGACCATGACGTTCATGGCAGGCGCGTATGGCGAGCAAGGCCTCGATACGCTCCAGCCGAGTCTCGCCGATGCCGATCAGAAGGCCGGTGGTGAAGGGTACGCCTGCCTTGCCCGCAGCCTCCAATGTCGCCAGCCTGACATGCGGGTCCTTGTCCGGCGATCCATGATGCGCCATCCTTTTCTGCATCAGCCTGGCAGACACGGATTCCAGCATGATCCCTTGAGAAATCGACACCGCCTTCAGACGTGCAAGCCAATGCTCGTCCATCACGCCCGGGTTGAGGTGCGGCAACAGCCCGGTCACCTCCAGCACCAACCGTGCTGTCTCCTCCAGATAAGAGAGCGTGCTGTCGTGCCCGAATTCGGCAAGCGCCTCGCGCGCCGCGCGATAGCGCAGCTCCGGCTTGTCGCCCAGGGTGAACAAGGCCTCCCTGCATCCCGCAGCCGCGCCCGCACGCGCGATATCCACCACCTCGTCTGGTGAAAGATAGGCGTGGCCGATCTTCCTCGGCGTCTGCGCGAAGGTGCAGTAGTGGCAGACATCGCGGCAAAGCTTCGTCAGCGGGATGAACACTTTCTTGGAAAAACTGACCAGTTCGCCATAACCGGCGAGCGTGAGCTCCTCAGCCCTTTCACAAAGACGCTCAAGGTCGTTGCAATCGGCCAACGCCAACGCCTGTTCCACCGTAACGGCATCAACGTCCGAGACATGGCTTGGAAGCCACGCAGTTTCAGGCCAGTCCGGGCCCTGCTTGGCCAGCCATGCAAGATCGGACACATCATCGATGTCGCGCGAAATGCCTTCGCCTTCAAAGATGGCAGGCTCAAGCCCGCTCTGCTTCGCCGCCTGCCTGTGCCGTTCAAAGCTCCTGTCGCCAAATGCAGGGGACACGACCCGCGGCGGCGCAAGCAGCAGGGCGTTCGTCCCATCGCGATCATGCGCGGGCACGATCGCCACGCCCGCTCCCTGCAAGCACGAGGTGAAAGCGTCGATTTCCGCACCTGTCACAAGTGGAATATCGCCGGGCAGCACCAGCATTGCCTCCGCCCCAAGGTTCTCCGCGTAACCGGCTGCCGTTCTCACCGCAGCGTTCAGACCGTTAACCTGGGGTTCGCGAATGTGTCCGGCACCGCACGACGCGGCAAGGTCGGCAAGTTCGGGATCGGCTGTGAGCACGAAAGCCTGTTCGACGGTGCCGGCATCGCGGAGCGCCGTAAGCACCTGCACGAGCATATCGCGAACGAGACCACAACGCTGCGCTTCCGGCATGTCACGCGCAAGACGGGATTTCGCCGCCGAAAGGGGTTTCATGGGAACAACGGCTACAATACCGCTCATGCGCGCCTCGCTTGCGGCAGCTCTCGTCCGGCGGATATTTCGTCAGCGAATGCGAGGACGTGCCGGGCGAGCCGTACCTTGTCGTCCAGGGAATGCATCATCGTGTCTTCCACGGTGGTCGAAATATGGTTCGGGATTTGGTCATCGGAGCTGTCGATCATGAGGCCGTCGATTACATCGTCATAGTGCCGGGCGATCGTTGCGTGGCGCGCTTCAAGATCTTGCTCACGCATGATTTTCGACATCGGCCCCTTGACCGTCTGCCCGTCGACCAGCGGCGATACTGCCACCACCGGTGCCCGAGTTTGCCTGAGCAATTCGCGCATGGCCCCGACGGCGAGGATCGGATCGACGCTGAGATAAGGATTGGACGGGCAGATGATCACGCAACGCAGGTCGGAATTCCCCAACGCGCGCGCAACATCCGGCTGAACACGCGCGCTTTGCGCACTAACGAACCGGATGGACCGAAGTTCAGGCTCGCATTTGCGCTCCACAAAGTAGTTCTGAAACGGCATCGGCCCGGCGTCCGTCTCGACATGCGTGCGAACCGGGTCGTCGCTCATGGGCAGAATGCGTGCGGAAATTCCAAGTCGCGCGCGCATATCGGCGGTGATCTCGCTTAAGCTGTCTCCGGCGCGCAGACGCCGGGTGCGTTCCACATGGAGCGCCAGATCACGATCGCCCAGCTGAAACCACGTTTCACCGCCGATCCGCCCAAGAGATTCCATGAAATTCCAGGTCTCATCGGCGCGACCCCATCCGGTTTCCGGATTGGCGATACCGGCAAGCGTATAGGTCACGGTATCGACGTCGGGTGATATGTGCAGGCCGAGATGTTCGAAATCATCACCAGTGTTGACGGCGACAACCAATCGCTCATCTGCAATCACCTTCGACAGGCCGAGCGCGAGTTTGGCACCGCCGATCCCGCCGCATAACGCGACGACGTTTCCACCATGTCGGCTTCGACTGGAACCCGTCATCGAAACATGTCCTCTGACTTGGACCGATTGATCGTCCGCGCCGGGGTTGGTAGGCCGCACGGGATGCCCCGCACATGCGCTGCAGGCACCCCCTCGTCCGCTTCCCCCATTGCAAGCGTCGCAGCGGACGCGATAGCATCGACAGGACAGGCGATCGCCGATTCCATGGCACGGCCGAAAAGGTCGCGATCACCGCGGTGATCGCGCAGCGCAGCCACGCCCGCCGCGCCAATGGCAATTCCCACCGAGCCGAGACGCCAGGCGCGCCCGACGCTGTCGGCGATCACGATGCCGACACTGCACTTCCAGTGGGCATCAAACCGGTCTTTCAGCGCGTCCGCGCTGGCATCAGGGTCTTCGGGAAGCAGCAGGACGGTTTCATCATCGACGGCGCCAGCGACATTGGAACGGTCGACCCCGGCATTGGCAAGGACATATCCGAGCCGATGCTCGACGATGATAACGTCACGCCTGCTGCGCACCACTTCCCTGGACTCGCGCAAGATCACCTCGACGTGCCGCGGCTCCTTGTTCGTCTCCGCAGCGAGCCGCTGCGCTTCCGGCGAAGGCTCAATCGAGGAAAGGGCAACCAAGCGGCCTTCCGCCTTGGAAACCACCTTCTGTGCGATCACGAAAATGTCGCCGTCAACGGGGCGAACGGCCTGCGCATCCACCGCAGAGATCAGCAGGAACGCGAGGTCATCACCGGGCTCGACCAGGGGAACGCCATCGATGCCCGTCACCGTATAACTCGCTGCCATAACCTGCTTTCACCTCTTCAGGGCGTGAAGCTTAGACGCTTGGGAGTCCGGTAATGCGAATGCCGGCACCGTCCGCCTTATAGCGCTTGTTGATGCCGATGAGAATCGATGTCAGCGCCTCGGCGGCGACCGAGTTCGCGAGCACGCCGCAGTGGACCCCGCGCAATCCGATTGCACCTGCAAGTCCGATAACAATCTTCCTGTCGGCCGGATCGTCACCGAACACCAATACGTCGCAATCGACGTCACCTTCCTGCTTCAGCTTGTGCGCTGCGACGTTGTGGAATGCGGAAACGATCCGGGCACCGTCGCCGAGCGCGCAACGCGCCATCATGGCAGCTGAGCCCGCTTCCGGCATCTGAGCTCTGGCAACCTTCGGCGGCACGAGCGGCACCGTTGTATCGACCACAAGCTTGTCTCCCACCGCATTCGCGATGGCCTGCAGTATCTTCGTCTGCGAGGCGAAAGGGACCGCAAGCACGACGATATCGGCTTCCTCCGCCGCAGCCTCGTTGGCAAGGCCCCTTGGCTCGGCACCGCCTACCCCGCTCAACTGCGCCGCGGCCTCTTCCGCCCGTTCTGCGCTTCGCGAACCGACGATGACCTCATACCCCGCCGCGGCCCAACGTTCGGCCAGTGCGTGTCCCAGGTTTCCCGTCCCGCCGATCACGGCGAGCGTCGGACGATCCTCTTTCATTTTTGTCCTCTCACGACTGCTTTTACGATCTTCATAACACATGTAATATATTGTTTTTAAATGATAATAAGATCATTTATTCTATTAATAGAATAATAGTATAAAATAGAAATTCAGAGACAGGAAGAACAATCCGCAGTTCACGCCCCATCCAACCGTTTTTGCAACCGAGACAAGCGCATGCACAAACATTACGATCAACCAAAACAACGTCCGGGCACGCGTTGACATGCGAATTTTGTACCTATTATATCGTTGTTCTAAACTTAGTAACTCATTGGGCACATCATGGATCAATCCCAGCGGCAGAAACTGCTCGACCTCATCGATAGCAAACGCGATCATGCTGTCGACTTCCTCCAGACTCTCATCAGATTTCCAAGCGTCACGGGTGATGAAGGCCCGATACAGGCGCATTTGAAGGACTATCTGGAGGATATGGACCTCGACATCGACATGTGGGACATGGACGCGGAAGAAATCCAGAAGCATCCTGCAGCAGCGGTCGTGACCGAAAGCTACGAAGGCCGGCCCAATATCGTCGCAACGCGCAAGGGTACGGGCGGCGGGCGATCCCTGCTGCTGAACGGTCATACCGACGTTATTCCGGAGGGCCCGCGCGAATCCTGGACCGATGATCCGTGGGAGGCGAAGATCCGTGACAACCGCATTTATGGCCGGGGTTCCTCCGACATGAAGAGCGGCGTGTCCTCACAGATTCTTGCCGTCCAGTATATCGAGGAAGCCGGGATCAAGCTGAAGGGCGACGTACTGGTCAACCTGGTCGTGGATGAAGAAGTTTCCGGCCACGGCACCCTCGACACAGTTCTGCGCGGCTACAAGGCGGATGCCGCCATTTCCGGGGAAACCAGCACTTTGGCCGTGCAACCGGCCTGTATCGGCCGTATCTGGTTCCAGATTCTCATTCGCGGCAAGAAAGCCGGTATTCAGACGCGCTACGAAGGCGTCAACGCCATCGATCTCGGTTACAAGATCAAGGTTGCGATCGACGATCACGAAAAGCATCGCCTCGAAACCGTATCGCATCCGCTTTACCCGCACATCCTGAGCACGCTGCCCTGTCTTGTTGGAACAATCGAATCGGGAAGTTTTCCGAGCGCCTTCCCGGACACATGTCTGCTCAAGGGCTCGATCGCGACCGTACCAGGCGAGAGCCATGAAGGCGTTAAGCAGGCCTTCCTCGAGCATATTTCGAAGGTGGTGAGCGAAGACGAGTGGATGAAGGAGCATCCGCCCGAAGTCACCTTCGGAAACAAGTTTGGCGGTCTTGATGCAGAGGCGGCGGACATACCTGCCGATCATCCCATCGTCACGACCCTGGTCGACTGCTTCAAGGAAGTGACCGGTAAAGACCCGGAGATCAGCGGACGGCAGGGAGCCGCCGACACGCGCTTCCTAATCAATAACGGCGATACGCCCACCGTCATCTTCGGCCCCGGTCCGACGGCTGTGATGCACGCCAATGATGAATATGTGGACATCGACGACTATATGACAGCAATCAAGGTCTATGCCTTGAGCATTTGCGAGTGGTGCGAGGCGCAATAGACACAACGCCGTGGCAGCATACAGGCTTGATCTTGAATTAACTGGAGACTCACGCCAACGTGTAGTTCGAACTGTCGGCGCCCGACATAGTGTGGCAGTTGGACGGTGGTCGACGGCTGTCAGTACAGATACTGGGAGAACCGAATGTCAGATGCCGCACTGACCGGGCTTGCAAGCACGTACGCCCAGATGCGCGCGCCCCGCTATGTCCAGGTCGCGTCCGCTCTGCGACGTCGTATCCAGGAGGGCCGGTGGGCCATTGGCGACAAGATTGCAACGCTCGAGGAACTCGAAAATGAGTTCAGTGTCGCGCGCGTCACGGTGCGTCAGGCGATCGAGTTGTTGCAGGACGAGGGCCTGCTGAAATCCCATCAGGGCAAGGGCACCTTTGTGATGCGGACGCCCGAAAATGACCGGTGGCTGCATCTTGCGACCGACTGGGACTCCTTGATCGAACTAATCAGCGCCAATGTGCCCAAATTCCTCGAAGTGGAAACGCCTAAGGAACTGCATATCGAGCCGGAGGATGGCCGGCCTGCCGGAGCCTACGAGTTCTTCAGGAGCGTGCAGCTCAATGACAACGAGCCTTACGCGGTCGCAAACGTCCACGTTGCCAAGCACATTCACGACCGAAATCCGGCTGCCTTCCGCTCCAAGGTCGCGCTTGCGGTCATCAATGAAATGGATGATCTCAGAATCAGCCGCGCGCATCAGACGCTGAGCATCAGTGCAGCCGATGTGGAAACTGCGCTCCAGCTTGAACTTCCATTGAACGCTCCGACTGCTGAAGCCCACTGCGTGGTTACCGACGCGGATGGCATCGTGATTTACAGCGGCGATATCGTCTACCGCGGCGATAAAGTGAAACTGAATATCGAACTCCTAGACCGTTCGTCCTAGCCACTGGCGGCAGGAAAAATCACGCGTCATATTGCCCATCGGGGTATCCCGCACTATGCTGGTATGGTTGTGCCAACAATAGTACCAGTTGACATGCGCGTGGCGGCAGAGGGCCGCCAGAAAACGGTTCCGGATCATGAAAAAACAGGGGGTTGGCGCACGGCTCGTCCGCAAGGAGGATGACCGCTATATGCGGGGCCGCGGCCAGTTTGTCGGAGATATCCGGCGGGCCGGAATGAAAGATGTGGCCTTTCTCCGCAGCCCGGTCGCCCATGCCCGCATCACATCAATCAATATTCCTGAAGACATCCAGGCAAACGTCGTCACCGCCGCGGACATGGCCTCGGTCAAGCCGATCACCGCTGTTACCAGCCTGCCCGGCTTCAAACCGTCGAACCAGTCCATTCTCGCTGAGGGAAAGGTTCGTCATGTCGGTGAAATGATCGCGCTCTGCATCGCGCCGACACGAGCCGAAGCAGAAGACCTGGTTGCACGGGTAGAGGTGGATTTCGAGGACTTGCCGCCCGTCCATGACATGTTGCAGGCACGGGAAAAAGACAGCCCCCTCATCCATGAAGGTTGGAGCGACAATATCTTCCTGGAGACGCTCGTCGACTATGATATGGCCGACGCCGAGCGTGAAGCGGCAGTAAAGGTTAGCCGCGAGTTCTCAACAGCACGCCAGTGCATGAGCCCGATTGAAGGGCGTGGCGCTATCGCGGAGTGGGACCACCGGCTGGAACAGCTTACGCTCCACACGTCTACACAGATGCCGCACATCGTCCGGTCGGGCTTGGCAGAGTGCCTCGGGCTTGACCACGGAAGCATCAGGGTGGTCGCACCCGACGTTGGCGGCGGCTTCGGCTACAAGGGCATCCTGCTCCCGGAAGAGGTGTGCCTCGCGTGGGCCGCCATGCAATTCGGTCATCCCGTCCGTTGGCTGGAGGATCGGCGTGAGAACCTGACCGCCTCGGCGAACTGCCGGGAACATCACTATGTGATGACGGCCTACGCCGACAAGGACGGCAAGCTGCTGGGCATCGATGCGGAAGCCACCGTGGATTCGGGTGCCTACTCGTCTTATCCGTTTGCAGCCTGCCTCGAAGCCGCACAGGTCGCAAGCATCCTGCCCGGCGTCTACGACTTCCCGCACTATCGCTGTCATACATTCTCCGCTGCAACGAATAAACCTCCGATCCTGCCCTATCGCGGCGTCGCAAGAACAGGCGTGTGTTTCGCAATGGAGCTGATGATCGACGCGGTGGCGCGAGAACTCCAGTTGGAACCGACCGATGTGCGGCTCAAGAACCTCGTGCGCCCGGAGCAGATGCCGTTCGATAACATCACCCACAAACACTTCGACTCTGGCGACTACCCGGAAGCACTGCGCCAGGCCATAAAGGCAATCGACCTGAAAGCCGTGCGTAAGCGGCAGAAGAAGGGCGAGACGGATGGACGGCTGCTCGGCGTCGGATTTGCCATGTATTGCGAGCAGGCTGCACACGGGACATCCGTCTATGCCGGCTGGGGCATCCCCATGGTGCCGGGCCATGAGCAGGCCAATGCCCGGCTGACACCCGACGGCGGACTTGAACTCCGCATCGGCGCCCACTCACACGGCCAGGGCCTTGAAACCACACTGTCCCAGGTCGGGCACGAGGTTCTCGGAATCCCGCATGAGAAGATCAAGGTTGTGCACGGTGATACGGCTTATACGCCCTACTCAACCGGAACCTGGGGTTCGCGCTGCATGGTCATGTCCGGCGGTGCGGTGGCCGAAGCCTGCGATCAGCTTGCATCCCGCGCCCGGGGTATCGCCGCAAAAATGCTGCAATGCAAGCCCGGTGAGATCACGCTCAAAGACGGGCGGGCGCATGGTCCCTCGGGTGAACTTTCCATCGAAGAGGTTGCCCATGTCTGGTATCGCCGCCCGCAGGATCTGCCGGAGGACGTCGATCCGGCAGGCCTCGAAGTCACATCCGGCTACAAGCCTGAACGCGATACCGGCACCTTCAGCTATGCTGCGCACGCCGTGACCGTCGCCGTCGATCCCGAGACCGGTGAAGTCGAGATTCTCGATTACGTAATCGTCGAGGACGGCGGGGTTCTGGTGAACCCGATGATCGTCGACGGACAGATTTACGGCGGTGCGGCGCAGGGCATCGGAACGGCCCTATACGAAGAGATGATCTTTGACAGCGAGGCGCAGCCACTGGCCTCGACGCTCTCGGATTATCTGCTTCCCGGACCGACGGAAGTCCCTTCAATTCGCGTCTTTCATATGGAAACGCCATCGCCCTATACGCGTTTCGGCGTCAAAGGCATCGGCGAAGGCGGCGCGATCGCACCTCCCGCCGCAATCACCAACGCCATCAATGACGCTCTTAAAAATCTAGGCGCGGAACTGGCCGTATCGCCTGTAACGCCCCGGCGCATCGTCGAAGCCATCGCGGCCGTACGTCGGAGCGATGCCGCATGAAACCCGTCGCCTTTGATTACGCCCGCCCGCGCACGATCGCCGACGCGCTGGAGTTGCTCGACGCGAGACCGGGTGCAAAAATTCTCGCGGGCGGCCAGACGCTCGGGCCGATGCTCAATCTCCGGCTCGTCCAGCCGGAGCTGCTCATCGACATTACGCGGATCACCGATCTGATTACGGTGACGGAAACCGACGACGGTGTGGCGATCGGCGCTTGCGTCACCCATGCGTCGATCGAAGACGGCGCGATCGGCGGTATCGCCAGCGGGCACCTCGATCAGGTCGCGGCGGGCATCGCGTATCGGGCCGTTCGCACCCGTGGCACCATCGGCGGCAGCCTGACCCACGCCGACCCGGCGGCCGACTGGTTCGCGGCTCTGCTGGCATTCGGAGCGGAACTGGAAATTGCAGGCACAACGGGCACGCGCCGCATCGCACTGGACGATTTCGTCAAAGGTGCAATGGAAACCGACCTGGGTCCCGATGAACTCGTCACCGCGGTCCATATCCGAAAGTGCGGAAGAGAAGCGCGGCACGGATATCACAAGATCTGCCGCAAGACCGGCGAATTCGCCGAGGCCATCGGCGCAGTGACGGTTGAGGAAAAGACGGGGCGGTTCCGGCTGGTCGCCGCGGGAGGATCACACGCACCGGTCGTGTTCACGGACCCAAGCAGCCTTTTCAGAACAGCCGACCCGCTGGATGTTCGAAGCTTTGATGTCGACATGACCGCCGCCGCTCTGCGCGACGCCGGAATGAATGCAGATGACTACGATCTTCGCTTGCGCGCGGTTGCCATGCAGCGTGCAGTCAAAGAGGCGGCACAGCGATGACCCGGATTACGCTGACCGTGAACGGTGAGAAGATTGAACGTGACGTCACGCCCCGGACGAATCTCGCGGATTTTCTACGCGAGGATCTCGCTCTGACCGGCACGCATGTGGGTTGCGAACATGGCATTTGCGGCGCCTGCACGGTGGTTATCGACGGGCAAATCGCCAGATCATGCATCACCTATGCGGTCACCTGCGACGGGGCGGGGGTTCGCACCATCGAGGATTTCGACGACGATCCGCTGATGGAGAAGCTGCGCCATGCATTCTCCGCAGAACATGCGCTCCAGTGCGGCTATTGCACGCCGGGCATGCTCGTTGCCGCCCGCGACCTCATCCGCCGCGGGTCCGCAGGAGACGAAGACGCGATCCGCACCGGCATGAGCGGTAACCTGTGCCGCTGTACCGGCTATGTGGGTATCGTCAAGGCCATCGCCACAGTGGCCGGCGATCACGACGTTTCACGCGAGGAAATTTCACAAGCCGATGTTCTTGGTCCGGCTCCCGGCCCTGCCGCACATGACAGTTTGCAAAACATCCAACGTGATGCCGTTCCGCCTGCGGCTGAAAAACGACGTAAGGAACGGGTTGCTGCACCCACACTCGCGAGCCCAAGCGACGCGAATGTGCAGACCGGTGAGATCACCCAGGATGGCAGCTTCACCAAGCTGACCCAGACAATCACGGTCAATCACCCGCGCAATGCCGTGTGGGACCTGATGGCGGATATCGAGAAGGTCGCGACCTGCATGCCCGGCGTCTCTCTCGACGGACCGGTCGAGAGTAATCATGTGGACGGGCGTATGCTCGTCAAGCTTGGCCCGATCAATGCGGACCTGAAGGGTGAGGCGGACATCATCCGCGATCCGGAAAACTGGCGTGGTGTCATTGACGGCAAGGGCCGCGACGCCCGCAGCGCTTCGCTGGCGCGCGGGCGCGTCGAATACGAACTCGCCGAAACGGACGAGGGCAACGGCACGCTCATCGCCGTATCAATCGCTTATTCTCTTGCCGGGCCGCTGGCACAATTCAGCCGTGGTGCCATCGTGCGCGATCTTGTGACACGGCTGGCCAGCGCTTTTGCACAAAATCTCGAAGCCAGACTGGAAGGTCGTGAGCCAGATCAGGACGCGCAAGCCCTCGATGCGGGTTCGCTTGTCTTTTCGGTCCTTTGGGATCGCATCCGGAGCTATTTCGCACGCCTGCTTGGACGCAAGCCGGGCTAACCTCCGAGATAGGCCTGCTGTACTTTCTTGTTCTTGAGAAGCTGGTTGCCGGTACCGGACAATGTAACCTCGCCCGACTCCAGTACGTAGGAACGGTCGCACAGCTCAAGCGCGGCAAGAGCGTTTTGCTCGACCATCACCACGGTCACGCCATCGGAACGGATCTGCTCGACAATATCGAAGGTCTGCTCCACCAGATTGGGCGCTAGGCCGAGCGAAGGTTCATCGAACAGGATGAGACGCGGCCGCGACATCAGCGCCCGACTGATAGCTAGCATCTGCTGTTCGCCGCCCGAAAGCGTGCCCGCCGCCTGAGCCCGACGCTCATGGAGAATGGGGAAACGCTCAAAAATCTTTTCCATATCCTTGGCAATGGCCTGCGCATCGTTGCGCAAAAAGCAGCCCATCTCGAGATTCTCGCGCACCGTCATATAGGGAAAGATGCGCCGTCCCTCGGGACAATGGGCGATCCCCTTCTCCAGGACAGTACGCGCTGAAGCACCCGTAATGTCCTCCCCTTCGAACTCGATCCTGCCCTCGACGGGCGCAAGTACGCCAGAGATCGCCTTAAGCGTGGTCGTCTTTCCCGCGCCATTGGCACCGATCAGGGTCACGAGCTCTCCCTGGCGAACCTCCATCGTCAGATCACGGACAGCCATGACCTTGCCATAGGCACAGGTGACTCCATCGACCTTAAGCACGCCGCTTTCCCCTCCCGCCCCGTTTGGTCTTGCGATGCCGTTCGCCGAGATAGGCGCGGATGACATCCGGGTTCTTCTGGATCTCCGCTGGCGAACCGTTGGCTATGATCGATCCATAGTTGAGCACAACAACCCGGTCGGAAACGCCCATCACCATTTTCATGTCATGTTCGACCAAAAGTACGGTGATACCGAGTTTGCGAATCTCCCCCAGCATGTCCATGAAGCTCGCCGTCTCCGACGGGTTCATGCCCGAGACGGGCTCGTCGAGAAGCAGCAGGCTCGGGTGTGCGGCAAGCGCAATGGCGACTTCGAGCAGCCGCTGCTCACCGTAAGGCAGCGCGCTGCCGAGCTCATTTGCACGGGCTCCCAGCCCCACGAAGTCGAGCACCTCACGTGCCTTCTCCCGCATCGTTTGCTCTTCGGACCCGACACTCGGCAGGCCGAAGATGATTTCGAGGGCGGTTTGTTTCTGGCGGCGGTGCAACCCCATCAGCACATTGTCAAAGGCCGTCTGGCCACCGAATACGCTGGTCTTCTGAAATGTCCGAACTACACCCAGATCGGCGATCTGGTTCGGATTGAGGCCGACAAGATTTGCCTCGCGATACGCAATGTTTCCACCTGAGGGCTTCAGGTACCCCGTAATGGCATTGAAGGCGGTCGTCTTTCCGGCTCCATTGGGGCCGATCAGGCTGAGCACTTCACCCTCATGGACGTCGAATGTCATGGCATCGACGGCAGTCAACCCGCCGAATTTGACCGTCAGTCCGTCGACCGTCAGCGCCTTGTCCTGGTTCGCTTTCCCGGCCATCAATTCACGACCTCCCGGGCTGTCTCTTTCGGCGCCGGTGGATCCTGGTGCCCCTCGCGCTGACGCCACCAGTTCGTGAGCGCCGGGACGATGCCTTGGGGCAGGAAATAGACGATGAGGATCATCAGGATGCCGTAAATGATCCACTGCACCTCGGGCCCAGCAACTCCGCGCAAGGCCTCAGGCAGGATCCCGAAAATGAGCCCGCCGATGATGGGACCAAGCAGTGTTCCCTTCCCGCCGGTGATCACCATGATCACCATGGTGACCGTGTAGATGAACAAAAACACGTCGGGGTCGACGATGCGCACATAGTGGGTGTAAAGCCCGCCCGCGGCTCCAGCCATGCCGGCGGAAACGACAGTTGCCAGCACCAGATATTTGGTGACATCGACACCGACCGATGTTGCAAGCGGCTCGTTTTCCCGCAGCGCAATCATGGCGCGGCCCGCACGGGACTCCACGAGCCGCCGGACGATCACGAAGCTCAGCACGCACAGAGCCAGTACCAGCCAGTAGTTGGGTTCCTTCTTGTAGAAGGTGAGCTCCCAGAGGCCCGGAATGCCGAGGGTGAAGGGTGGAATATTGTTGAGCGCCATCGGACCTTCGGTCAGATCGATCCAGTTTAGCGCGACGAGGCGCACGACCTCGGCGAAACTGATCGTGACGATAACAAAATAGGCACCGCGCACCTTGAAGGATATCTTGCCGATGAGCCAACCGCAGACGGCGGCGAAAAGGATGCCGCAGAGAAACGAAAACCAGACGGGTTTCGGTTCGAACACGAAGGTGTAGCTGTCGGTCAGCTCGAGATCGAATCCGAGCGATACAAGCGCGCTCGTATAAGCGCCTATTCCGAAAAACGCGACATGACCGAGGCTCAGTTGTCCGGTATAGCCGAGCAGCAGGTTCAGGCTGATGGCGGCAATGATGAAAATGCCGGTGGTTATGAGAATGTGCAGGTAATAGAGGTTGCCAAGCCAAAGCGGCACGCTGGCAAAGAGGAGTACGACCCCGACCTCGATCAGCTGACGATTCATCCAATCCGCTCCTTCTGTGCAAACAGGCCCGTGGGACGAAACAGCAGAATGATGATGATCAGCAGAAAGCCCATGGCGTCACGGTATCCGGAAGAAATATAGCCCGCGCCCAGCTCCTCCATCATCGCCAGGATAAAGCCGCCGATTGTCGCCCCGCCGACGCTGCCAAGCCCGCCGAGGATCACAATCGCGAACGACTTCAGTGCAGCCATATCTCCCATGGTCGGATACACCACGAAAATCGGCCCGAGCAGCGCGCCCGCAGCGGCGGCAAGTCCCGACCCGATGGCAAACGTGGCGATGTAGACCGTGTTGATGCGCACGCCCATAAGCGCAGCCGTCTCGGTATCCTGAAAGGTGGCGCGCATCGCCTTGCCGAGCTTGGTCCACTGGATCAGGGCATATGTGCCCGCAATCAGCGCGCAGGCGACGACAAAAACGAATACGCGGCTCCAGGAGACCGACACTGCGCCAATCACCAGCGGATCGGCCGGAAACGGGTTGTTGATCGACTTGGCGATGCCGCTCCAGACAAATTGCTCCATATTCTGCATCGCGATCCATGCCCCGATCATGATCAGCATCGTGGTATCGATGTCGGCACCCCTAAGCGGTTTGAGAAGCATGATCTCGATGAGGGCGCCGAGCGCAACGCCGAGCATGACGGCGAGCAGGAGGGCGAGAAAAAAGTTCGTCTGCAAGGGCATGACGAACATGAACATCATGTAAGCGCCGAACGTATAGAGTTCGCCGTGAGTGAAATTCACCACCCGCATAATGCCGAAAATCAGCGTCAGCCCGATACCCAGCAGCGCATATGTGCCGCCGAGTATCATGGCATTCAGGAAGTGCTGAAGAAGCTGGTCCATGTCGGTGTCCCCCACGCCGGAAGTGACGCACAATCCCGAAACCACCTGGGCCTTGAATGATCAGAAGGAAGATACGCGGCGGCACCGCCGCCGCGCATCGGTTGTTTACGCTCAAGCCCTAGAGCTTTGAGATCTTGCCGTCCTTGATCGTCACGATATAAACGTTCGGAACGTTCTGGCCGCTTTCCTTGCCTTCCGGTCCCTGCTTGATGAACGCAATATTGCCGTTGACGCCCTTCACCTTGACGCCCCAGAGCGCCTTCTGAATGGCCTTGGGGTCCGCTTTGCCGGCCGCTTTAATGCCGGCAACGATGGTCTTGATGCCGTCATATCCGCGGAAACCTTCGGTCAGACCGGCGAAGTTGTAGCCACGCTTCTTCCATTCGGCCACGAACTTCTTTGCGACTTCGGGATTCGGCGCCGTTTCCGGGAACCAGGGCGCGAAGAACAACAGATGGTTGCTGCCATTCGCCGCGGCTCCGGCCTGGGCGATGAGCTGGTCGGGAGATGAGGAACCACCCGTGGTGATTACCTTGTGCTTGACCTGCTGTTCCTTCGCCTGCTTCAGCGCGAGCGTGAGTTGCTCGACACCTGTCGTGATAAACAGCGTATCTCCGCCCGACGCCTTCACCTTGGCAAGCTGCGCGCTCAGATCGGTTGCCTTGGCATCCATCGTTTCGATGACGCCGACCTCGACGTCTTTCTCCTTGAGCATCTTGGAGAATTCCTTCGCAGCACCACGACCCCAGTCATTGTTCACCACCAGGAAGTCGGCTTTCTTGATGCCGAAGTCGCCCACCTTGGTTCCGAAGGATTTGGCTTCCATCTCCGATGTCGGGCTGATGCGGAAGATCCAGGGGTTGCCCGATTTGGTGATCTTGCCTGACGACGAGGTCTCGACGACCATCGGCACGCCGTATTCCATCAGCTTGGGCATGACGGCAAGCGTATAGGTTGAGCTCCACGCCCCCATCATCACCGGCACCTTGTCGCCGACAATGAGCTTTTCGGCGGTGGCAACAGCCTCTTTCGGATTGCTCTTGTTGTCTTCGATGATCAGTTTGATCTTCTTGCCGAGCACGCCACCGGAGGCGTTGATCTCGTCCTCGGCGATCTTGGCGCCCTGCACCACATAGTTGCCTGACGCGGCGACCGCCCCTGTCAGCGGTTCGCTCACGCCAATATTGATTGTGTCTTGAGCCTGTGCCGGCCCGCTCACCGTGAGCAGCGCCAATGCCGCCAGCGCGTACCTTTTTAAGATAGATACCATGGCGTCCTCCCTTGTCCGTGTTTCTTGCCCAATCCCGGCCATTTTTTTCGCTCGCTTCGCAGCTGAGAGATCAAATGTTCTGTCTCATTCAACCGAATTGGTACTAATAATAGTAAAAGCAACAGAGTTGGTCGTAAAGCAAATTTCTCGGGATTTGGAGTCAAATTCCGCACGGACAGGGCCGAACAGGGGCAAAATGGCCCTCTCGCGCTCAGGAATCCCGGCCGAATGACAAGCCGGCGGGTAATCTCAATCTCAGGGGAAGACGGGGACGGGACGCGTAGAGACCTCTGTCAGGTCACCGCGATCACGGCCTGGTCAAGCAGGAGTTTGATCGACGGTCCGTTCGAAAAATGGTCAAACCGCCATTTCGATGAGGCGGCGCGTCCTGAAGGATTCGCCGCGGAGGATTGGAATTCCCGAAGCCGGCGAATAGTGGCTCCGCGCTGCAAAGCGGCTCAAGATTTTTCGTTGAGGAAAACGGCAAACCTCAATCTCACACAGCGCTGGAACACGAAATTCGTCTTATGCATCGAATGCATCGAA
>JALCBY010000025.1:48908-51502 GCA_028066055.1 Hyphomicrobiaceae bacterium
ATGCATCGAATGCATCGAAGTTCAGCAGATGCTTGGCATCTAAAGGCAAATTCGCCATTTACCTGCTTGCGTTCGCTTCATGCAACCCAATACACAATACACCTTTAAGTAACGAAATAGCCTTACACAGAGTTAAGCTTTCTAAATCATTGTCGCCCAAGAAAACACATCACCTGGAGAGTAGCTCCGTGTCGCACTTCATCAACAAATTGCTCTCGGTCGGAATCTTTGCGCTTACAACGAGTCTCGCGGCAGCGCCCGCCAAATCTGACGACAAGGGGCCGGCCATACCGCCAGACATGAACCCGAACGAGTTGATCTCGAAGGAACTCGTGTCGGATCTGGGTAAAATACTCAGGAACGAGATCGTTCAGTTGATGGTGACGGCGCAGAACGTCCGCCACGCCTCCATGAGCGAGAGCCAGATCATCAAGCTTGACAAGCTGTGGCGGGCCGAGCGCAAGGCTGACGACAAGCCCCTGATCTCCGCGACCCTCAGCAATCCGTTGTCCGTTTATCTCCTGCGTATGCAGGCACGCGCGGGTGGGCTCTATTCCGAGATTTTCATCATGGACAACAAAGGGCTCAACGTGGGCCAGAGCAGTATCACGTCGGACTATTGGCAGGGCGATGAAGCCAAGTACAAAAAAACGTTTCTCGTTGCCCCCGACGCCGTCTTCATTGACGACCCGGAATGGCACAAAGGAACGAAAACCTGGCGTGCCCAGGTGAACATGACAATTGCGGGCAACAAAGACGGCAAATCCATCGGCGCAGCCGTGTTTGAAGTCAATCTGACCGAACTCAAGCGCCGCATCAGCTCCTAATCTCCCCGGTGGCCCTCAACCTCTCAGCAGGAAAAGACACAATGAAACTCCCCTCGTTCAGCGTTACGACCATGCTTGGAATCGCGTTCGGCGCAATGATGGTTACAGCCGTCCTTGCCGCCGCCGTCACCTACTGGCGCAGTAGCGAAGCGTCCGAGGCGACCCGTGCCGCCGGCACCCTGCAGGACGGCCTGTCGCGGCTTGAGAACTACAAGCAGAGCATCGACCAGGCGACCGGCGCGGTGCGCGGCTTTATGTTGACGGGTGACCGGGCGCAGCTGAAAATCTACGAGTCCGCCGTCGCCAATCGCACGCAGCGGCTTAAGGCGCTGAAGGACAGCGGCGCCGTCGATGCGTCGAGCGTCGATGCGCTCGAATCCGCTTATGCAGCCTGGCAGGCGAAATTCGCCGAGCGGCAGATCAAGCTTATGCGCGACCCCCTAACCGTGGACCTCGCGCGCGCCATTGAGGCCACGGGCGAGCCGCGAAAGACACTGATCAGCGTTGACGACCAGATGAAATCGGTTCGCGAAAAACTGCTCGAACGAATTGCGGGTGCCGAAAAACTCCAGACCGCGAGCATGACCACACTTGAAATGGTCGCCATCGCCAGTGGCGCAATCTCACTGGTGATGACCCTGATATTCGCTTTCCTGAGCTACCGCCTGATCTCGCGCCCGATCAGCGAACTCGCGGACACGACGATGTCACTCGCGGAGGGCAAGCTTGAAACCGAAATCGGCCACACCGGCCGCAGCGACGAAATCGGAGCGGTCAGCAAGGCGCTCGTTGTGTTCCGCGATCATCTGGCCCGCTCCCGCGAACTTGAGGAAGACGCCAAGAAGTCCGACGAACAGCGTCGCACGGAGCGCCGCCGCGAGTTGAACGAACTTGCGGACGAATTCGAAAACAGCGTCCGCGGTGTCGTCGAACTGGTCGGATCAGCCGCTCGCGAGCTTTCAAGCAGCGCTCAGGCGCTTTCAACCATCGCCGAAAAAACCAGTGCGCAGGCCGTCGCCGTGTCCGAGGCGTCCACGGAAGCTGCCGGCAATGTCGACAACGTTGCAGTGGCTGCCGATCAACTCAGTTCCGCGATCAACGAGATTGGCGGCCAGATCACGACGAATTCGAACCTCGTGAACCATGCCGCCGACGACGCAACCTCGACCAGCACCTCGGTCAACGAGCTTGGCGACGTCGTGCAGAAGGTTGGCGAAGTGACAGACCTCATTCGCGATATCGCCGAGCAGACCAACCTGCTCGCGCTCAATGCCACGATCGAAGCTGCCCGCGCCGGAGAGGCCGGCAAGGGTTTCGCGGTGGTCGCCGGTGAAGTCAAGGATCTGGCCAGCCAAACCGGCAAAGCCACAGAGCAGATCGACGGACAGATCGCCGAAATGCAAACGCGCTCCAAGTCGGCCACCGGTGCCGTCGAAACCATCGGCGAAAGGTTGCAGGAAATGCGCGAAACCGCGGCTTCAATCGCGGCGGCCGTCGAGCAGCAAAACCAGGCCACCATGGAGATCGCCCGCTCGGTTCAGCAGGCTGCGTCCGGCACGAAGGCCGTCACCGAAAACATTGAATCGGTTCGAACAGCCGCGACCGAAACCGGACAGATGAGCAGCGATGTTCAGAATTCGGCCAACGAACTTGAAAAACAGGCCAATACGCTATCGGAGCAGGTAGATGCCTTCGTGGCCAAGGTTCGCGCGGCCTAGGACAGCGACGCAGGATACGCGATTGTTCCGAACGGCACGCCCGTTCGAA
>JALCBY010000153.1 GCA_028066055.1 Hyphomicrobiaceae bacterium
CGGGGACACCAGTCGCGGAGATCGTGCGCAAGCTCGGTGTCACCGAGCAATCGTTCTACAGATGGAAAAAGAAGTACGCAGGGCTGGGCGTGGCGGAGGTGCGGCAGTTGAAGCAACTCCAGGACGAGAACAAGAAGCTCAAGCAATTGGTGGCCGACCTGGCTCTCGATAAGCAGATCTTGCAGGATGTGCTTTCAAAAAAGCTCTGAGGCCCGCGAAACAGCGGACTTTGGTGGTGCGAGTCCGGGCGACGTACAACATCAGTGAGCGGCGGAGTTGTCGGTTGCTGGGTGTCACGCGTTCGACCTGCCGTTACCAAAGCGTCGCTGATGAGCGGGCCTTCTTGCGCATTCGACTCAGAGACCTGGCGACGAGTCGTCCACGATTTGGCTATCGACGTCTCCACATTCTGTTGCGCCGTGAAGGTTGGCTTGTGAATGCCAAGCTGGTCTATCGGCTCTACCGAGAGGAGGGGTTAGGAATTCAACGTCGCGTGCCGCGACGTCGCAAGAGCTGCCAGATTCGCGCCAAAAAGCCGCTGGTCAGTCACTGCAATCAGACCTGGAGTATGGATTTCATGGCCGATCAGCTCGACAACGGACAGCGGATTCGCGTGTTGACGTTAGTTGACAACTTGAGTCGGGAGAGTCTTGCGATTCGCGTGGGCCAGCGGTTCACAGGGGACGACGTCGTTCGGGTCATGGAGGACGTTGTCAGCACGCGCGGCGCGCCCGAATCGATCCAAGTCGACAATGGCCCGGAGTTCATCTCCAAGTCCTTGGACTGGTGGGCTTATTGGAACAAGGTTCAGCTCGATTTTAGTCGACCAGGCACGCCCACGGATAATGCGTTCATCGAATCGTTCAACGGTCGCTTACGGCAAGAATGCCTGAATCAGCACTGGTTCTTGTCCTTGGCCGACGCGCAGAGCATCCTCGACGCTTGGAGAACAGACTACAACGAGACTCGACCACACAGCTCGTTAGAGAATCAAACGCCGTCGCAATTCGCGCGGCGCAACAGCCTCGGCTCAAGCTCGACAAAAGGGGTCCGCCCCATCCCGCCTTGCGCTGTCGCTCGGCCTCAAGGCGGGACGCAGGCCGAGGCGACAGCGAAGGCGAAAGGGGCTCGCGAAGAGCCCTGATAAAGAGAAAACTCGCATTCCAAGTGGACCAAACTTGGGGGCAAGGCCAA
>JALCBY010000026.1:0-48438 GCA_028066055.1 Hyphomicrobiaceae bacterium
TCGACTTTGGCATCGTTCTCTATGGCAGGAAGGCGGAACCGGTATTTGTGAACGCAGCCGCCCAACGCATCATCGATCAAAAGGACGGCGTGGCGCTCGATGCCCGGCATCTCTCCTTCTTTGAACCCGATGCGAATAAGACCTTCCAGGATATGGTGTCAGCGCTTTTTCGGCGGGATATTCCTCTGAGTTCGAAATCCGGCGGTATTCTGAAAATTCCCCGCCCGTCAGGGAAAAAGGCATTCGGCGCAGTGCTGATACCCATGCAGTCGCAAAAGGACGTTGGCTCCGGATCGGCCACTGCCGCCATATTCCTGTTTGACCCCCTTGCCAACAGAACAACGGCAATTGAGCTGTTCGTCAAAAGTCACGACTTGTCGCGTTCGGAAGCGGAATTGGCGCACCGGTTGTCCCTTGGCGACAGTTTGGACGAAGCGGCAGCCTATCGTGGCATCAGCCGCAACACCGCCAAAGGGCAACTGCGTTCCATTTTCGCCAAGACGAACACCAACCGGCAATCGGAGCTCGTCAGCTTCCTGTTGCGCTCGATTGCGGGGATTAACTTACAGACCGGTTAGTCACGAAATACACCAGTAGTTCCGTATACCCTTGATGAACACGCCATGGGCCTCGGTATCGTCGCGAAAGCGGCGCTCGACGCGTACCACCATGGTTTCGGTTGCCGCGATCTCGTCCAGGCGGTTGGCGCATCAATGGGCATTGACAAGACAACATCAGCACGTTGTCGCGTCGGAAACTGGAAGGCCGGCCCGCGGTTTCCCGCGGACCGGCCATAAGCATAAGATTGACACCAGTTTGCCTGTAAGCCGGGTTCTGTCCTCCCGCCGGACAACCGAGGTCTGCCGGCGGGATGGATGACCATTCATCTGGGGCAGGCCTTGCGGTCCACCTCGTGCAACCAACCCGGATGATCAGGCCTGGAAACGGGCCTGGCGCGAACGCCTCGTCATCCCTATTCGGTCTTGCTCCCGGTGGGGTTTACCGTGCCGCGCCTGTTACCAGCCGCGCGGTGCGCTCTTACCGCACCCTTTCACCCTTACCCCTCAAACGAGAGGCGGTTTGCTTTCTGTGGCACTTTCCCTGGGGTCACCCCCGCCGGACGTTATCCGGCACCGTGCTTCCATGGAGCCCGGACTTTCCTCTCCGCAATCGCGGTACGCAAAACACTGTCCGCGCTACGGAGCGGCCATCCAGCCAACTGGCTCCCTCAGAATAAGGGAATTCACAATCCTTGAGTCAAGGGCCGCGTTCGAAAGTTAACTTCCCGACTGCAAAAGAAAAACGCCTCAAATCCGGGCGATATCGCGGCACGCGGCAACCGCCTCCCTGATGTCCTTGACCGGATAGCCGGCATATCCCATGAGCAGCCCGCTTCGGGCGTGATCTCCAAGAGTGAGCTGGCTCAAGGGGCGCGCCACGATACCGCGCTCGCCATATGAGCGGGCGAGAGCCACGTCGTCAGTCTCCGGCGGCAACTCGGCCACAAGCTGCATCCCCCCGGCCGGTCTGTTGACGCGCATGCGCGTCCCGAAATTCTCCTCAAGCGCTGAAACGAGCGCATCCTGACGCTCCTCGTAGAGCGCGCACGTCCGCCGCACATGGGCGCGCAGATGCCCCTCCTCGATGAACTTCGCCAAGGCGAGCTGGACGACACCCGGCGCAATGTGCCCGCTGTTGCGTTGCAGGGAGCGAAGCGGTTCGGCAAGTGCCGGCGGAACCACCGCATAGCCCACGCGAATGCCGGGCTGAAGGATCTTCGAGAAGGTGCCGATATAGAGAACCCGGCCCGACGCATCGAGCCCCTGCAGGGCGGCGACCGGACGCCCCTGAAACTGGAACTCGCTGTCATAGTCATCCTCGATGATGAAAGCGCCATGGCGCGATGCGCATTCCAGCAGTTCCAGGCGGCGCGCGAGCGGCATGAGAATGCCGGTGGGATACTGGTGGGACGGGGTGACGTAGATCAGCCGCGGCCGTGGATGATTGCCCGCCGGGTTGAGCCCGTCCTTGTCGACAGGAACGGGCACGAGTGTCGCGCCGGTGCCGGAGAAGGCGGCACGGGCGCCAAGATAACCGGGATCCTCGACCCAAACCTTGTCTTGCGGATCGAGCATGGCGCGCGCGAGCAGGTCGAGCGCACCCTGCGCCGATGACGTCACGATGATCTGCTCCGGGTCGGCCTGGACACCCCGCATTTCACGCAAATGGTCGCTCAGCGCCGCCCGCAGCCGCGGCAATCCCCAGGTTCCGCCATAGGCCAGCGCGCTATCTTCCAGTTCGTGGCTCGCGCGCCGCAACAGCCGGGCCCAAAGATCGCGAGGAAAGGACTCAAGGTCGGGAATTCCCGGCATGAAGGCGCGCGGGTTTTCCCCGTCCGGGGTCGCTCTCGTAATCATTGCCATTCGGTCGGCGGAGCGCGAGAGAGAGTAGTCCGGCGGCGGCGCATCGGGTTCGCGGCGCGCGGCGCGCATGAGACCGCGGCGCAGCTGGCCGGAGACGACGGTCCCCGCACCCTGGCGCGTCTCGAGATAGCCTTCCGCGGCAAGTTGCTCGAGGGCGGCCAGAACCGTGTTGCGGGCAACGCCGAGTTGAACCGCCATCGAGCGGCTTGCGGGAATTCGCGTCCCCGCGGGCAAATGGCCGTTCAGAATGGCATCCCGCAACTGCGTATAAAGCTGGCGGTACAGAGACACGGACGCGGCGCGTTCCAGATCGACAATTCCTGAGAGTGCATCCAGCAAATTGGCACCAAAAAAATTTAAATAATGGACCTTTTAATAGAGCCTAATACAACGCTATATACCGCAAAACAAGAGCGAAGCAATTGGATGTTGGCGGAATGGACACATACGCAAAATCGAAACTGAACAAGGTCCGGCTCAACAAGCGTGCGGAATACGACAGGAAAACCGTTCACAAGATTATCGATGACGGTCTCGTGGCCCATGTCGGCTTCGTCGATCAGGATTGGCCCATAGTCGTTCCGATGATCTATGCGCGGATCGACGAAACGCTTTACCTCCACGGCGCGAAAGCGGCGCGTTTCGCGAAAGCCATGGGCAAAGGTATTCAAACTTGCATCACGGTCACCCATCTCGACGGCCTCGTGCTCGCGCGCTCCGCGTTTCATTCCTCGGTGAATTACCGCTCCGTGGTCGTGCATGGACACGCCAAGCCGGTGACTGACAAGGACGAAAAGATAGAAGCCCTGACGCTGGTCACCGACCGCATTGCACCCGGACGCTGGGACGAAGCGCGCGAGATGACCGACAAGGAACTCAGGAGCACGGGTGTCATATCGGTCCCCATCGAGCACGCCGCCGCGAAAGTCCGTACCGGCGGACCGATCGACGATGAGGAGGACTATGACCTGCCGATCTGGGGCGGGGTTGTTCCGATGCGCCAGGTGTTCGATCCGCCGGAAGACGATGGACGGCTGGCCCCCGGCACCCAACTGCCGGAATCGATCAAAAAGCTGCTGGCCGGCAATTCCGGCTGACCTCTTCCCGCGCCTGACATAAAGTCGGGCCATGGCTGTCGCGCACCGAAATCTCGTCGCAAAACTCACCTGGGATGAAGTTGCCGCCCGCATCGAAGCCGGCGCGGCAGCCGTGCTGCCCATCGGCGCGGGCGCCAAGGAACATGGGTTTCACCTGCCCATGGAAACCGATCGCATTCAGGCCGACTGGCTCGCCGGCGTGGCTACCGACGCGGTGGATGCACTCGTCTGGCCAACCCTGACCTACGGCTTCTATCCGGCGTTTGTGCACTATGCGGGCTCCGTCAGTCTGGCGCAGGAGACCTTTTCGAATTCCGTTCAGGACATCATCAGGGGATTGGCCGCTCACAATGTCGGAACCGTCCTGGTGATCAACACCGGTATCTCCACCTTGCAGCCCGTGGACGACGCCATCACAATGAGCGGCCACGCGGACATCGCCCACCATCTCAGGGTTCATGAAGGTCCACGCTATCGTGCAGCCGCAGACAGGCTGCGCGATCAAGCCGAGGGCACCCATGCCGATGAACTGGAGACCGCGCGCATGCTGGCGCTCGCGCCCGATGCGGTCAAAATGGCAAGGGCAACCGCGTCACCGCCCGGCAAGGGCGGTGCCAAGGGTCCGTTGACCCCGCACGATCCGAAATCGGCGAACTACAGCCCGAGCGGCAGCTGGGGCGATCCAACATTGGCCACGCGCGAAAAGGGGCAAGCCCTGATCGAGGCAATGGCCGCCGATGTCGCAGAAATGGCCCGGAAAGCCGTCAGCCGTTAGACTAGGCTCACTTTGATTTGCCGTCCACCGCAATTGCGCGCGGGCCGCTGCCACGATCGACATCGCTCAAATTCACGCGATTGGGCGATTCCCCGGGTGCGTTGTTCATGAAACCGTCGAGCTGCTTGAGCAGCGCGATGTGCGACTGCTGCATCTGGATTTCCAGGGACTTGGTCTTGATGACGTCTTCTGCCTTGGAGATCAGGTGATTGATGCGGCGGCGGGCTTCTTCGCCATTGTCCGCCATGCCGCAAACCTGGTCGGCAATATTTGCGAGTGTCCGCAGACGGTCGAGTTCATTCTTGATCATGCTCATTCTCCCTCACGCAATACGTTCCCTGCCGTCTCTCGCGGTGCCGACAAAACCGCACGAGTGCGGCGAAACTGAGGGAATTGCATGGCAAATAAGGGCATCACGCCCTCATTTCAGCAGAATCACTGATGCCGGCACGCGAACGAAATGTTCAGACCGTTGACGGCAATGCGTTCAGGAGTTTGACAACCGTTTCGCGTGTCGAGGCGTCGGCGCATCCATCAATGCGAATCTGTCGCCAATGACGTTGAAACGCGCGCACGACATTTGTCGTCGCATTGTCATAGACACCGCTCTCATCAATTCCGTAGCCCAGCGCCTGAAGGTCCCGCTGCAGCGTGGCGACGCTTTCACCTTTCTCACCCGCCGCAAACGCCGTGTCGGCATCGACAGGTTCAGGCTCCACCCAAAGCCCGACGCCGGCATCTGCCAATCGCCGCCAGTCGAATTTCTCGCCCGGGTCCGCCTTGCGCCCCGGTGCCACATCGGAATGCGCAAGCACCCTTTGCGGCGGGATCGCATGGCGCTGCAGAATATCGACACACAATGCTTCGACGGCCACCATCTGCTCTTCCGGAAAGTCCGGATACCCGAGCTCATGACCGGGATTGTGGATCTCAATCCCGATCGAGCAGGAGTTGATGTCTTCCTCCCCGGCCCAATGAGAGACGCCCGCATGCCAGGCGCGGGCTTCTTCGCGCACCATCTGCGTGATGCGGCCTTCTTCATCGACGAGATAGTGGCAGGAGACCTTCGATTCTTCGGTCGTCAGCCAGGCAAGCGCGCCCTCGGCACTCTCCATGCCGGTATAGTGAAGCAGCAACAGATCCGGCGCACGATTACCTTTGCGCGGTTCGAAGTTCGGGGATGGACAAAAAAGTGTAACGAGGGCGCTGTCGGCGGTATCCGTCAAAGCCCCCGTTCCTTGGCGATCTGATCATATGCCTCGTTGATCGCCGCGATTTTCTCGGTCGCCAGTGCGATGAATTCCTCCGGTACGCCGCGTGCGAGCAGCTTGTCGGGATGGTTGTCCGCGACGAGCTTGCGATAGTGCGTCTTCAGGTCTTCATCGGAAATCTCGGGCGTCACCTCAAGCACGTCATAGGGGTTGCGCTTGTCAGAGGCGACGTGGCGCGCCTTGATATATTTGAATTCGGTGTCGGTGAAACCGAAACGCTTCGCGACTTCCTCCAGATACGCCTCTTCGGCCGGATGCATGACCTCATCCGCACCTGCGATGTAGAAGAGACCGTCCAGTATGTCTTCAAGGAGCTTCTTGTTGTCCTTGAACATGCCGGCGAGTTGATCCGCGTATGCCTCGTAACCGGCGACATCCTGTTTCGCCAGGTTAAAGACGCGCGCGACGTTCTTCATCTCGCCTTCCGGCACCTTGAAGACATCCTTGAACGCGTTCACCTCATCTGCCGTCACCACGCCGTCGGCTTTCGCCATCTTCGCGCCGAGCGCGATGACCCCGACCGTGAACGCAACCTGATTTTCTCCACCCGCAGCCTCGCCATCGTCCTTGTCGCGATCAATCGCGAAATGACCGGCAAAGCCGCCCAATAGAGCGCCGATGGGACCGCCCACAGCCAGCCCCGCAGCAGCACCCGCCAATTTTCCCCAGATCGACATGAGGTGCAGCATACGCATTTTTTTCCGAAATGCATGCGAAGATTTCACGTATTTTCACAACACGTTGGCCGGGATCGGGGGAAGATGGTAGAAGCTGCGTCGCGGTGTGGTTCCGCGCCGTCTTGCAACCGCCAATACCGACGCTGATACGGGGATCCTTCAATGCAGAGTGCAGAGCGCACGGGGCTCGTCCTGGGACTCGTCGGTGTCGTCTGTTTCGGCCTGACGCTTCCCGCGACCCGCATCGCCCTTACGGGACTCGACCCCTGGCTGATCGGGCTCGGACGCGGTGTCGTCGCCGGTATCGCTGCAGCGGTCATTCTCGCTGCGATGCGCGCCGGATGGCCGCCACGCGACGCCTGGCGCGGCCTCTGCATCGCGGCCGGTGGCGTCGTGCTCGGATTTCCCCTGTTCGCCACGCTGGCTATGCAATACGCCCCCGCCGCGCACGGCGCAGTCGTTCTCGCCATTCTGCCGCTGATGACCGCCGTCGGCGGCGCCCTGCTCGCGGGTGAGCGGCCATCGCTCGGGTTTTGGGTGTGCAGCGTTGCCGGAACCCTCGCCGTTCTCGTGTTCGCGCTCCTTGAAGGCGCGGGCAACGAGGGGTTTCACGCCGCAGATTTGTTGCTTGCCGCCGCCGTCATTGCCGCTGCGGTCGGATATGCGGAAGGCGGGAGGCTCGCCCGCACCATGGGCGGCTGGCAGGTCATCTGCTGGGTGCTGGTCATCTCGGCTCCCGTTTTGGCGGCCTTCCTGTTGCTGTGGGGTACGCCCATCAACTGGACCGCGTCGCTATATGCCTGGGGAGGCTTTCTCTACCTTGCTCTCGTCAGCCAGCTCCTTGCATTTTTTGCCTGGTATCAGGGGATGGCGCTGGGCGGCGTTGCCAAGGTCGGCCAGCTGCAATTGCTGCAAACCTTCGTTACGCTGGTTGCGGCTTGGGCTTTGCTTGGCGAGCGCATTACGTGGCTGCAAATTGCCTTTGCCTGCCTGGTGGTGGCGATCGTTGCCATTGGGCGCAATATGCAGGTCACGCGTCCGAAGAGCTGACGGGTCTATGTTTTCGGCTTCATCGCCATGAATGTTTCAGGCGGCTTCCACGTATCCTCGATATAGGCGTTCGCCCAGCGGCAGATTTCCTGCAATACGGGAAGAAGCGCCCGCCCTGCCGGTGTCAGGCTGTAAGCATAACGGACCGGCCTGCTCTGATAGGGCTCTTTTGTAATAATGCCCTGCTGCTCCAGCTTGCGCAGACGCGCCGCCAGCAGGTTCGTTGGAACACCTTCCGGAGAATCACAAAACTGGTTGTAGCGATGCTTGCCGGTGAGCAGATCGCGAATCAGAATGAGAGACCATTTGTCCCCGACGATGTCGAGAGTGCTCGCAATCGGACACGACGAGCGTTCGCGCCCGCCTGATACCAACGATTTCGTCTTGGCCATGAGCGCCGTCTCCATACTTTGGATAACTCCCGGCTTGAATAACACAAGTGACCCTGATATTCATGCGATACAGTAACTTTAAATTTTAAAGTTTCTAGTTGAGGGAGAATTGCCATGACGACCGAATTCATCGGCGGCTGCCTGTGTGGCGCCGTAACCTACAAGGCAACCGCCGCGCCGCAGCTCGGCGGACATTGCCATTGCGTCGATTGCCGCAAATCGAGCGGAACCGGACATTGCTCACACCTGGCGATGAACGCCGACGACGTTGAGATCACGGGGAAAGCAATACAGTTCGACAAGCCGGCCGATAGCGGGAACATGGTCAGCCGGTTCTTCTGTGGCACCTGCGGTGGAGCAGTTTACTCAACCAATTCCGGGATGCCGGGGTTCGTTTTCCTGCGTGCATCGAGCCTGGATAATCCGGAAGTCTTCTCCCCCAGCATGATCGTCTACACGCGCGCCGCGCCAAGCTGGGATGTGATGGACACGTCCCTGCCGAGCTTCGAAACGATGCCTCCTGAAATGCCGATATAGCTGTATTCCGGGTGGTTGCGCCGGCCAACGCCATCCCCCTACCCTGCAGTCATGTGATCGCAGAGGTCGGCGAAATGAAAAAACTTCTGTTCTGGCTATTGACTGCGGCCGCAATCGCAATTGGTATCTGGCTGATCGTCACCATGCAGGGAGCACCTGGCGCTTGAGCGCCAGGCGTTTCTCCTGATCAATATCCTTCCGTGACCGAACCGCGTGTCATCAGGAGTAAATTCGAAAGGCCGGAACGTGAGTCGCGTCCAACATTCGCTTGACGCTCTGCGGGAAACCATGCGCGGGCATGTGCACGCGGACGAACAGCAAACCCTGCGCACACTCATCAAGATTGCGAATCTAGCGCCAGCGGATCGCAAAGCCATCACTGCGCGCGCCATCGAGTTCGTCGAAACAATAAGATCGCAATCGGGGCCAAGGCTTCTGGAAAGCTTTCTCGACGAGTATGGCCTCACCACCCGCGAGGGGATTGCGCTGATGTGTCTGGCCGAAGCACTCCTGCGGGTGCCTGACGCTGAAACCATAGATGCACTGATCGAAGACAAGATTGCGCCATCCGACTGGGGCCGGCATCTGGGCCAGTCCAGTTCATCGCTTGTCAATGCGTCCACATGGGCGTTGTTGCTGACGGGCAAGGTGCTCGAGGACGACGATGAAGGGCTCATCGGCGCGTTGCATGGGGCGGTCAAACGCCTGAGCGAGCCGGTGATCCGCGTCGCCGTCAGCAGTGCAATCAAGGAGCTGGGCAACCAGTTCGTGCTGGGCCGGAATATTGAAGAGGCGATGGAACGCGCCCAAGCGAGCGAGAAGGCCGGCTACACATACTCCTACGACATGCTGGGCGAAGCCGCATGTACCGCCGACGACGCCGCGCGATACGCCCAAGCATATTCAGACGCCATCGAGGCTATCGGCAAGATGGCTGGCTCTCAGGATATCCGGGACAATCCAGGCATATCGGTCAAACTGTCCGCACTCCATCCGCGTTACGAATATGCAAAGCACACGCGTGTGCTTGAAGAACTGGTGCCGCGCACCGTGGAACTGGCGCAAAAGGCCTGCGCCGCCAGCCTCGGCTTCAACATTGATGCGGAGGAAGCCGACCGCCTGGATATCTCTCTCGACGTCATCGAAGCCGTGCTGTCCGACCCTTCCCTCGCCAACTGGGACGGGTTTGGCGTTGTCGTTCAGGCTTATGGACCGCGGGCATCGCATTTTCTCGACTGGCTCTATGCACTCGCCTGCAAACTTGACCGGAAAATCATGGTGCGTCTCGTCAAGGGCGCGTACTGGGATACTGAGATCAAGCACGCGCAGACCCTTGGCCTCGGGGGCTTTCCTGTGTTCACGCGAAAGGCCACAACTGACGTTTCCTACATCGCGAATGCGAGAAAACTGCTCGGCCTTACCGACCGCATTTATCCGCAATTTGCGACCCACAATGCCCATACCGCAGCGGCGATCCTACACATGGCCGGGGACCACACGACGTTCGAGTTCCAGCGCCTCCACGGCATGGGAGACGCGCTGCATGACCATATTCACAACTCCCTAGGAACCCGCTGCCGGATATATGCGCCCGTCGGCGCTCACAAAGACCTCCTCGCCTATCTGGTGCGCCGCCTGCTCGAGAACGGCGCCAACAGTTCATTCGTCAACCAGATCGTTGATGAGGAGGTCGCGCCGGAGGAGGTCGCATCCGATCCCTTCTTGACCGCGCAAAGTTATGCGGACGATGCCCAGAACCCTCACATCCTCAGTCCGCCGGACCTGTTCCGTCCGGCCCGCATGAACTCTCGCGGCTGGGATTTGACGGACCCGCTCGAGATGGCACAGCTCCATGATGACCGGGACACCTTCGCGGGACGCCAATGGCACGCCGAGCCGATCCTTGCCGCAAAGTCACCTGGGGGAACCGCAAGGGAGATTCTCAATCCGGCGAAGCTTAGCGAAACGGTTGGTGTGACCCGCGAATGCGGCCCCGGGGACATCGAAACGGCACTCTCAGCCGCGGCGACCTGGGATGCACCGGCGGCGGAACGAACCAAGACACTCATGCGCGCCGCCGACCTTTATGAGCAACATGCGTGCGAACTCTTTGCGCTTGCGGCGCGTGAAGCCGGCAAGGCACTGCCGGATTGCGTAAGCGAGGTGCGCGAGGCGGTAGACTTCCTGCGGTACTATGCATCGCAGATCGAAGAGCTTGGTGCGCCCGAACCATGCGGCCTTTTTGTGTGTATCTCGCCCTGGAACTTTCCCGTCGCCATCTTTACCGGCCAGATCGCAGCCGCCCTTGCCGCCGGCAACGGCGTCCTCGCGAAACCCGCCGAAGCGACGCCGTTGATCGCTTCTCGTGCGATCCGGCTGCTGCACGAGGCGGGTGTTCCGGTTCACGCTCTGCAGTTCCTGCCAGGCGACGGACCGAGCGTTGGCTCCATCCTGTGCTCCGACCTGCGTGTCGGTGGTGTCTGCTTTACGGGTTCGACCGAGACGGCCCAGATCATCAATCGTGCGATGGCGTCAAACCTCCATCCTGCCGCGCCGCTGATCGCCGAGACTGGCGGCATCAACGCCATGATCGTCGACAGCACCGCCCTTCCCGAGCAGGCCGTACGTGACATCGTTTCATCCGCCTTCCAAAGCGCCGGCCAGCGCTGTTCCGCGCTTCGCGTTCTCTACCTCCAGGAAGACGTTGCGGAAACCATGCAGGAGATGCTGTTCGGTGCAATGGATCAACTCTCCCTCGGCGATCCATGGCATCTTTCAACCGATATCGGGCCTGTTATCGACAAAGCATCGCACGAAAGGATCACCTCCTACATCGACGAAGCGCGGGAAGCTGGCATGATCCTCAAGGAGCTCACCGCGCCGCCCGATGGGCACTTCATTGCGCCAACCGCCTTGAAGGTTTCATCCATCGCGGACGTGAAGCGCGAAATCTTCGGGCCGGTCCTCCATGTGGCGACGTTTGCCGCCGACGAAATCGAGGAGGTGATGGGCGCCATCAATGCGGCCGGATACGGCCTGACATTCGGTCTGCATTCGCGAATTGACGATCGTGTCCAGGAGATGGTCGAACATCTGCGCGTCGGCAATATCTACGTCAACCGCAATCAGATCGGCGCGGTGGTGGGCTCCCAGCCATTCGGCGGTGAAGGACTTTCCGGCACGGGCCCGAAGGCAGGCGGTCCGAATTACGTCAAACGGTTTACAAGAGCCGATCGTCCCGGTGTGCGGGCATCCCGCAGTACGCTCATTCCGATTGATGTCCTTCAGTCCGCCATAGATGCGCGCCTGGGCGAAATCACCCAGACGGCGTCTTCGGTTTCCGACCTTCCCGGTCCGACGGGTGAATCCAATCGCCTGTCTCTCTATCCGCGCGGTTTCATTCTCTGCGCGGGCCCCGATGCCGACACGGCCCGAAGCCAGGCGGAAGAAGCCCACGCCCAGGGCTGCTCGACCCTGCTTGTGGCTCCGGGCGTCGATGACGGTCTCGATGGTGTCATCGATCCCCTTACCCTGACCCACATCGAAGGAATTCAGGGCGTCGCTTATTGGGGACCGGAGGATCATCAGCGTGCGATTCGTGAGGCGCTCGCGAATCGCGACGGGGCGCTTGTTCCACTCATCTGCGAACGCGGCGATTCGGCCCGCTACTTTGTCGAGCGCCACGTTTGTGTCGACACGACGGCATCTGGAGGCAATGCTGCGCTCCTTGCCGCCAGCGACTAGTTAAACTTCAGAAATCTTACCCCTGCTACGTATTAACCTAAACAATTGTATTGTTTCCGCTCAGCACGGGAGACGGCGTAGACTTCGCCAGTTCCGGGCATGACCTACCCCAAAAATGTCCGAATTCTGAATTATGGAAAAAAAGCATAGTTGAGCTGCGAGATACGACATGTCTGGATTAGGACTGAATTTCTTTCGTCGTTCGGAGCCGGTTGAGCCGGCCCCGATCGAGACAAACGGGAACCAACCGGCCGCCCAGCGCCCGACTGCCCCGTCTGATGTGCCGGAGAAGGTTCAGGACGCATACGGACAGGCACTGTTTCTGGTGGAGCGCAGTCCGAGGGCATCCGGTGCCTTGTCGCGCTACTGCCTGCAGCAGATCATCCGGGATTTCTGGGATATTGATCCCAAAAAACAGGGACTGCTGGCGGAGGAACTTGACCTTATCTCCGACATGATCGCAGAGGAGACGCGTTCCTCGATCCAGTGTGTCCGCGATTTCGGTTCAATCGACTATCACTTCTCCCAGGACAGGGACATGATGGTCGATACCACAATCGAGGAAGCACGGATGCTGCTCGCGCTGGTGCAACTGCTGTTCCAGGAATGGTATGCCGAGCGCTACAAGCGCAAGACCCGGTGCGAAACCATCACGCGTATGGCTGAAATCGCCAACAACACCTATGAAGAGGCAATACGCGAAGATGTCCTGCCTGAGGCCGAGGAGCCTGACGGTGACGACAGCGCGGACAACAAGTCGGACAAGAACTCCGACGATGGCGCCGACAATGACGACGAGCCAGACGCGCCGAAGCTCGAGGCCGTGCGGGCAACCGGAAGCTGACGCATTGCTCCGGCCTCGCCCGTAATCCCGGGCGAATCTTGAAATCTCAGACTTCAGAGGCTACTGCGCCAGTACGTTCACCAGAGCCTGCACGTCGTGGTCGTTGTCGCGCACGTAGGACTGGAACAGACGTTTTTGAAACGGCGTAAGCCAGAACCCGAAGATGCTGGCATCGAGAACCTTGAACTTGCCGTCGGCTTCGACGATCTTCCATTTCACACGGTAAGACGTCCCGCTTGCAAGCGTGATCCTGCTTTTCAGCGTGATGGCGCCGCCCTTGTGGTATTTCGGGCGATAAAAGTCCGCCTTTTCAATCCGATAGTGCCTTGACTGCATGGCCGCGTAGCGCGCCATGAAGTTCGTCACTGCCTCGTAATAGGTCTCGACATCCGCGCCGGACAGATCGGCGATATATGAGCCGAGTGAGTAGTCTCCGATGCTCTCCACGTCGACATTGCCGCGGATCAACTTCTCCAGCTCGGATCTGTCGACGGTCTTGTTGGCCTCGATTGCCGTTCGGGCAAGATCATTCATGAAACTCAGCACTGCACCGCCGCGAACTTCTGCAACCGCGGATACCTGCACCGACGCAACCAGCAATGCGGCAACGACGGTCGCCGTCACTGCGCGCGTCACGCTCCTCCAACGAATGCCCCCATCCGCCGATTTGCGTCCGTGAACATCCTCTTGAACAGAACTGGGCTTCGCTTCGACCTGATACATGATGCCCCCCCGAGCACTTGCTGCTTGCGGCGCAACGCCATTTCACCCCGTTACGAAGCAGCATAAAGCAAGGACTTTGCCAAACCGTTTGGCGCCCCGGTGCAATGCGCGGGAATAATTTTACGACTGGTCAACGATACGACCCGTGCCCGTCCGGTATTCGGGCGATCCAACGGCGGGACACGCGGAGCGTGTATGTCGTCCACGCATCCTCAGCTCAGCCTGTGAAACGCGACCGCGCGCCCCTGCTTCGATCGCAGAAAATGAATATTGCGCAGTCCTGCCTCCGCAAAAACGGACTGACCGCACGATATGCACTCGCATTTTTCCAATATTAGATCATATCGAATTTACATGAGTTAGGATTAATACTTAATTTTTATAGTTAATTTCCGTTTTTTAATTATGCATCTTGAATTTGTTTTACTAAGAATCATGAGCATGTTTGCCTATTACACAAATCGAATGCTCGCTCGCACTACAACCGATTGAAAGATTTAACGATATCTTGAACATATGGGCGGATAAAAATGGTTACGACGGAAGGCAATGATCGGGCCAGGGTTTTCGGTCCCGTCATTAGAAAAAAGGTCGACCTGATGAAAGCGGACGACGGACGGTTTAGCGACCCCGCCGAAACGCGCCTGATACGCCTTGCCGGGACCTTGCTGGCCCGATCGAACGCGCTCGAGCAACGCATTGCCGCGATCGAGAGCGCAACGCAAACGTGCAACTGCGCCATGGTCGTATCGGAAACCGTGCTGGACCTTCTGTCGCAAAGTGCCGGCATTCTGGAAAAGATCAGAGTCTCCCCGGACGTGGATTCGCGCCGGATTCTCGCCGGTTATTTCTCGAAAATACTCCAGCAGATCGACGCCGTGGTTCTTGAAGCCAGCTACGATGGCAAGAATCTTGCTCTTAACGACAGCATCACGATTTGTACGGATATGACACGCGGCGGCGGTTTTCTGATTGAGGGCATTGATATGAGCTGTGAGGGTCTCGGGTTATCGCCCCTTAACCCTGACAATCTCTCCAATCCCGAAATCGTCGAACAGCTCCTGAAGACGGAGCAGGCCGTAAACAAGCTGAAGGCCTATTCGTACAGTTATACGACGGTTTCCGAGATGCTGAACACGCATATGGCGTTTACGCGCAGAATGATCGACATCTTCAATGACGGCAGCGAGCGGATCAACAACTCACGCGCCGGTCAGAGCGCGATCGCCCACGTTCTGTCCGAAATCTGCGGCCTTCCTTCGAATGACGATTCCGCGCCGGAAGGCGGCGGACGAGGACCTGGCCCGGATTATTCCGGGCGGGAGCCAGGCGAGCGTTTGTCGAAATCAAGCGGATTGGCGACGCGCGGTTACGACTACTGAGTATCCGCCGCACATCGGAGTTGTCCTGCAAAAAGGCACTGAGATCAAAGAACAGTACGTAAGTTGCTGGGGAGGCCAAATTGGCACACGCTAAAGATTACAAGGGAAAATCGAAATATTTCGATTTTTCATCGAGCGAGGCGATGACCGAGTCATCAGTCAACCCATCGCCTTCCGGCAGCACAAGCACGAGCGGCGGCGGGTCACAACGTCCGAGCGGGCTCGACGAGGGACAACTCGGCTCATCGATTGAGCGCGCAGCCGATTGCGAAGAACGTGCGTTGCGTCTTACTACCGTGCTGGATCGTCTTGAAGAGTCCGGCCGGTCCATCCGCCTTGCGCTCAGCGCCGCCGAAGCGGTCGAGCAGTTGCTCAACGAGGCAACACGTCTGCTCGAGACGGGACGCCGCCATTCAAACGCTCCCGCGCGCGAAGCGCTCGCAAAGGCCTATGTCGAAATTATCAATCAGATCGACGGCATCGCCGCCGATGCGGAGTTTGACGGGCTGAACTATGCAACCGGAGATCCGGTTGACGTCGCTTTCGACAATGAAGGAGCCAGCAAACTCAAGATCGAGGATTTCCGCCTCACCACCAAGTCGCTTGGCTTGTCGACGGAGCAGGTCGACTTCTCCTCGGATGCAAACCTCGTGCGGGAGATGATGCTCGTCGAGGATGCCCGCAACGTGATCGCAACCCGCAAGATCACCATCGACATGGCGCTTTCGGTGCTTGAGAGCCGGGTCGAATTCTCCCACAACAAGAGGCGCTCGCTGCAAAGCGCAAGCGCGGCGCTCATGAAAGACGGGCGTGCGCATATGGCCATTCGCGAAATCGCCGCCCGGCGCCTTTCCGCGAACGACATGAGCCAGCCAAGGCCGCATGGCATCGCCACGGACCAAGTCAGGAACGACAATGATGAGTCCTTCTCCAGGAAGGCTGCAATGGCCGACGATGAACGCACCGATGACGGTCCTCGCGCGGGACATATGGAGCCGTCAGACGATAAGGACCTGGAGACCGAGATCGACGAACTCCAGACGCTGATTACCCGCCTCGACGATGAGCCGGACAACGATCTCGACCGGTACGCGCTGGAACTGGCGCGCATTCTCGACGAGGAATCCTATCTCAACCGCTGGATGAAATACGAACGTGGCGAGACCGACGTCTTCGTCTCCCATCTCGCCAAAAACTACGGGCCGGAGCTCATCAAGAAGGCCAAGGCCTGCTACGCGGATGACGAGGCGTTCCGGCTGGTGGCCGACACCTACATGCGCCGCTATGAAACCGGCCTGGAAGAGACCGTTTCCGACGACGTTTCACCGACCGAAAAGATCGACCTGTGCCTCAAGACGGACTATGGCAAGATTTACATCCTCCTTGCCCGCGCCGTCGGCATGGTCTGAGCGGACCTCCGGACAGCACCCAACCGGCTCTCGCGAGCTCCGACAACCGCGCTGAAGCGCCCTGACGGAACGCCCACCACCAAATTTCGTGTGCGCGATGCAGAATTTTGTAGACACGCGCCGCCCAATTGTAGCTTTCTCCCATGCCGTGGCTTCAACGGGGGAACGGGGACGAAATGACCGGCTCGGGAAACGGTTCCGACAAATGGCATTTTTGGATTGATCGGGGTGGCACGTTCACCGATGTCGTGGCGCGCGCGCCGTCGGGTGAGATCAGTGCCCGCAAGCTTCTGTCTGAAAATCCGAACAGCTACGACGATGCGGCTCTTCAGGGCATCCGCGATTTTCTCGGCGTCGCCGGAAATAGCGTCATCCCTTCCGAAAAGATCGGTGCGGTCAAAATGGGTACGACCGTGGCCACGAACGCTCTTCTCGAACGTGAAGGCGAGCGGGTGCTGCTGCTTGTGACGGAAGGTTTCCGGGACGCGCTCAAAATCGGCTACCAGGCCCGCCCCGACATTTTTGCCCGTCAAATCGTCAAACCGGAAATGCTCTACGACCGTGTCGCGGAACTTCCCGAACGTGTCCGCGCGGATGGGGCGCTTGAGGTTCCGCTGGATGAAGACGCCGCACGGAGCGCGCTGCAATCGGCGTTTGACGATGGCATCCGGTCCGTCGCGATTGTCTTCATGCATGCCTATGCCTTCCCCGCACACGAACGGCAGGTCGTCGAACTGGCCAAGGAAACCGGCTTCACCCAGATTTCGGCGAGCCACCAGGCGAGTCCGCTCATCAAGCTTGTCGGACGCGGCGACACGGCGGTCGTCGATGCCTACCTCTCGCCGATCCTGCGCCGCTACGTCGACAAGGTCTCAGGCGAATTGCACGCATCGGGCGGGAACCCGCAACTCATGTTCATGACGAGTGCCGGCGGATTGACGGCGGCGGAACTTTTCCAGGGCAAGGACGCGATCCTGTCCGGGCCCGCCGGAGGCGTCGTCGGTGCCGTCGAGACCGGGCGTATCGAAGGTCTGACCAAGATTATCGGCTTCGACATGGGAGGCACGTCCACGGACGTTTCCCACTATGCGGGCGCGCTCGAGCGCAGCTTTGAAACGGAGGTCGCCGGCGTGCGCATGCGCGCACCGATGATGCGCATCCATACGGTCGCCGCAGGCGGCGGATCGATCCTGCACTTCGACGGCGCGCGTTTCCGTGTTGGACCCGATTCCGCCGGTGCCGACCCCGGTCCGCGCTGTTACCGCCGTGACGGCCCCCTGACCGTCACCGACGCCAACGTGATGGTGGGCAAGCTGAACGCGAGTTACTTCCCCGAAATCTTCGGACCCCAACAGGACCAGCCGCTTGATGCCGGTGCCGTGCGCACGGGCTTTGTCGAACTCTCCGGGGAACTTGGGGACGGGCGCACGCCTGAGGAAATCGCCGACGGGTTTCTGCGGATCGCGGTCGAGAACATGGCCAACGCCATCAAGAAGATCTCGATCCAGCGCGGTTACGATGTGACAGAATATGCCCTTGCGTCATTCGGCGGCGCGGGCGGACAGCACGCCTGCATGATTGCCGATATTCTCGGCATGGAAACCATCCACATGCATCCGCTGTCCGGCGTGCTGTCCGCATATGGCATGGGACTGGCCGACGTGCGCGCATCCCGACAGCGCGCGATCGAGCAACCTCTTGAAAACAATACGCTTGAGACAATCCGCGAACTCGCAGACGCCCTGGCTGAAGAGAACCGCGACGAACTCACAGGCCAGAAGGTCGCGCCGGCGGACATGGCTACAGAGGTCCGGGTTCATTTGCGCTACGAAGGCACCGATACCGCCCTCCCGATCCCACTTGGCGCGTTCGCCGACATGCGCGCCGCGTTCGAACGTGCCTATATGCAGCAATTCGGCTTCACCGATCCCGACCGCACCATCGTCGTCGAAGCTTTGGAAGTGGAAACTTCGGGCGGCGGCGCGGACATCGAAGAGCCGGAACATGCAATGGAAACCGGAGCGGCGCCTGAGGCGCACGATACCACGCGGTTCTACTCAAGCCGTGAGTGGCACGAGGCGATCGTATATATCCGCGGCCAGCTCAAGCCGGGACAGGATATTGCCGGGCCCGCACTGATCATCGAAGACCATCAGACCGTTGTCGTCGAACCCGGCTGGAGCGCGAAGGTCACGGCTCACGATCATCTGCTTCTCACGCGCAGTACGCCACGCGACCGGCAGGATGCCATTGGCACCAAGGCAGACCCCGTGATGCTTGAGGTATTCAACAACCTCTTCATGTCCATCGCCGAGCAGATGGGTGTGGCACTTCAGAACACCGCGCAATCGGTGAACATCAAGGAGCGTCTCGATTTCTCCTGCGCCATTTTCAATGGCGAGGGCCAGCTCGTCGCCAACGCCCCGCATGTGCCCGTCCACCTGGGTTCCATGGACCGGTCTGTGGAAACGATCATCCGGGACAACAAGGGCAAACTCCGCGCCGGCGATGTCTACATGATCAACGCGCCCTACAATGGCGGTACGCACCTCCCCGACATCACCGTCATCACGCCGGTTTTCGACGAGGCCGGGCAAGACATTCTCTTCTATGTGGCGAGCCGCGGCCACCACGCGGATGTGGGCGGCATAACCCCGGGATCCATGAGCCCCAACGCCACCACCATCAATGAAGAAGGCATCTATATCGACAACTTCCTGCTGGTCGAAAACGGCCGGTTCCGTGAAAAAGCGACCCATGCGCTCCTCACGGAAGCAAAGTATCCCGCGCGCAACCCGGCGGCGAACATCGCCGATTTGAAAGCGCAGATCGCCGCCAACGAAAAAGGGGTGCAGGAGCTGCGCAACATGGTGGCGCATTTTGGCCTAAAAACGGTCCACGCCTATATGGGACACGTCCAGGACAACGCCGAGGAAAGCGTGCGCCGGGTGATCGACGTGCTGACGGATTCAACCTTCCAGGTTGAGATGGACCAGGGCACCCACATCAAGGTGGCCATTCGCGTGGTCAAGGAAGCGCGCCGCGCGACCATCGACTTCACCGGCACGAGCCCCGAACAGGGCAATAACTTCAACGCGCCGGAACCCGTAACGCGCGCTGCGGTCCTTTATGTGTTCCGCGTCATGGTGGACGACCGCATCCCCATGAATGCCGGCTGCCTCAAACCCATCGACATCATTCTGCCGGACGACTGCATGCTGTCGCCGAAATACCCGGCGGCCGTCGTCGCGGGCAATGTCGAGACCAGCCAGATCATCACCAATTGCCTGTTTGCGGCACTCAATGCCATGGGCCCCTCGCAGGGCACCATGAACAACCTGACCTTCGGCAACGACCGCTATCAGTATTACGAAACCATCTGTTCCGGCTCGCCGGCGGGTCCGGGCTTCGACGGCACGGATGCCGTGCATGTGCATATGACCAACACGCGGCTGACCGATCCGGAAATCCTCGAATTGCGCTATCCAGTCCTGCTGGAAGACTTTCATATCCGTGAAGGGTCCGGCGGAAAGGGCAAATGGAGCGCCGGCAACGGCATTTCCCGTACCATACGTTTCCTCGAACGCATGGATTGCGCCATCCTCTCCGGTTACCGCGATGTTCATCCCTTCGGATTGAACGGCGGTGAGCAGGGCGAATGCGGCTCGAACACGGTTCGCAGAACAGATGGGCGGAAGGAATTGCTCAAAGGGTGCGATCAGACCGTTCTCGACGCGGGCGACGCCATCATCATTACGACGCCCACCGGCGGTGGATTTGGCGCCCGAACATAAGAAAAGCGCGGGGCCAAGCCCCGCGCCGTCTTACTTGAAAGGGATGCGTAGTCGGACAATCAACTGGTTTGCGGGACGGTCCCTGCATTGTCATCCGGCTTGTCGGACTTTGCGTCACTTGATTTGCGCTCTTCCATGAACTGATCGAACTCGACCTTGTCACGCGCCGCGCGAAGACGCTCCAGGAAAGCGCGGAACTCGTCGGCCTCATCTTCCAACCGCCGCAGGGTTTCCTCGCGATATTCATCAAAGGCTGCATTTCCCGTAGAACGAAATGTTGTCCGCGCACGATGCCACATCTTCTCCGCCTTTTTCCTCTTCTCCGCCTTGTTCTTCCAATTGCGCGAATTGCATCCCATGCGTCCACTCCATATCAAATAGAACAAGAGCGCCAGGCCGATCGGCCAGAAAACGATAAAGCTCACCACCATCAAGGTGATCCAGGCGGGCTTACCGTAATCGTCCAGCGTCTGAACTAACTCCATTTGGGTCCTCGTCTTGTTAATGTGATTAACATTAACATAAATGGTCATTCCTGCGCTTCTGTCAAGGTGGCTTTTCTGAAATTCGCGGGGTGCGGCGGCGCGCCACACTTCTATATACGCAGGCGGGCCTATTTTTCCGTCGGAATGATCCCGAGGCCCCGCAGATAAATCAGCATTCCCGCGTCGAGAATTTCATCGGCGGTCAGAGGCACCTTCCCGCGGCACGGCTTTCCATCGCCGAACAATGTCGCAATGCCATGGCTCATGGCCCACACATGCAAGCTCATGAGCGCACCAGGCGGCAAATTTGCCTGTGGAGCGGTTTGCGCAACAGCGGCAGTCACGCGACGCAAGACGTCGAATGCACGATCGGCAGCGGCCTTCAACTCCGGTGAATCGTCGACAGAAAGACCAGCCTCGAACATGGCCGAATAGCTTGCAGGCTCGTCCCGGGCGAAGGCGAGATAGGCACGGCCGACATTTTCAAAAGCCTGAAGCGGAGACGGCACGCCATCATTCCATGCCGCTTCAAGGCGATCCGCAAACTGTTCAAACCCGGAAATTGCAACCTGGGCGAGCAATGCTTCACGGTCCCGGAAATGGCGATAGGGTGCGGCAGCGCTGACCCCGGCCAGACGCGCGGCCTCGGTCAGCGAAAAGCCGGCGGCCCCCTGCTGCTTGATCAGTTGGCGCGCCGCATCCAGCAAAGCCTGCCTGAGATTGCCGTGGTGATAACCCCGGCGTCCTCGCTCGTCGCGGTCTCGATTGGTCATGTTAACCGCTTTTACTTCATAGGGAGCGTTTGCGCAAAGCGTGCCGGGGCGCCCTGGAGCCGACCCCAACGGCCAACTCAATGAGCATTCCCGGCCCACTATATATCTCATAGCGAGGGCAAGTTCAGATCTGCAGACGATGCGGGATAACGAATTTAAAATTCAATCCTGATAGCCGAGCCATTCGTTCCAGAGCTTCTCGCCGATCAGGCAGTCGATGCGCGGCGGCGCCTTCCATGGTGCCGCCTGTACCCGCATGATTTTGGCCGGCGCACCTGAAATCTCCCGAATCAATTTTCGCCGGATCGCGTTGGCAAAATTCTTTTCCTCGTGCACAGGCACGATAAAGGCACCCGGCCCGCCGATCACGCAATCCTCATAGTAAATGTCCAGCTTTTCGAGGTCGAAGAATCCGGGAGCCTGTCCGACGCGGAGCATGACCGGCAGACCGTTGACGGTGATTCCCCTTTTCACAACAACGTCGCGTGCCCTTGTGACGATGACGCCCTGGTTATTGGGCCCGTCGCCCGAAACATCTATGACACGACGATCGCCTTTGAAGCCGTTGTCCTCGAAGAGCGCCGCGGAAAAAAGGATGGCCGTCGAGATCGACGTCAACGGCAACGCGGTCAGCCTGCGGCGTCCGAGAAGCTCGGCGAACTTTTCAGCCGACGCCTCGCCGTCTATGAGGGTCCACGGCACCTTGACACTCTGAAACTCCATCCCGCCCCATTCTACGAAAACGACGGCAATCTTCTTGTGCAAACCGGTCTCGATCGCCCGCAGCACGGTGGGGTCGCGGAAGGCGTCGACATAACCCTGCAGCTGCATTTTCTGCTCAAAACTGTCCATGGAGAGAGAGACGTCGACCGCGAGCACGAGTTCGAGATCCACTTCGACATCGTCCGCCAAAGCGGGTCGTGCGCTGACAACCAGCAAAAAAACGACTATCAACGCATGGTGAAGGCTGAAGCGCATCATATGATGTAGCGTAAGCCAGACGGAGTTGAGGACCGAAACAAAATTTTGCGCTTAACCGAATTTCCGATCGAAGGTCCAAAGTCTTTTCATGCCATGATAGTTACATCGCGATGGCGGGTGTTGACCCGACAGTTCCATCGCCACACGTTCTCGCATATCGACAAAGGTATGAGCTGCAAGGGACAATCGTTTTGAAGCTCGCTACCGTCATCGGACCCGACAGCCGCCCGCAGATCGGCGCGTTGATCGACAACGACAGGGCCATTGCCTTGCTGCAGGCCGGTATCACGGCCATGGAAGGCTCGCCGACGCCCTATTTCAACAGCATGCTCTCCTTCCTGCAGGCTGGCGCGGAGGCGCAATACAAGGCATTCGTCGTCCAGGATTTTGTTGCGGACCAGAAGCCGTCTAGCGCGGTCATGCCCGTGTCCGGCACCACATTCCTAAGCCCGCTCCCGATCCCGGAGTCGGTGCGCGACGCCATGTCTTTCGAGGAACACATCATCAATTCGATCCGGGTCGTCGGCCTGGGTCCCTATGCGATGGTCGACGAGATGCTCGAGAAATGGTTCGGACGCCGGCGTTCTCTCGCCTACAGGTTCAACAAGGCATGGTATGAGCGCCCGATCTACTACAAGAGCAACCGGTTTTCCGTGGTCGGACATGGTGCTGTCGTGCGAATGCCCTCCTATACGCAGCAGTTCGACTATGAACTCGAGTGGGGCATCATCATCGGCAAGGCGGGCCGTGACATTCCGTTGTCCGCCGCACGCGACCATATAGCCGGTTACACGATCTTCAACGATTTCTCGGCGCGTGACATCCAGATGAAAGAAATGAAGGGCCGTCTGGGTCCTGCGAAGGGCAAGGACTTCGACACCGGAAATGCCATCGGCCCTTGGATCGTAACGCCCGACGACATTCCCGAGCCCTACAACCTCACCATGACCGCACGCGTCAACGGCGAGGAATGGTCCCGCGGATCCACAAGCGACATGCATTGGACGTTTGAGAAGATAATTTCCTACATTTCCCAATCGGAAACCCTGTATCCAGGCGAGTTCATCGGCTCGGGCACATGTTCGGGAAAGCTCGGCAAGGGATCGGGGCTTGAACTCGGTCGAACGTTGAACGCGGGCGACGTGGTAGAACTGGAAGTCGAAAATATCGGCATTTTGCGGAACCGTATCGCTCCTCCCGTTAAGAACGTCCCCCCGCAAACGCCCACCAATCGGTGAATATGAGCGCACAGACGGCCAAATGCATCGCACCAACGGGCGCCAAGCGAACCCGCTTCCGTGAAACGCCGATGTATGAGGAAGGTCTGTGGGATCTGGGCAATGGTCTGTATGCCTGGATGGTGCCGAACGGGTCGTGGGGTGAATCCAATGCCGGGCTGGTTACGGGCGACGGGGAATCCCTGCTGATCGATACGCTTTGGGACTTGCGCTACACCCAATCAATGCTCGATGCCATGGCCCCGGTTTTCCGAAGGGCGCCGCTCACCACGCTGGTGAACACGCATGCCGACGGCGACCATTTCTGGGGAAACCAGCTCGTTGACGATCATGTCGTAAGCATCACGTCCGAGGCGGCCCGCACAGAGATGGACCTGCATAAACCATCCTCCATGCTGGCTTTCGGCAGACTCGGCGCCACCCTGCAGGCTGTTCCGTTCAAGAAAGTCAGCAAGGTCGGGCACTGGTTCAGCGCCATGTGTCTGCCCTATGAATTCGATGAAGTCATCCACACGCCCGCGACCACCACCTTCTCGGGAAGTGAATGGCGCGAGGTCGGAGGCAGGCGCCTGCAGCTCATCGAAGTCGGCCCCGCGCACACCACGGGAGACCTGATGGTGTATGTTCCCGACGCCCGCACACTTTTCGCAGGTGACATTCTGTTTGTGGGCTCAACTCCGGTGATGTGGGCGGGTCCTGTCGAAAACTGGCTGACGGCGCTTGACCTGATTCTCGATCTCGACGCCGAAACAATCGTGCCAGGTCACGGGCCGGTCACGGACAAGTCCGGCGTGCGAACCGTAAAAGCGTACTGGGAATACACAGGCGGGGCGGCGCGAACGTTGTTCGACCGGGGCATACCCGAGCAAGAGGCGGCGCATCGCATTCTCCAATCTGCGGACTTTCGAAAACAGCCATTCGCGGACTGGGATTCGCCTGAACGTATGATGACCAATGTTCATGTCCTTTTTCGCCATTTCAAGGGAAAGACCGGCCACATGTCAGTGCCTGCGAAAGTCAACATGATGCGCAAGCAGGCCATACTGGCCAACGCGTTTCCGGATGCGAAACCAACCATGATGCGCCTCGAGGACGCGTCGCTGTGACATATCCTCGTCGTCGAATGTCTTTGAGAGAGATGGATGGACGGGCATGAAACCCAACAAAATGAAAGAAAAATTTGCGGTCAACGCACCGGCTTTCGGTCTGTCCGTGATGATCCCCTCCCCACAGATGGTCGAGATGGCGGGCGGGCTCGGTTTTGACTGGGTGCTCATTGACTGCGAGCACGGAGCGATTTCGCTGGAGAGCGTGGAACTGATGATCATGGCTGCGGAGGCCGTGGACATCACTCCGATCGTTCGTCCGCCTACCAAGAGCCCGCGCGAGATCATGGCTGTTATGGACATTGGCGCCATGGGCGTGCAGGTCCCGCATGTGAACACGGCAGACGATGCGCGAAATGCGGTTGCTGCCGTGAAATATCACCCTACGGGGAACAGATCGATGGCGGCGGGCATTCGCGCGCAGGGCTATGGGCTTGGAAGTTCGAGCGAAGATTATGTCGAAACCGCGAACCGGGAAACCTTGGCGTGCGTCCAGCTTGAGGACCCGGAAGCGATCGAGAATGCAGACGAGATTCTCAAGGTCGACGGCATCGACGTCTTCTTCATTGGTCCGTCCGATCTCTCACAGGCCATGGGGCACCCCGGCAATGCAAGGGCACCCGAGGTTGCTCAGGCCATCGATGAAACGCTTGCGAAAATTGTCGCGGCAGGCCACACGCCGGGCATGCCCGGGACAACAGAAAACCTTCCCGATATCCTCGCCAAGGGCGCGCGCTACATTTACGCGCACGTTCCCCGCCTTCTGAAAGCCGCTGCGGCGGATTACTTCGATGCCGCGAAAGGAGTCCAAAAGTGAGTGTACTCGATGATCCGAAAGTTCAGCGCGTTCTGGAGCGGGAACATCAGCGAGCCAAAGGAGACCAGGAGCGCCTCTCCGAAATTCGCGAAAAGATCGATGCGGCAAAAGCGGCGGGAACTTTCACTTACGACATGTATCCGACCGACGTATATCTCGCGATCGAGCCCGCAATGGGCCGGTTTCTGAATCTTTGCTCACGCAGCCTCGATGCGAAATGTATTGTCGAATTCGGCACGTCCTTCGGTATTTCGACCATCTATCTGGCCGCTGCCGCACGAGAAACTGGAGGCCACGTCATCGGCTCGGAGCTGGAGCCGTCCAAAGCCGGACGCGCGCAGGCAAATCTGGAGGAAGCCGGATTGGCGGACGTGGTCGATATCCGCGTGGGCAATGCGATGCAAACACTGCAGGATATCGATGAGCCCGTTGACATGCTGTTCCTTGATGGTTGGAAAGACCTCTATGTCCCGGTAACGCAATTGCTCGAAAGGCGCTTCCGCCACGGTGCGGTCGTCCTCGCTGACAACATTCATACCTTCCGAGCAGAGATCCAAACCTATGTGGACTATATGGCGCGGACGGACGGGCGCTTTCATTCAGTGACCCTGCCCTTTGAGAGCGGGCTGCATTATTCGTACCATCACAATCCCTAGGTCTATCCCGGCGCCGGTTTGACGGAACGGCTAGCGCTTGCAGGGTTGGGCCTCTGCCCGGCAGCGCCAAACCTGCGCGTCTCCGTCGAAGTCGCAGGTCATCTTGTGCCCCATTGCCAGCGCCCAGCTTCCCCAGCGCCGGCCATACTCAAATTTCGTAAAGCGCATCCAGTCTCGTATGGCCTTGATCTGCGCTTCCATCAAATCGGCCTTGGCGCCGTTTGCCGCATGCATGTGAGGCTTTTTGAACTCGGCCCGGCAGATCTTCCCGTTGGTATACAATTGCGGATGGCTGATTGCGCCCGCGTCAGGCGCTATGATCAGCAGCGGCAGAAGCAGTCCGGTGGCCGCAATGGAGAGACGAAGAACAGAAGAACGCATACTCACACCCCGATTGAGACTGGTCGGAGTGGTATGGTTACCGAAAACTTCTAAATGAACCGTGAGCGCTCCGGGAGACCGAGCGCAAAGCGTTCCCGCCGGACTGAAGAGTGCTGGGGGTTCGCACTGTCAGGGTTCGCTATTCCGCTGCGGCGTGCGACCGGGCGACCCGGGACTGTTCGGCGGCTTTCGCCTTTGCCTTCTTCTCGCGTTCCGCCATGATCCGTGCCTGCGCTTCAATCACGGCTTTTTTATCGCCGGGATAACCGAAGGCCGCGCGGAAGCGCTCCCTCCAGGTCTTCGCGTTGCGCACGTCGTGGATGAGATTTCCCCATTCGTTGAACGCAATCTTCAGCGGGTTGACCGACGTCAGGCGATGCACCAATCCATAGTCGCAGGGTTCATCCTCAAGCTCTTCCTGGAATGTTCCGAACATGCGATCCCAGACAATCAGGATGCCGGCATAATTCTTGTCGAGATAGACGGGGTTGCGCGAATGATGGACACGGTGATGCGACGGCGTGTTCAGGATCCATTCGAAAGGTTGCGGCAGTTTGCCGATCATGTCGGTATGAATCCAGGCCTGCCAGACGAGGCTCAGCGCGTATGTCGTGATGACGGCGGACGGTGGGAAGCCGACGAGCACCAGTGGCAGGTGCATGAGCCAGGTCCCAACAATGAGACCGGTCCAGCCGAGCCTGAAATTCATGAAAACATTCATGCGGTTGCCGGAATGATGGACGGCGTGGTCGGCCCACATCCAGCGGATCTCGTGTTTGAACCGGTGCATCCAGTAGTAAAGGAAATCCGCCCCCAGAAACACCAGCACCCATGACCACCACTTGGTCATGTCGAATGTGAAAATGCGCCACTGGTAGACGAGAACGTAAAGGCCCGCGAGGACGAAAATCATCACCGGCTTGGCAACGGCACGGCCTATGGCGATGCCCACGGACGCAGCCGCTTCGGCCGCCCCATACTCCTCTTCCCTCACGAATTTGCGCCATACAATCTCACACGCGACGAGCAGCAGGAATGCCGTCAGAAGTTCGGGATTGCGGATGACGATCGAGTAAGGGCTGTCGCCGAGAATGTTCGAGGCGTCATTCATGAGTCATATGGAGGCTTTGTCCCAAATGTTCCCAGCCCGAATATATACAGGCCCGCACAGCCTATGACTAGCTGGCGGGCCTGAAACTCGGCGGATTGGGGTCCGAACCCGTGACGTGATGTCGCTTTTAACGGCCTCTGTTGTCGCCTTCGATACCTTCCAGGCCGGCACAAGCCGAGGTGACACGAATATCACCGGCCAGAAAGAAACAGAGTTGCTGCTTCAGGTTGGGGTTGGTCCGAATCTGGCGGAATGTCACTTTCGATCCCGACTTCTGGGCGACACGTGCGAGATTGTAGTCCTCACAGTATGGCGTGATGTGCAAGCCTCCACCCGGCAGAACCTGCGCATTTCCCTGACACTGAATCGCAGCCTGAGCCTGCGGGGCCATACCCCCAACAGATACGACGGCTGCTGTCAGAAATGTACTGGCAAGTAGAGAAAAATTAAAAGGCAAAGCGAATTGCTTCATGAGTAAATGTCTCCTTTGACCCTCCAATAGAGCCCCGCGTTGCCCTCAAGCTGGGAACAGCGCCGATCACGTTCAACACACGAAGTCGCGTGCAGCACAAACGATTCCGTGACCGGTCAGCGCGTTAAAGGAATAGGCGGTTTCGTACAGAACAGGGCGGCCTGAACATCAATTCAGGCTGATTGGAATTGTGTCCTGCGGTATCGGCAACCAGCAGCAAACAGTGAGCCGCACCATGCAGGTCTTTTGTGGCATCAGATGCTTGATGTGCCACCCGCTCCGTAACTGATCCTGTCGAAAAGAAAAATCTGTCAACTCACGTTGAAAACGACGCGACCGCGTACCTTTCCTTCGACGATCTGGGGCGCCAGTTCGAGCACGTCCTCAAGAGGATGAGCGACTGCCATGGCCCTGAGTTTTCCGACCTCGAGATCCTTCGCCAGGCGCTCCCAGGCCTGAACCCGGCGCGGTTTCGGCACCATGATCGATTCCACTCCCTGCAGGGTAATCCCGCGCAGGATAAACGGCATGACACTCGTCGGCAGATCCGGCCCCTGGGCTAAACCGCACGCGGCAACGCAGCCATAATATTTCGTCTGGCTCAGGACATTCGCCAGCGTCGTACTGCCGACCGAGTCGATGGCACCGGCCCATCGTTCCTTGCCGAGCATCGAAGGTTTGCCTGAAAACTCGGACCGGTCGACAATTTCCGACGCACCGAGATATTTCAGATAATCCTCTTCCTCGGTCCGGCCCGTCGAGGCGACCACTTCGTAACCGAGTTTGGAAAGGACCGCGATCGCGACGCTTCCAACCCCGCCTGACGCACCGGTAACGAGCACCGGGCCGCTGTCCGGCTTCAGATCATGATCTTCCAGCGCCAGCACACAGAGCATCGCCGTGTATCCGGCGGTACCGATGGCCATAGCATCGGAGCAATTGAACTGCTTCGGAATGGGTACGACCCAGTCGGCGTTGACCCGCGCCATTTGGGCGTAGCCGCCATAATGCGTCTCACTCAGGCCCCAGCCATTGACGGTAACACTGTCCCCCTTTTTGAACTCCGCACTCTTTGAAGACTCCACGACACCCGCCAGATCGACACCGGGGATCATCGGCCATTTCCGAATAATCGGCGCCTTTCCCGTAATCGCAAGCCCGTCCTTGTAGTTAAGGGTGGAATGGGTCACGCGGATTGTGACATCGCCCTCCATCAGATCATCCTCGGTCATTTCGACCCAGTCGACCGACTGGCCATCGTCGGACTTTGTTGCCAGAAGTGCCTTGAAACCCGCCATAAACCCTACCTTTTTTGACCGCAATGCTTCATCAATGTACGTGCCGCACGGACACACAAGTGCAGAGCAATACCCTGTTGGCAAGCGGAAAGTCCGCGCGCGAACCGCCAAACCGGTGGCGGGCATGCTCCCCAAACGATGACGCCATGTCCTCCATTATGCACAATTGTTGCATCGCACCAATATGGTGCGCTGCGTCAACGAATCTGTATTGCAATGTAATCCAGAGTCTCATTAAACTTTTGTCTAATGCGCTGAGGCGCGACCACCGGAAAGGAGGCTTCCGATGGGAGTGACAGCTAGACTGACCACATTCGCCACTATCGTGGTGATCGGATTTCTGACCGCGATCATTCTCGGCATGCTTTAAGCCCCCCAAGGCTTTTGCCTCCGTTAAGTTGAACAGTGGCCAGGGCCAGGAACGGGCCAAACGAAATCCGAGCAAAAAAATCCGAAAGGCTGCCCCACCGGGCAGCCTTTCTCTTTTTTGGGCTTATGCGATCTCACCCGCTATGACAGGCGTTCGCGGAGTTCCCGCAGAAAGGTCTCAATCTCGTCTTCCGAATTGTAGTAGTGCGGCGAAACACGGACGATGTTCGGAAGCGCACGCGCCGTCGCGTCGATCAGCGTGCTGGCGGGACGCGACGCACTCACATTGATATTCCGCTCGCGCAGAGCCGACGCGATATCGGCTGCTTCCACCCGCTCGTGAGAGAAGGTCACAATCGCACATTTCTCCGTGCCGATATCCCGAACGGTCACGCCGTCGAGTTTTACCAGCTCGCCGCGCAAACCGGCGGCCAGGCCAAAGGCGCGCGCACAAATCGCGTCCAGACCAAGATCCAAAGCATAATCGGCTGCCGCACCCATCCCGAGATGCAGCGCGGGAGAACTTTCCCAGCTTTCGAACCTCCGGGCGTCGGACCGCATTTCATAACTGTCGGGCCCGGTCCATGTGGCGCCGAACAGGTCCAGCATGTAAGGCTCGATATCTTTCAGCCGGTCCTTCTTGACGTAAAGAAATCCGCTGCCGCGCGGGCCCCGCAGGAATTTCCGCGCGGTCGCCGACAGATAGTCGCAACCCAACGCGCTGACATCCACCGGCGTCTGCCCGACGGCCTGGCATGCATCCAGCAGGCAGGGAATGCCGTGCGCACCGGCAATCGCGCCGATTTCCGCTGCTGGGTTCATCAGGCCGCCGTTGGTCGGAATCCAGGTGATCGCGATGAGCTTGACCCTGTCATCGATCATTTGCTCCAGCGCGTGCGGGTCGGTTGCGCCGGAGGCGTCACTCGGGATGACATCGATCACGCAGCCCGTTCGCCGCGCCATCTGCAGATAGGCAATGTAGTTCGCGGCATATTCAACTTCCGCCGTCAGAATACGGTCGCCTTCTTTCAGGTCCTGGGCAAAGAACGCCCACTGCCACGCGACGGTCGCATTCTCGGCAAAAGCGATTTCCGATGGATCGGCGCCGATCAAACGCGCGACGGAAGCGTATGCGTCAAGGAGGCGGTCGTCCTCCTGCGCCTTCGCCTCATAGCCGCCAATTCGCGCCTCGAGATCGAGATGACCGTTCACGGCATCGAGCACCGGCTGGGGCATGAGGCTCGCGCCCGCATTGTTCAGATGGACGCGGTGCTGCGTCCCGGGCGTTTCAGCACGCACCGCCTCAAGTTCGATCACGGTCAATTTCTCCTCTGAATTACGCCGCCTCGGGCGCGAGCGCTTTCGGGTCATAGTTCAGGATTGGCGCGAGCCAGCGTTGCGCCTCATCCAACGGCCAGCCCTTGCGCCTGGCATAGTCTGTCACCTGGTCGCGCTCGATTTTTCCGACACCGAAATAGTGGCTCTTCGGATGTGAAAAGTAGAGACCTGAAACCGCAGAACCGGGCCACATGGCGTAGCTTTCGGTAAGTTTGATACCAGCCTGCTGTTCCGCATCCAGCAGATCGAACAGCGTCCGCTTCTCCGTGTGGTCCGGCTGCGCGGGATAACCGGGCGCGGGGCGGATACCCTGGTACTTCTCGGCGATCAGTTCCTCGTTGGTCAGTGCTTCTTCCGGTATATACGCCCATAACTCCCTACGCACCTTCTGGTGCATCATTTCCGCGAATGCCTCAGCTAGCCGGTCGGCAAGCGCCTTGAGCATGATCTTCGAATAGTCGTCATGGGCTTGCTCGAAACGCTTGAGATGCGGGTCCTCGCCAAGGCCGGTCGTAACCGCGAACCCGCCGACATAGTCGGCAAGACCCGTCTCCTTAGGCGCCACGAAGTCCGCAAGCGCCGTGTTTGCACGGCCGCGATCTCGCGCCATCTGCTGGCGCAGTGAATGCAGCAGGGTCAGCCGGGACGTCCGATTCTCATCCGTGTAAAGTTCGATATCGTCGTCGCCATACGCGTTGGCCGGCCAGAAACCGACGACGCCGTTGGCCGTCAGCCATTTCTCGCCGATGATCTGATCGAGCATGGCCTGTGCATCCTCGAACAGGGAACGCGCGGCCTCGCCATACTTGTCGTCATCGAGAATGCGCGGATACTGCCCCTTCATCTCCCAGGTCGAAAAGAACGGCGTCCAGTCGATGAAGGCGCGCAGCTCGTTGAAGTCGACATCCGCGAACAGACGTGTCCCGGTAAATGTCGGTTTTGGCGGCGTATACGACGTCCAGTCGATGGCAACCTTGTTGGCCCTGGCGTCGGCAAGGCTCGCCCTCTGTTTCGCCTTTTGCCCGCGCGCGTGTCCCTCCGCGACACGGGCATAGTCCTGTCGGATACGGGATACATAGGGTTCGCATTCGGTTTCCGAGAGCAGGTTCGAGGCGACCCCGACAGCACGGCTCGCATCGGACACATAGATGGCCTGACCCCGGTTGTAGTTGGGATCGATCTTGACCGCAGTGTGCACCTGGCTGGTCGTTGCACCGCCGATGAGCAATGGAATTTCAAACCCTTCGCGTTCCATTTCCGCGGCGACGTGACACATCTCATCGAGGCTCGGCGTGATCAGACCGGACAGGCCAATGATGTCGACGCCGGCTTCGCGCGCCGTTTCGAGGATCGTCTGGCTCGGCACCATGACGCCGAGATCGATGACCTCGTAGTTGTTGCACTGGAGCACAACGCCGACGATGTTCTTGCCGATGTCATGGACGTCGCCCTTGACGGTCGCGAGCAGGATCTTACCCGCTGCAGGCGCGTCCTCGATCCCGAGATCTTTCTTTTCCTGCTCCATATAGGGCATGAGATGGGCAACGGCCTTCTTCATGACGCGCGCCGACTTCACCACCTGCGGCAGGAACATCTTGCCCGATCCGAACAGATCGCCGACCACATTCATGCCGTCCATCAGCGGGCCTTCGATGACATGCAAGGGGCGCTCGACACTCTGGCGGGCTTCTTCCGTGTCCTCGACGATGAAGGTTTCGATTCCGTTCACCAGCGCGTGGGTCAGACGTTCCCCGACCGACGCTTCGCGCCACGAAAGGTCTTCCTCGCGTTTCTGTCCGCCCTGGCCCTTGTAGCGGCTTGCGGCATCCAGGAGTCGGTCCGTGGCATCGGGACGACGGTTGAGAACCACATCCTCCACAAGCTCCCGCAGTTCCGGATCGATATCTTCGTAAATCGCGAGCTGGCCGGCATTGACGATGCCCATGTCCATGCCCGCCCGGATAGCGTGATAAAGAAACACCGAATGCATCGCCTCGCGCACGAGGTTATTGCCCCGGAAGGCAAAAGACAGATTGGAGACGCCCCCCGAAACATGCGTGTGCGGCAGCTTCTCCCTGATCTGTCGGGCGGCCTCGATAAACGCGAGCGCATAATCGTTATGCTCCTCGATGCCCGTCGCCACCGCGAAGATGTTCGGATCGAAGATGATATCCTCAGGAGGAAAGCCCACGGTTTCAGTCAGCAGCTTGTAGGCGCGTTCACAAATCTTGAACTTGCGTTGGGCCGTCTCTGCCTGACCCGTTTCATCGAACGCCATGACGACAACGGCAGCGCCGTAGGCGAGGATTTTCCGAGCTTGTTCAAGGAATGGCTCCTCGCCCTCCTTCAAGCTGATCGAATTGACGATACCCTTGCCCTGAACGCATTTCAGTCCGGCCTCGATCACCGACCATTTCGACGAGTCGATCATGACCGGCACCCGGGAGATATCGGGTTCCGACGCGATCAGATTGAGAAATGTGGCCATCGCCTGCTCTGAGTCGAGCAGACCCTCATCCATATTTACGTCGATGATCTGCGCACCGTTCTCGACCTGCTCTCGCGCGATGGCGAGCCCGGCCGCGTAATCACCCGCCTCGATCAGTTTGCGGAATTTGGCCGAACCGGTGACGTTCGTGCGCTCGCCGATATTGATGAATGTCGCGCCTGCGGTTTCGGTCATGAACTCATACTTTCCTGATAATCAGCACGACCGAAGGCTACGTGTGCACGAAGGGTTCAAGCCCGGAGAGCCGCATCTCGTGGTTTGGCTTCGGGATCTTGCGTGGAGGATGCTTGGCGACCGCCTGTGCCACAAGACGGATGTGTTCCGGTGTGGTGCCGCAGCACCCGCCGACGATGTTCACCAGTCCGTCACGCGCCCATTCCTCGAGCTTGGGGGCATATTGCTCGGGCGTCTCGTCATATTCACCCAACTCGTTCGGCAGTCCCGCATTCGGGTAGGCCGACACAAGCGCTTCCGCTTCTTCCGCCAGATCTGCGACCGCAGGCCGCAACTGTTCGGCACCGAATGAGCAGTTCATTCCGATCGAGAAGGGTTTCAGATGCCGGACCGAATACCAGAAAGCCTCCGGTGTCTGCCCGGACAGGTTGCGGCCGGAAAGATCGGTGATCGTGCCGGAAATCATGATCGGCAGTTCAGCACCGTCTTCAGCAAATATCTGCTTGATCGCGAAGCCCGCCGCCTTGGCGTTCAGGGTATCAAAAATGGTCTCAATCAGAAGCGTATCGCACCCGCCTTCGATCAAACCCCGCACCTCCTCGCCATACGCCTCGACAAGTTCATCAAAGGTCACGTTGCGGAAACCGGGATCGTTCACATCGGGCGAGATCGATGCGGTTCTGTTGGTGGGCCCGATCGCACCCGCCACAAAGCGCGGCTTCTCAGGCGTCTTTTCGGAATATGCGTCAGCGGCCTCGCGCGCAATCCGCGCGGCTTCGAGGTTGAGCTCGTACGCAATCCCTTCGAGCCCATAATCCGACTGGGAGATCGACGTCGCATTAAATGTATTCGTTTCAATGATATCCGCACCAGCTTCGAGATAGGCATCGTGAATCTCGCGGATGATTTGCGGTTGCGTGAGGACCAGAAGGTCATTGTTCCCTTTAAGATCCTGATCCCAATCCTTGTATCTTTCGCCGCGATATCCTGCCTCGTCGAGCTTGTAGCTCTGAATCATTGTGCCGAAGGCCCCATCCATGACGAGGATGCGCTTTGCCGCCTCGGATTTAAGCGCGGTGATCCGTTCATCCCTTGTCATGCCTGGACTTCCTTTTGCACTTGTCGCTGCGGCCTCAGGCCAAGCAGGTGGCAGATCGCGAACACAAGGTCCGCGCGGTTCAGCGTATAGAAGTGAAATTCGCTCACGCCTTGCGAAACGAGCCCCTGCACCTGCTCAGCCGCGATGGTAGCCGCCACCAGCTTGCGCGATTCGGGATCGTCCTCAAGCCCCTCATACTGGCGCGCAATCCGGCTCGGCATATGCGTGCCGCAGGACCCGGCAAACTTTGCGATCTGATTGAAGTTATGAATCGGTATCAGACCCGGCGTAACGGGAATATCGATCCCCCGTGCGCGCACCCGGTCGAGGTACCGGAAATAGAGGTCGTTGTCGAAAAAGAACTGCGTGATTGCCCGTGTCGCACCCGCATCGACCTTTGCCTGAAGCATATCGATGTCCGCATCGAAATCCGTGCTTTCAGGATGTTTTTCCGGATAGGCCGAGACAAAGACTTCGAAATCGCCAATACGCCGGACACCAGCGACGAGTTCTGCCGCGTTGGCGTAGCCTCGCGCATATGGAGCATATTTGGCATGGCCCTCCGGCGGATCACCGCGCAGCGCCACGATATGGCGCACGCCGAGGTCCCAGTAGGATCTGATGACCTCGTCAACCTCTTCCCTGCTCGCCGCCACACACGTCAAATGTGCTGCGGGCGTGAGACTGGTCTCCTTCAGAATGCGGGCAATGGTTGAGTGAGTCCGCTCGCGCGTCGAACCGCCTGCGCCGTATGTCACGGACACGAAGTGCGGATCGAGAGGGTCAAGCCGACGCACGGAGTCCCACAAGATACCTTCCATCTTGGCGTTTTTGGGTGGGAAAAACTCGAACGAAACGTCAATGTCCCGTTCCTGCCGCGGTGGTTTGTTCATTGTCGTATCCAGCATCATGACGCCCCTTCAAACTGCAAAGCGACTGAACCGGCTCTACGCTCATGCGGCACACCGGGCTTTTCTGCGACCCAGAACGAGACCGTCAGTTTCTGCGCACCTTCATTTTGCGCCGGCTGCAGATCTCGTTGCGACGTCAGTTTTAACCCGGCACTGGTAACCCAATCCTCAACATGCGCCGGCTCCAGGCCTAAGCGCAGATGCGCATGCTCGTCACGAAGGAATTCCAGATCGTGCGGCGCAAAATCGACGATCAGCAGCCGACCGCCCGGCATCAGGATCCGCGCCGCTTCCTCGAGCGCTGCCGCCGGGTCGTCGAGATAATGCAAAACCTGATGGAGAATGACCGCATCCGCCTCGCCATCGGCAAAGCCCAAGCCGAACAGGTCGCCATGCCGGACCTGACAATGACCGAGCTGGGAGGCTTCCAGTTTAGCGCGCGCATAAGCAAGCATATCTCGGTTCACGTCCACGCCGATGGCCCGCCGCGCCCGCGACGCAAACAGTTCGAGCATTCGGCCCGTCCCGGTCCCAAGATCGACCAGACACTCGAACGGCCCCGGTCCCAGCGTTTCGAGCACAGCACCTTCCACCTGCTCTTCGGCGAGATGGAGCGATCGAATGACATCCCACTCCGCGGCATTCGCCTTGAAATAAGCCTGCGCCGCCTCAGCCCGTTCGCGCAATACCGCCTCCGCCCGGACGCGGTCGCGCTCAAGGTCCGGATCTGTGAGATCGAGGGACGCAACGATGGCCCTGGCCATGTCCGCCTGCGCCCCTTTCGCCGCAAGCCGGAAAAACACCCAGCTTCCCTCGCGGAACCGCTCGATCAGCCCAGCATCGGCGAGGAGTTTCAAATGCCGCGAAATGCGTGGCTGGCTCTGTCCCATGATGCGCGTCAAGTCCTTGACGTTGAGCTCACCTGCCGCCAGCAGGACAAGCAAACGCAACCGGGTCGCCTCGCCCGCCGCTTTCAGCGCGGATAGAAGCTCTCCCGTCGTCATTTTCTCTGACGCGATGCCTCTCAACTCCGGACCGAGATCCAAACTCGGGTCAAGGTTTGCCATGGTTCCAATCCTGTCGCACCCATAGACAGGCGCGATTGTGCGCCTCGTTGCACATAAACTAGACCAAAACATATAAATATGTCTTTATATGTCAAGCAGCATCACCGTCAATGTGGATACCGCCAGACGTAAAAGGACCGGCACTCCGCCAGGGAGCACCGGCCCGCTCTAGATGTGTGATCCGCTATATTATTTGACGGTAACGGTGATCGCCTCGCTCTCAACCGGCTTGTCGTGCGGAATATGGTTCAGATCGCCGAGAATGAGCTGGAGCTTGTAGGTTCCCGGTTTGAGCTCGACCTTCGTTTCGGTCTGGCCGCCGCCGAAGTGAATGTGTTTTTCATCCGCCGGGATCGGAGCGTTATAATCTTCCAGCTTCTGGTTGATGAGCAGATGATGGTGTCCGGTGTTCTTTTTCTCGGTTCCCGCTGGTGCAACCCCCATACCACTCAGACCGAACTTGACCGAAACGGGGCTGGAAACCGTGGCGCCGTCAGCGGGTTCGATAAAGTAAACCTTTGCACCCTCCGGCGCTTTGTTCCTATGACCGTCGGCGAGAGCCGAACCAACGCCAAGACCAAGAGCTACTGCACCAACCAATGCGATCCTGAGCATGTCTGTTTTCCTCCCTGTACTAAGCGACTTTGCAGTCCACAAATTGTCAGTGGGTAGAGTGGATGTAAATATACGAAGCGTCTACCCCAACGATGCGGAGACACGAACCGGCCTGGCCGACCGAGCCGATAAGGGATCGTCATGCCTGTTGACGGGAAAAACAAGTTGATGACCTGGAAATTTTCACAGATCATACTGGTTCTCGCCATTCTCGATTTTGGCGTTACAACCGCATTTTCCAGCGAAACGAACATCGATGTCCGGCTCAAAAATGTCATTGCCGGCGATCACCGCACGCCCCGATACGCCGCCCGCGACAACTATCGCAATCCTTATGAAACGCTTACCTTTCTCGGCCTCAAACCGGACATGACAGTCGTTGAAATTTGGCCCGGCGGCGGCTGGTACACGGAAATACTCGCGCCTTACCTGAAGGGGCGTGGAAAGTATTACGCGGCACACCGCAACCGCGACACGAAGGACGCCCGCATCCAGAAATTCATCAAACGCTATGACGAGAAACTCGCCGCACGGCCCGATATGTATGGCGAGGTTATCGTGGCCGAGCTTTCGCGCAATAAGACGGCGATCGCACCGCCGGGGACGGCGGATATGGTGCTCACATTCCGCAACGTCCACAACTGGATGAAATTCGGTTTCGACGAGACAATCTTTGACGCCATGTTCGAGGCTCTCAAACCCGGTGGCATTCTCGGCGTGGTCGAACATCGCGCCGACCCGGAGGAATTTCCCGACCCGCAGGCCCTTTCCGGTTATGTCCACGAAGAACAGGTCATCGAACGTGCAGAAGCAGCCGGTTTCAAGCTGGTCGCCAGGTCGGAAGTGAATGCCAATCCGAAGGACACCCGCAACCATCCCGAAGGCGTGTGGACGCTGCCGCCCAGTCTGAGGCTGAAGGACAAGGATCGCGAAAAATATCTCGGCATCGGCGAAAGCGACCGCATGACGCTGAAATTCGTCAAGCCCACGGACTAGGGGCCATCCGGCCGACTGAAGCCCCCATGTGAGATGGCTGAGACATCATATCTATCATGTCTGGATTTGGGCAAAATCAGCCGGTAGGTTGTCCCCGATTCGATTGATTGCCACGTAGAACATTACAGCACGACATGACCATGCCCCCGTATCGCCTTGTACCGTTCATCGGTCTCTTCCTGCTGATGATTTGCGCCGCTCCGGACACAGCCCGCGCCGACCGCCCCGCGGCTTTCATGAAGCAGGCTGGTTTGCAACTGATGGCGGCGGCCCGGTCCCGGTCGCACTCGATGATGACGGCCGTCATTCAACGCTATTCGGATCTTCCCGGCATCGGCCTGTTCTCGCTCGGCTCCTATCATACGCATCTGCCTCGCAACCGCCGCAGCGCTTACTACGAGAGCGTCGCCCGGTTCATGGCGCGTTATTTCATCGATCAGGCCGGTAAGTTTCAGGTCGCCAAATTCCAGGTGGTCAAGCAAAGTACGAAAACGAAGTGGGGCTTCAAGGTCGACAGTCAGGTCACACTGACCAATGGGGAAATCCACCGGCTTCGCTGGGACGTGGTCCCGCGCTCGGGCAGCTACAAGGTGCGCGACGTTTCGATCGTCGGCGTCTGGATCACACCGATCTCTATGGTGAGCCAGCAGAAAAACCTGTTCGTGGACTATATCCGCGACAATGACGGCAAGATCTCGGCTCTCCTCTGGGCGCTCGAGAACTGACCCTTACCGGCTGAACCGCTTGTATTTGATGCGTTTCGGGACGATTGAATCATCGCCGAGGCGGCGCTTCTTGTCTTCCTCATAGTCGGCGAAATTGCCCTCGAACCATTCCACGTGGCTATCGCCCTCAAAGGCCAGCATGTGCGTGGCGATGCGGTCGAGGAAGAAGCGATCATGGCTGATGACCACCGCGCAACCGGCGAAATCTTCCAGCGCGGCTTCGAGGGCTGAAAGCGTTTCGGTGTCGAGATCGTTCGTCGGTTCGTCGAGCAGGAGCAGATTGGCGCCCGATTTCAGCATGTTTGCCAGATGCACGCGGTTGCGTTCGCCACCGGAGAGATTTCCGACTTTCTGTTGCTGATCACCGCCTTTGAAGTTGAACCAGCTCACATATGCGCGCGACTGCACCTCGCGGGGCCCGAGCTCGATGATATCGTTGCCACCGGAGATCTCCTCCCACACGGTCTTGGAATCATCGAGTGCATCGCGGCTCTGATCCACATAGCCGAGCTTGACCGTATCGCCGATGCGAATGTCGCCGCCATCAGGCTGTTCTTCGCCCGTAATCATGCGGAACAGCGTGGTCTTGCCCGCACCGTTTGGACCAATGATGCCGACGATGCCGCCGGGCGGCAGCTTGAAGTTCAGATCCTCGATCAGCAAGCGGTCATCGAACCCCTTGTTGAGGCCCTCCGCCTCGATCACCAGATCTCCGAGCCGGGGACCGGGCGGGATCTGGATTTGGGCCTTGCGCCGTTCCTGCTTGCCCGCCTGCTCCAGCAGCTCGTCATAGGCACGGTAGCGCGCTTTCGATTTCGCCTGCCGGGCACGCGGCGAGGCCTGAATCCATTCAAGCTCGCGCGCCAGAGTTTTCTGCCGCGCGTCTTCCTCGCGCTGTTCCTGAGCGAGCCGCTTCGCCTTCTGCTGCAACCAGGATGAGTAGTTCCCTTCATACGGGATGCCCTGCCCCCGATCGATTTCGAGCGTCCATCCGGTGATGTTATCGAGGAAATAACGGTCGTGGGTCACCATGATCACGCAACCCGGATAGGCCTGCAGGTGCCCCTCAAGCCAGGCAACCGTTTCCGCGTCGAGATGGTTGGTTGGTTCGTCGAGCAACAGAATATCGGGCTGCGACAGCAGCAGCCGGCAGAGTGCCACGCGGCGGCGCTCACCGCCGGACAGCTTCGTGACGTCCGCATCGCCCTCCGGACAGCGCAGCGCATCCATAGCCATCTCGACCTTGGAATCGAGATCCCACAGGTCCTGTGCCTCGATCTTGTCCTGAAGTTCGGCCATCTCTTCCGCCGTCTCGTCGGAATAGTTCATGGCCAGCTCATTGTAGCGGTCGAGCATGGCTTTCTTTTCGCCGACGCCCTCCATCACATTGCCTGTCACATCTTTCGACGCATCGAGCTCCGGCTCCTGCGGCAGGTAGCCGACGCGCACGCCTTCGGCCGCCCATGCCTCACCGGTGAACTCCGTGTCGATGCCCGCCATGATTTTCATCAGCGTCGACTTGCCCGCACCGTTGACGCCGACGACACCAATCTTGGCATCGGGAAGAAAGGCAAGCGTGATGTTCTTGAGCACCTGCTTGCTGGGCCCGTAGCTCTTGGAGAGCCGGTTCATCACGTAGACATATTGCGGCGTGGCCATAGCGTATCCTGGTTCGAAAATTCGGGAGATCTCGCGGGCCTTCTAGCCAATCGGCCCGTGCGCCGCAAGCCATCGCTATCCGAACGGCACACCGGTGAAGAAATATCGCCCGAGCCCCACGGTGAAGATGAGATTTCCATAAAGCGCATGTTCAAGGCAGACGCCCCAGAAGGAGCGGTATGTGAAATAGCGATAGGCGAAAATCAGTCCGCCGGCAAAGCTGACGAATATCGTGACCCAGCTCTCGAAAATCAGGTGGCTGTATGCGAACAGGACCGCGTTCACGACAATTGCGAAGATAAAATTGCCACGGAAGAGTTTCAGGTAGCGATGCGCGAAAAGCACCCGGAACATGATCTCCTGGGCCGTGACCGATACCAGCGGATAGAGCGCCATCACCGCCAGCCACAAACTGGGCTCACGGCGTGGAAATCCGAAGAACTGCGCGGGGTGGAGAAAATAGGCGATGCCCACGATCACGCTTCCCAACACGACAAAGAGTGAGGCAATGCTCGAAAGCTCGGCCCGTACGACGGGCGTGAAGAAAAGGTCACGCCAGCGAAATGTCCGGTCGAGACTGAGCACAAGGACGAAGGCCATGAACACGGGTCCCAGCACGCCGAGCAACGGAACGCCTACCTCATACACCAGCGCGTAGGCGCCAAGCGGCGCCACTACGTAGATAGCTATCATCTCGATGATCAGCCGGAGATGCGACGGCTGACTCGATCTAGCATGAGCCCGGTCCTGCATGGAACCAAAGGTAGCGCCCGCGACGAAAAGCACCACCCCGGTCTCTCGACCGGAGCGGTGCCCAAAGAAAACCACCTTCTCCGTCCTGCAGTCGGCTTGTCAGCCGCGGCGGCCATTGTTCCGGTTGACCCGGATTACGCGGCGCACATTGTTACGCTTGACCTGCACCTTGCGCGCACCGGTGCGCTTGGCTTGGCTGTTGCGGATATTGTTGCGCTTCATCTGGCTCCGGGCGCCGTTGTGCTTGGCCCCTTTCCGCTTGGGGCGCTTCACGACTGTCTTGCCGCCCTGGCTGTGGACCTCAAATGTCTTGCCGTTGCGCTTGATCTTGCGGACCTTCTTCTTTTTGTCCAAGCTCACCGGGTTGCCCCAGACAGACTTGTCGCGCAAACCGCCATTGCCGGATTTTTTGCCCCGCTTCTTACGGTCCTTGATCCACTTCTTCGCCTTCTTCCACTTCTCTTTCCAATGATCGTGGTGGTGATCGTCACTGCAGTTTTCAAACTTCGAATTGCAGAGAGGCGGCTTGATATCTTCTTCCGTGATCGGCGAGGGGCGCTGGCCCGGATCGACCGGAACGGTCTCGTTGGGGCGGCGCGGCGGCGGCAGGGCGGAACTGCCGGACGGGCGCGAGCTGCTCGAAGACTCACCGCGCGGAGGGGGAAGCGCTGAACTGCCAGAGGGGCGCGAATTGTTCGACGAAGTCTCGCGCGGGGGCGGCAGGGCCGAGCCTCCGTTCGTTGGACGGGCACTGCTCGACGACGAACTACGCGAAGGCGGCAGCGCAGAGCTCGGCCGGCCTGAGTTGCGAGTGGGCGGCAGCGCTGCGTTTCCACCCTGAACCGGTCGGCCCGTGACGCGGCGGCCTCGGCGCGGACCGGTCGGGGTGATCGAGCCGGTCATAGTGTCTCTAGCTTTTTCCCCGATCGCGCGTCCGGCACGCTCAAGGCCATCTGCGCCAATCTCCCAGACATCCTCTACAAAGCCGAAGGCGTCGCTAATACCAAACGCCTTAACATTCTGCGGGGCAGCAAGGCCGCCCGAAATCGTAAAAACGCCGGTCGCCACCATGGCGATACCGAGTTTGCGTGCAGCGCTGAGCGCCATATTGCTTTTAATGGTCATGTCACTCTCCTGTCAGTTGAACTTTCAAGGTCTGTTCAAAACGGCGTGTGCCGTGGTTGCGACAGGAGATGGGGCGCGAGAACTGTTCCCCACACTGGACTTGAGGTCGGTGGGTTTCGTGTTTCTTTTGTGTAACAACTTCCGTTGGTTACTTGAAAAATTGGCGCCAGCGCTCATCTAGCGAGGAAACCTGATGACGACTTCAACTGCACCCGCGGTCGGGAAAATGGACGCTGTTTTACAGATGACGAGGGATCACAAAGCCGTTGGACGCCCTCGGAAAGGGGAGATGCGGGAGACACTTCTTCAGCTTGCCGAGGAGGCGGCGCTGGAGAAAAGCTTCGCCAACATCTCGCTCGACGAGCTGGCCGCGGCTGCCGGCATTTCAAAAAGCGGCTTCCTGTATCACTTCAAGAGCAAGAACGACCTCGGCCTTGCGCTCGTGCAGCGCTGCACCGAGCGGCAGATGACAATGCTGGACAACATGTTCCTTCGTGCCGACGATCTGCACAACGACCCTCTTCACAGCTATCTCATCGCCATCAAGCTGTTTTCGGAGATGATCGAGAACGACGCCTCGTTCAATCACGGATTTCTCGTCAACGCCTATACATTCCAGGATCAGTATCACATCAAGGGCATCCGCGAGATCGGCCTCGGCCTGCTGGAGCGGAACCGCGGCGGAATCATTGCCAGGCTAAAACGCATCGCCAAAGTATATCCGCCGCGCGAGGATGTAGACATCATTGCCCTTGCCGAAATGACGCTTTCTATCGTGGAAGGCGGCATGATCATCTCAGCACTACTCGATGACCGCACCTATCTGCCACGTCAGCTGGACGTCTATCGGAACCTGATCGCGCGGAGTTTCTCCCAACCGTAGCGGACCGACCGTTGCCAATTGGCACGAAAGGCACTTGCGCAATCGCGCGAAGCACTTCAAGCTCGGAACATTCCTATCAACAACCGAAAGGAGGTGATCCAGTGTCTCATTGTCATCATTCGCGAGAGTATCTCGCGCGGACCTGGAATCTCGCCTCTGCCGAGATTCACTAGCACTCCTGTTTCAGCTCAAGCGGTCCGTTAGAAGACTTTCGTGAAGCAGACAATGGAAGGGCTGAACCGGGTTCCGGGGCAGCCCTTCTTGTTTGTGGGAAGGCTTTCAGCTTCAGAACAGGGCGGGCAACCGAGCCTTCAAATCGCCGGCAAGTGTATCGAGCGGATTTTCCCGGAGCGGTTTGATCTGGGAAAGCGCCTCACCGAAACGCTCCGGCGTCAGTCCGGCAATGGGCAGGAACCGGCACCAGTCGTTGGCCAGCATCATGGCACGATAGTCCGCCTCTTCGGCCTTGAAGGAATGGCGGTTCGGCGACACGCCGACAACCGGCAGCCGCGCCCAGATGCTTTCCGAGATCATCGTGCTGGAGTCCTCCGAACACAGGATCGCATCGGCCCGTGAAAAAATCTTCTCCAGCGTTCCCGGCCCCGCGAACCTGTAGTCGACAAAGTCGAGGACCGTGTCCTTGTCCTTGGCAAGTTCGAACGCGGCCTCGGCAATTTCGGGAGGAGTGCGCCGCGATGTGGAAACGAGCCACCGCGTGCCCCAAGCCCGCGACACGGCGCGCGCAAAATCAAACAACTCAGACCATTCCTGCGCGGTGTATTTGAAGAGCCCGGAATCCCCACCGACCAGCAGGCCGCAGATCTTCGGCAACCGGTCAGGTGTAAAGGTCGGCACACGATTCGGCCGTCCCAGCGCATCCGGGTCCAGTGCGGAAGGCTTCAGCGTGACCAGATGCCGGTCCTGCCCCTGATGGCGATCATAGGAGCTCACGATCAGCGAGAAGTTCTCTGAATCGACGCCGCGCCTCGACCCGATGAAAATGTTCTCCGTACCGAGCAGCCGCGCCGCCGCGACGTTGGGGGGGAGCGTTTCACCACCCGACGAGATCACCAGGTCAGCCGGTTGCAGCGTGGCAGGATCAAGCCCGTAACCGATCCGCAGCAAATGGGCCGGCGAGACGGCGCGGGATGCGCAAAGCGTGCGCAGGGTCCGCCCGGGTATCATCCAGCGGCGCGCGATCACGACCTTCTGTTCGTCGACTGCACGCCGCCGCGAAATCGCCGCGATAACGCCGTCCGCCAGATGATAATGCCCCGGCCGGTCATCAGAAAGATGAAGGATGCGCAATGAATTCATGAGCTTAGCGCTTTTTGCTAAAATCGGTGGCGGCAGGCGCCGCGGGCCCGGTTCATACCGCATTCACGCGCGCCGACAAACGGACAAATCGCCTCGTGGTTAGTCAGCTTTTCTCCTTTACCGCCGCCTCGCGGCGGAACAGATAGAGCCCAGCGAGTGTAATGATGGCCGCACCACCGAGCGTCCAAACGGTCGGAAACACGTTCCAGAGGAAGAAGTCGACCGCGACGCCCCAGACGATGGCGGTGTAGTTGAAGGGCGTAACGATGGAGGCTTCGCCGATGCGCAGTGCGTGGGCGATGAGCAGTTGCCCTGCGGCGCCGAACACAGCGGCCGCCACGAAGAGAATCCAGAGATCGCTCGGTGGTGTCTTCCATACCCAGGGCTGGGCGGCGCCCGCAATCAGCGTGCCGAGCACCATGTAATAGAAGGTGGTGGTGGCAGGGCTGTCGGTCCTCCCCAGTGTGCGCACGGTTAGGATGGTAACGGCCCACAGCAGCGTGCCGGCCACAACGACAAGGCCGGGTAACCCGATCTGCCCCACGGGGCCGAGCGCAACGATCACGCCGACGAAGCCGACGACAATTGCCGACCAGCGCCGCCAGCCGACGCTCTCTTTCAGGATCGGCACGGCAAGGGCTGCGACGAACAGGGGCGTCGCCTGCGAGATGACCGTGACCTCGCCGATGGGGAGATGCTGCACGCCGTAAAAGTAACAGGTGACGCCGGCGATGCCGGACAGGGAGCGCAGCAATTGCAGCCCCGGCCTCCGGGTCTTGAGTGACGCAATGCCGCCGTCGCGCATCACGAAGGGAAACAGCACAAAGGCGGCGATCAGGTTGCGGATGAAGGTGACCTGGACCGCGTTATATCCCGGACCGATCAGCTTCACACAAGCGTTCATCGCGACGAGCACCATGACAGCGATGATCATGATGGCGATCGCCAGGGCCGGCCTGTCCGTGTGCCGGTTGGTCATGGGGTCCCGCCTTGTCTCTGCGGCGGCACGGCAAGAAACGACCCGAATGCACAAAGCGCGTGCTGGCAGGTGCCAAGGATCAGAAAATGTCCTCCCCGCGGGTGCGGACAATTGAAGAAACCGCATCTCATCTCGTCAGCTCGCCTCCTTCACTGCCGCTTCGCGGCGGAAGAGGTAGAGCCCTGCAATCGTGATGATGGCCGCACCGCCGAGCGTCCACACCGTCGGAAATACCTGCCAGAGGAAGAAATCGACCGCGACGCCCCAGATGATGGCGGTGTAGTTGAAGGGCGTGACGATAGAGGCCTCGCCGACGCGCAGCGCATGGGCAACCAGCAACTGCCCCATGGCGCCGAGCACCCCTGCCGCCACAAAGAGCACCCAGAGATCGCTCGGCGGCGTCTTCCACACCCAGGGCTGGGCCACACCTGTGATCAGCGTGCCGATCACCATGTAGTAAAAAGTGGTCGCGGCCGGGCTTTCGGTCCTGCCCAGCATACGCACGGTGAGGATGGTAACGGCCCACAGCAGTGCTCCCAGGACAACAACGAGACCGGGAAACCCCGCCTGGCGCACGGGACCGAGCGCAACGACGACACCGATAAAGCCGAGAAGAATCGCCGACCAGCGCCGCCAGCCGACCGCCTCCTTCAGGATCGGTACCGCGAGCGCGGCGACAAACAACGGTGTCGCCTGCGAGATGACCGTCACCTCGCCGACGGAGATACGCTGCACACCGTAGTAATAGCAGGCAATTCCGGAGATCCCGGCAAAGGCGCGCAGGAGCTGCAGGCCCGGCCGCCGGAACCTGAAGGATGCCACCCGTCCGTCGCGCAGGACGAAGAGGAAGAGCACGAGGGACGCGACCATATTGCGGATGAAGACGACCTGCACCGCGTTCGTATCCGGACCGATGAGCTTGACGCAGACGTTTGTCGCAACGAGCGCCATCACGGCGATGATCATGATGGCGATTGCCAGGGCCGGCCTGTCTGTGTGCCGGTCGGTCATGGGTCCTCGCCTTGGCTGTGTGGCTGCGCAGGAAGTGCACCCGAGCGGGATCAGGAAGTGGTGGGCCCGGCAGGACTCGAACCTGCAACCAGACGGTTATGAGCCGTCGGCTCTAACCAGTTGAGCTACGGGCCCCCCTTGGGTTTGTCGCCCGCCGCTCCTATATCAGAGTTTCACGGCTCGGCGAAGCGGTTGCACAATAAGCTTGTGCGTTTTCCGGTTCCGCCGGCACGCTGCCGCATGTCCACCGACGGCCAACAAGAAAGAACACGCGCCATGATCCGTTCTCTCGCTCCCTTCGCCCTCGCCTTCACCCTCCTCGCCGTGCCCGCCGCAGCCGCGCTTGCGAAAGACGACAAGCCCTTCGTGCGCGTCAACGGCACCGGCACCGCCTCCGCCAAGCCCGACATCGCAAACATCTCCATCGGCGTGGTGAGCGAAGGCACCACGGCGGCTGAGGCGCTCGAGAAAAACACCGCCGCCATGAGCCGCGTGATGGTCGAACTCAAGGGCCAGAAGGTTGAGCCCAAGGACATCCAGACGACGAACTTTTCCGTTAATCCGAAATTCCGGTATTACAAAGACAACAAGCCGCCGACGATCGACGGCTACCGCGTCACCAACTCGGTGCGCGTCGTGGTGCGCAACCTCGACAATCTCGGCAACGTGCTCGACCAGGCGGTGAGTTCGGGCTCCAACCAGATCAACGGCATCCAGTTCGGCGTCGATGATCCACAGGAGATCGAGGACAAAGCGCGCGAGGACGCCATGGCCGATGCGCGCCGAAAGGCAGAACTTTACGCCAAAAGCGCCAAGGTCAAGCTTGGCAAGGTGATGAGCATAACCGAGGGTTCGATCAGCCGTCCGCCCCGCCCGGTCTTCGCCCGCGCGGCGCGCGCGGAATCCGCGCCCGTACCCGTCGCGCCCGGCGAACAGAAGATCAGCGCCCGCGTGACCGTCACCTACGAGCTGAAGAACTGACGGGTCTCACCGGGGCCCAGCCGTTTCAAGGATCGTCGCGCCGTCATCCCGGACAGTGCGCGCGGAAGGCGCAGCACGTGATCCGAGATCCAGCTTCCGGCCGCGGTGCGTGTGGCACGCCACATCTGGATTCCGGCGTTCGCCGGAATGACGATTAAGGGCAGACTCCCGGATTGTGTCTTGCACGCGAACCGGAATGACGGTTAAGGGGAACTCCGAACACAATCCAACGCTGTCATCCCGCACAAGCGGCGGCCCGTACATCCATTTTGCCCAACACCTCAATCCGGCGCGCGATCCGGGATCCAGCTTCCGACCGCGGTGCGTGTGGCACGCTACATTTGGATTCCGGCTGAAGCCTGTGCCCGCGCAGGCGGGGGCCGGAATGACGGTTAAGGGGAACTCCGAACATCGGTTCAATCAACCGTCATCCCGGACAAGCGGCGGCCCGTACATCCATTTTGCCCAACACCTCAATCCGGCGCGCGATC
>JALCBY010000026.1:48538-48636 GCA_028066055.1 Hyphomicrobiaceae bacterium
TACATTTGGATTCCGGCTGAAGCCTGTGCCCGCGCAGGCGGGGGCCGGAATGACGATTAAGGGCAGACTCCCGGATTGTGTCTTGCACGCGAACCGGA
>JALCBY010000026.1:48736-50818 GCA_028066055.1 Hyphomicrobiaceae bacterium
ATGACGATTAAGGGCAGACTCCCGGATTGTGTCTTGCACGCGAACCGGAATGACGTTCCTTACGGAGCAAAGGACGTTGGCGCTCCCTAACCGATAATCTCGATTTCGCCGAAGTCGAACCGGTCCGACGGCAGGATGCCCTTGTCGGTGTTGGCCATTGTTTCGTCTTCCTGGGCGACCTTCGCGGCGGAGGCTTTGAGGATTTCATCCGCCCGCTCGAGCGGCACCACGCACACGCCGTCGTCGTCGCCGATGACGATATCGCCCGGGCGCACCGGACAGCCTGCACAGGCGATCGGGCCGTCGATGATGCCGCCGAAACCCTTGTGGGGCCCCGCGGGAACGACGGCACTTGAGAAACAGGGCAGGCCCAATTCGATGATTTCGGCCACGTCGCGCACCGCGCCATGCACCACCAGACCGCCGATCTTCTGTTGCACCGCGGCGCGGGTCATGATGCCGCCCCAGATGGCGGTGTCCTCGAAACCGCCGGCGTCGACGACGATGACCTCGCCCGGCTGCGCCATGCCGATGAGCGTGTGCACGGCGGAATTGTCGCCCACCATGGCGGTGACCGTGCGCGCCTGGCCCAGCACGCGTATGCCCTGCGCCACCGGCTTGATCGCACCGGCCATCACCTGGGTCCGGTTCATGCAGTCGGACACGATGGCCGGGGGAAACTCCCGCCACTTTTCGAGTTCGTCTGCAGAGAGGGTTTTGAAGTCGGTCTTGTATTGCTGAATGGGCATGGGTTCCGTCCCCCTGAAAGTTTCCGAGTGTTCTTGTTTGGTGAGGTGTCGCGCGAGATGCGTGTGCGCCCCGCCGGGTGGCTTAGCACGGATCGCGCAGGCCCAGAGGATTATTTTGACGGCCGGGCCCCATCTCGCTTGTCGCCCTCCTCCGCCAGCGCATCGAAGGTTTCGAAGGACACCGCATGGGCCACGTAAGGTTCGTGGCTCGCGCCGAGCGCGGCATAGAAGCGCTGCGCGTTTTCATCCCAGCTTTCCGACACCCACCACAGAAACCTGAGCCTGCGCGCCCGCGCCGCGGACGCGACCGCCGCCACCAGCGCCCGAGCAACTCCCTGCCGCCGCGCCGTCTCCGCCACATAGAGATCCGCCATATAGGCGCCGCGCTGGGCGTAGATGCTTTCGTAGGTTTCGTGGAACAGCGCGTAGCCGATAAGCTCGCCCGCCCGTTCGGCAACCAGCACCGTGTGCACGCTGTCGGCGGTGAAGATGTCGCGGCGCAGGGCGTCCGCCGAGATATGCTCGGTCGGCTCTTTCAGATGCGCGTGCAGCGCGCGCATCAGTTCAGCCAGCGTCTCCGCGTCGTCCCGCTCCGCTTCACGTATGGAAAAGTCTCGCGCATTCATGGGGCCGCCACCATGCGCGAGCGCGCATGGCTTGTCGAGCGTCGCGGTTGCCCGCGCGCCTTAACGTTTTATGTGTTGAAGCAAACCCCCCTTTTGTGGGAGTTAAGCCGCCTTGGTGGACTTGGCCTGCTGCTGTGCGGACGAAGATGAAGACGCGCTGCTTGAGGCGGAAGCCCCGTCGGTCTTTGCGTCCGCCTTCTTCTCCAGCGCGGCCTTCTTTTCCTTGTCGACCATCTTGGAGCGGCCGTCGAAAACCGCGCCTTTATCCATCGACAGGGAGGTGTGGTAGATGTCCCCCAGCACGTGGGCCTGCGACTTCAGCACAACGTCGTCCCCGCGGATCGGGCCCTCGACACGGCCGTCAACCACGACGGAGTCCGCCGATACGGAACCGGTGATTTCCGCATTGGGACCGATCACCAGTGACGTGCACTGCAGATCGCCGTTGATTTTGCCGTGAACGCGGACGAAACCGTCCGCAATGACCTTCCCCTCGATTTTCAGACTCGCTGCAATCAGGGTCTCTTCGTTATTATCACTCGAACCAAACATGAATACTTATCCTCATCAGGACGCACGCTCGCGCCCAACCCGTTACGCGCGTGGCCGCAGCCGCCGCAGGCTACGATCTACCCCTTTCTCACCACGCGCCCGAAAGTTTTCACGAAATCATGGTTAACGCAACGCATTGCGCCCGATTCGCGCAC
>JALCBY010000006.1:0-1099 GCA_028066055.1 Hyphomicrobiaceae bacterium
ACAAGGAATTGAACGTCCCTCAGTCAATCCGGAATCGCATGGGGATCATCCGGTCCGGATAACCGTCATTCCCGCATCCGCTTTCGCGGGTGCGGGCTTCAGCGGGAATCCACCCGTGAGTCATGACCAGCGCCGAAGAATATGGCACGGCCCGACTGAATGCCCGCCTGCGTGTGCGTGACAAGGCAGGATCACGGCGGCGATAAAGAAACTGCCGCAGAGATGACGGAAACAGCGCCAGCGAGACGACGTCTGCTATTTACCCATCATCTGTCTGACGACACCGACGATCACCATCAGAATGGCGCCGCCCACGGCGCCTCCGGCAATATCGCTGACGAAACCTTCGATCGCCGTGCCGATCATTGGCCCGATGAGCTGACCGCCGATGCCACCGCCGAGGACACCTGCGATGGTGTTACCGAGCGTGCCGAGCGAATAACGTTTCATTGCGGCACCTGCGGCATTGCCACCGACGGCGCCGGCAATCACCTGCACCAAAAGACCTGTCAAATCCATGGAAGACCTCCCTCGTTTGTGCGTACCGAAACGATATCACTGACCCCGGCTTTTTGCAGCAGGCACAGTGCTGCTATCGAGAAATAAACATCAAGACCATGCCCCTACCCGAAGTTCGTCACGTTTCTGCCTTTTTTTTCCGTAACTTCCCGCAGTGCACAAAAACGGGCAGCGTGATGCGCCCGTATTCTGCCCGGCCCTGAGCCGGGCCCACACCTCCCAAGACAAGTGAAGAGATGGAGAAAGCACATATGATTCGTGCGGGGAACATAATCGCGGCCTTTGGTCTGACCGCAACGGTACTGCTTGGCGCATCTGCCGCCCAGGCGAACACCCAGACCGGAATCGCCTCCTGGTACCAGATGGGTACAAAGACCGCCAACGGCGAGCGCTACAACCCGGACGGCATGACGGCCGCCCACCGGACATTGCCGTTCGGCACCATTGTGGAAGTGAAAAACCTGCGCAATGGACGCACCGTCCGCTTGCGCATCAACGACCGCGGTCCGTTCATCAGAGGCCGCATCATCGACGTGAGCCGTGGTGGCGCGCGCGTGCTCGGCCTCATGGGCAGCGGCAC